>CABSIA010000051.1 GCA_902477645.1 uncultured Prevotella sp. | reverse complement strand
CGCTTCGCTCTGCCCTGGGCTAAGTGCCTCATGCCCCTTCGGGGCGCACTGCTTGAGCTTAAATTCAGAGGCAGGTTATCCTACAAACCCTTTAAAATCCTTTCAGGGCTTAAATACTTGACAAGCTTTATGACCTGTATAACTATATGGTAAAATACTTCTTTACAAATTATTCTTATCCCCACTGATTTTCCGCTGACCCATTATTTTACCACAAAGTTAGAGTAACTCTGTAAAAACAGCTAAAGCTTGTAAGTAATTTTCCAAACACATCCTTATAAAAGAGCTCATGCTTCCCCCCTGCGTTGCCAAACGCTTATATATGCGTTCTGGATAAGATTATTAATCTGTTGGCCATAAGATTAATAATCTGTTGGCCGTAAGATTAATAATCTTATCGCCAACGCAGCCGCATGCGTTTTTAAACAGATACCAATGGCTCCGGCAACATATACGGAAGAGGCTCGCAAAAACGTCAAGAATAATTACCCGGCATAAGCGTTCGTTACTCTTTGTCGGCACCAATGGTAAGCATTTTGAGGTCGTAGTACGAGCCGTTGTAGATATTGAGGTCCACATAGCCTTTTATGCCCGGCAGTTTTCCGGCATCGGTATGCTGCCAGAATTTCCATTTGCCTTTGTACTCCACCTTGTCAACATAATAGTGGGCTATCCAATAGGGATAGTCGTCGAATACCGGCGCACTGAGATACTGCTCCTTAAACTTATAATAGGTATATATAATGGGCTTTACGTGATATTTGTCCTCAACGATATGAAGCCATGTAAGCACGTCACGCTGGAAGTCTTCTACAGATGTGTTTTTGGGTTTATGCTCAATATCGAGAACCGGCGGGAGGTCACCATCCTCAAGCCTTACGTTGTTGAGAAAATGGTACGCCTGCGCCCTTGCCGTAGACTTGTTGCTCCAGAAATGGTATGCGCCACGAATGAAGCCATACTCACGGGCCTGATAGAAATTGTCCTTAAAGTTAGGGTCGACACGTGTTGAGCCTTCTGTAGACTTTATGATTATAAACCTCAGCGGACAGCCTTTTATTACAGCATTGCCTTTCAGGTCGTCCCAGTTTATGGTTCCCTGATAGTGTGATATGTCTATGCCGTGTATCTCGTAACCGTCGGGATATCGTGCATCGCCATAAAGAGCTCTCCAGCGGAACCCCGTAGGACTTACAAAAAAATAGTAGAAAGCCCAAATATAAAAAAAGACAATAGCCACACCGCCAACCCACCATGTCCAGCGCGGATAGCGGTTTAGCCTTGCCATAAAAGAAGAATGAGCGCGGCTGCCATTCTGACGACGGCGCCTCGATGCCGAAGTGTTGTGTTTTCTTGTCGTCTTCTTTATAGTCGCGCTCATTCAGATAATACAGTATTGCTATTACAATTACAAATTACTTGCCTTCCTGCTCAAGAGCAAGAGTGCGTGTGGTAAGGTCGCAAACTGACGACGGTCCCCAGTACTGGATAGGGCCAGGATATACGAAGCTGGTCTCCTTTGCCCACTCCTCACGATTAGCAGCGAAAGTCTTGAACGGCGCACCGTCAAGTTCAACGAGAGCCTTACGGATAACAGGCTTCATCTCACCGTTACGGCGCTCCATGTTCATCATCATTGTGATAGGCACACCACCTGCTACCCACTCGTCGGCAGGAGCTGTAGTGTTCTTTACAATCGCCATGTAACCGGTCTTACCGTTAGCGATGAGCTGTGCGGCGCTTGTTCCGAGTGCATAGCAGTAGTCGGCATCGAAGTTAGATGGAGCAGCGCAGCGTCCCTCATATCCGAAGAAGTGGTGCTGTGCATTGAACTTGCCAACATACTTGCCTTCCTTCTTCCACCTGTCGAGCTTAGCAGCAACCATGTTGCTAAGGAGCTTCTCTGTCTCGATAAGAGATACCTGTACGTTTCCGTGCGGGTCACGGTCAAGAGCAAGCTGACGTGCGACACTTGTCGGGAGGCTGTTGAATACAGCGAGGTTGTCCTCTGCGATGTGCTGCTTAACGAAGTCAATCTGCTCGCTGCGTCCGAGGTTTTGTGCCTCAGGCAATGCGAGGACATCATTCAGCTCAGCAATAAGCTTCTTGATAGCAGGAATGAACTCGATAAGTCCCTCTGGGATGATAACGGTACCGAAGTCGTTACCGTCAGCGGCACGGTTAGCAACAGCTGTAGCGATATATGTGACAACATCGTCGAGAGAGAGAGCCTTAGCCTCAACCTCCTCAGATACGAGACAGATGTTTGGCTGGCACTGGAGAGCGCACTCGAGAGCGATATGAGATGCAGAGCGCCCCATTACCTTGATGAAGTGCCAGTACTTACGCGCAGAGTTACAGTCACGCTCGATGTTGCCGATAAGCTCAGAGTATGTCTTACAAGCTGTGTCGAAACCGAAGCTTGTCTCAATCTGGTCGTTCTTCAAGTCGCCGTCTATGGTCTTAGGACAGCCTATAACCTGAACGCCATAGTTCTTTGCGGCATAGTACTCTGCGAGCACGCAAGCGTTTGTATTTGAGTCATCGCCACCGATGATAACGACAGCCTTGATGTCAAGCTCACGGATAATCTCAAGACCTTTCTCGAACTGCTCAACCTTCTCAAGCTTTGTACGGCCAGAGCCAATCATGTCGAAACCGCCGGTGTTGCGGTACTCGTCGACAAGCTCTGCTGTAAGCTCCATGTAGTTATGGTCTACAAGACCACCAGGACCGAGGATAAAGCCAAAGAGTTTGTTCTCCGGGTTAAGTTTCTTGATAGCATCGAAGAGACCTGTAATCACGTTGTGACCGCCAGGAGCCTGACCACCAGACAGGATAACACCTACATTCATCTGCTTGGCAAGGCTCTGCTCACCCGGAACGAACTCGATAAGCGGCATTCCGTATGTGTTAGGGAACATAGCTTTGATTTCTTCCTGATTGCCGACACTCTGTGTAGGCTCACCTTCCTGTACCTTTACGGCACCCTGAAGACCTTTTGGAAGTTTTGGCTGATAAGCAGCTCTTTCTCTCTGCAAAAGACTCTTTTTCATTTTCTTGTTTTTTATTTATAGATGAATAATTCATATTTCAGATGCAAAATTACTGTTTTTCTATGAGAAAAGGAAAGAAAAACAATGTTTTTGATATTTTTTTTGGCTCTCAATGCGTACTTTCTTTTTTTTTTCATATCTTTGCCTGTAACAAATATAAAAGCATCATTACATTATGGCTAACAGAAGAGAACTTAAACAAATCATTAACATTGTATGTGGTGACATGTTTGCGGAGTGCATTGCGACAACACTATACGCAAGCAACGTTGACGAGGAAAGCGTAAACAACATTATGGCATCCATACTGGTTTTCCACGATGACTTCATCAGAAGAGTATCGCATCCGGAACCGGGAATGAGACAAAAAGACTATTTCCGCAAACTGAAAGCCGAATTCATGAAACAGGCTTCGGAAATAGTTGACCACATAAACGCATTGGGATAAAAGCACAACAATACATGATACAAAAAATAGCACAGTATATCCTATATAAACTTATGGGATGGCAGAAAAACGTAACCGTCTGCCATCCCGACAAATACATCATCTGTCTGGCTCCCCACACAAGCAACATGGACTTCCTTATAGGCCAGCTCTACGCTAAAGCTGAGGGCATAAAGTCGAACTTCCTGATGAAAAAGGAATGGTTCTTCTGGCCTCTCGGCCCAATATTCAGGGCGATGGGAGGAATACCCGTATGGAGATCGAGGCACAGCAGCATGACAGACAACCTTGCACAGCAGGCAAAGGATATGAAGACGTTTCATCTGTGCATAACTCCTGAAGGAACAAGATCGCTTAACCCAGAATGGAAAAAGGGCGCATATTTCATTGCCCAAAAAGCACAAATTCCATTGCTGCTCTATGGCGTAGACTATGAGAAAAAACTCATTGTATGCACACGGAGCCTAATCCCGTCAGGCGATGTGGAGAAAGAAATGAGAGAGATAAAACTGTATTTCAAGGATTTCAAGGGCAAGCATCCCGAACTGTTTACTATAGGAGAGGTTTAGCCTATGAGACATAGCAACACAGGTATCGGAATACTGAGGAAATGCTACACGGCACGTTTGGCGGCAATCGCCTTTTCTATGCTGACGGCAACAGGCATCACCGCACAGGAAACAGAATGGAAGACAAAAGTCGAGAACAACACTGTTACCGTGACGCTGGATGAGGAGTTTGCACAACAGGAGATAACAGACAAGCTGGTCAGCAAGACTTATAAGAAAATAAAAAAAGGACTGCCAAAACATTACGGCAAGCTGAAACTTAAGGTAATGCTCAACGGCATGCCCCTCGAAGACTATGTGCCAGGAAACATAACCAACTTCGACGGTGCCGACCTTTGGGAAGATATTGAGTACAAGGGACGGCAATGGGTATCGAATGTTTCAAGACCAAACAACATAAGCCACGGACTTGCCAACAGACATTTGTCGCTGTGGGCAAGCCACGGACGCTACTACGACCAGAAGAAAGGCTTCTGGAAATGGCAGCGCCCTAATCTGTTCTGCACCACAGAAGACCTGTTTACCCAGACCATCGTGGTGCCTTTTCTTATACCTATGCTCGAAAACGCAGGCGCAACGGTTTTCACCCCAAGAGAGCGCGACTGGCAACGAAGGGAAATTATTGTTGACAACGACCGTGGCTCTTGCTCGGCAAAGTCGTTCTATTCGGAACATTCCTCAAACGCCCCGTGGACAAATACGGAAGAAAAAGGGTTTACATTGAGAGACAGCGTTTTGAGAGACGGGGAGAACCCGTTCGCCATGGGCACAGCCCGAATGATACGGACAACAAAAAAGGCAGACAAAGCCGTCGCCCTATGGCAACCACATTTTGAAAAGGCAGGACGATATGCTGTTTATGTAAGCTATCAGACTCTGCCAAACAGCGTTGACGACGCACACTATACCGTCAGACACAAGGGACAGGAAACCGAATTCATCGTAAACCAGAAGATGGGAGGCGGAACATGGGTATATCTTGGAACTTTCGATTTCGATGCGGGAGAGAACATGTACAACAGCGTCACCCTCTCAAACCAAAGCAAAAAGAAAGGAGTGGTGACTGCCGATGCCGTAAGATTTGGCGGCGGCATGGGAAATATAATCCGTGGCGGCACGGCAAGCGGATATCCGAGAGCGTTGGAGGGAGCACGATACTATGCGCAATGGGCTGGCGCCCCCTACTCTATTTATAGCGGAAGGAACGGCACCAACGACTATGCCGACGATATAAACACCCGATCGCTGATGACAAACTGGCTTGCAGGAGGCTCTCCGTACGTTCCGGCAAAAGCCGGAAAAAAAGTCCCCATTGAGCTTTCGCTTGCCATACACAGCGATGCAGGATATGAACGTGACTGCAAAAGCATCGTGGGCTCACTGGCCGTCTGCACAACCGACTTCAACGACGGCAGGCTAAATGCCGGCATATCACGAATGGCATCCATGGACTTTGCGTCTGCTCTTTTAGCAGGAGTGACAAGAGACTTGTCGTTCCACTACAAGAAATGGAACAGACGATATCTGTGGGACAGAAACTACAGTGAGACGAGACTGCCAGAAGTGCCTTCGGCTATTCTCGAGACTTTGTCACATCAGAACTTTCCCGACATGAGACTCGGGCAAGACCCGAATTTCAAATTCACCATGGCACGCTCAATATACAAAACCATACTGCGCTATGTATCTGAAATGCACCGCAAACCATACATAGTTCAGCCTTTGGCACCTCACTCATTCACAGCTATTATTACCGACGGAAACAAGGTACGGTTGACATGGAAGGCACAGAAAGACGAGCTTGAGCCTACAGCCACACCTACATCATACAATATATATGTGGCTGCCGGCACGGGAGGTTTCGACAACGGCACCAACGTGAAAGGCTCTTCATATACCATGGAGCTTGAGCCGGGAGTAGTATATTCGTTCAAAGTCACTGCAGTAAACAGAGGTGGCGAGAGCTTCCCCTCAGAGACTCTTTCGGCTTGTTATCAACCCGGAGCCACAAGAACTGTCCTTGTGGCCAATGCGTTCACCAGATTGTCGGCACCAGCCGTAAGGGAGAATGCGCGCGAACAGGGTTTCGACATGGACCTTGACCCGGGCGTAAGCTATGGCCTTACAGCAGGATGGAACGGCAAACAGCTATGTTTCGACAAGTCGAGAATGGGAATAGAAGAAGGATGGGGATTAGGATGTTGCGGTGACGAGCTGGCAGGCAACTTCATTGCTGGCAACACATTCGACTATGTAACAACACACGCCGATGCCATTGCGTCCGCAAAACGCTACAACATCTCAAGTTCCTCAGCCGAGGCTATAGAGAGAGGTATCATAGACCTTAACAACTTTGACATTGTAGACATTGCCTGCGGACTGCAAAAGTTCGATGCCGCAAATCCTGCATATTACAAATCTGTGACTCCCGCAATGCAGCAAAAACTGCGCTCATATACGCTCAACCATGGCAATATAATGGCAAGCGGCGCATATATAGGCTCCGACCTAAGACAACCAGATGAGAGACAGTGGCTTGATGCGACTCTAAAAGTCAGATACGAGGCTTCTATGCGCACAGACACCATAGCAGGCATTAAGGGCATGGGCACGGAATTCGATTTCTACCGCCAGCTCAATGCCGACCACTATGCGGCGACACGATGCGACATCCTGACACCTACAGAGTCTGCCTTCTGCCCCCTGCAATACGCCAATGGCTACAGTGCAGGAGTGGCATACAAAGGCAACGACTATTCCGCCTTCACTCTCGCATTTCCGTTCGAATGCATCACCGACCGTGAGAAACGGAACAGCATAATGCAAGGAATACTGAAATTTCTCGAATAAAAGCAAAGCCCCCTGCCCCCCGGCGGGGGGATGCAACAAATAAATATTATTTTAAATTCCCCCACCGGGGGCTAGGGGGCTCCTTATAAAACTATGTACAAAATTCAAGCAAACCAGTCAGGCACACGCTCTATCGAAGTAAGCGACCTGCATCTGCAGACCATAGAAAAATATTCTCTGCTCCGCGACCTTATAGACAGCAACGGCATCATAGACGAAACAGTGCTCGACAAGCTGAAACTCAACGTCCGCGCAATGCTCGAGTCTGAGGCAGGACAAGACAAAGACCTTCTCGACCTTTGTCTCGACATCATCTACAACAGCAACATGAAGGCGTTCGGACTCCACAAGCTGATATTGCTGTATGTAGACTGGAAAAGCAAAAACGAAGTAATCTGAATTACGAATTACGAGTTTTAATTTACGAATTATCGGCAAAGCCGATTTTGAATTAATAATTTCAAATTCTCAATTCCCAATCGTAGCGAAGCGAGAATAATTCGTAACTCAAAATTCCAAACTCAAAATTGACATGAGACTATCAGACTTCCTTCCCACGACAAAGAAGGAATGTGAGCTGCGTGGATGGGACGAGCTTGACATCATCCTGTTCTCTGCCGACGCATACGTAGACCATCCCTCATTTGGCGCAGCTGTAATTGGCCGCACACTTGAGAAAGCCGGTTACCGGGTGGCTATTGTTCCGCAACCCGACTGGCACGGCGACTACCGCGACTTCAAGAAACTTGGCAAGCCAAAGCTGTTTTTCGGAATAGCGCCAGGCTGCATGGACTCTATGGTAAACAAATACACTGCAAACAAACGGTTGCGCAGTGAGGACGCTTATAGTCCTGACGGCAGACACGACTGCAGACCAGAATATCCAACCATAGTCTATACACGCATTCTTAAAAGCCTGTATCCCGATACGCCTGTGGCTCTTGGAGGCATCGAGGCTTCTATGCGGAGGCTCACGCATTATGACTACTGGCAAGACAAGCTCATGAAGTGCATACTTTGTGAGTCGGGTGCCGACATCATCATCTACGGAATGGGAGAAAAGCCCATACTGGAACTTAGCCGCCAACTTGCCGACGGCAACAGCATAGACAGCATCCACGATATTCCACAAACTGTATATCTGGCACGCAAGGCCGATATTAGCGGCGGAATAACCCAAGACGACATCGTTTTGCATTCTCACGAGACATGTCTTCGTGACAAGAAGGCTCAGGCAGAGAACATCAGACATATAGAGGAAGAGTCAAACAAAATGCATGCGCAAAGGCTGCTGCAGGAGGTTGACGGCAAATATGCCGTGGTAAATCCGCCATATCCTCCCATGACCACAGAAGAGCTCGACGCATCTTTCGACCTGCCTTACACCCGAATGCCACATCCAAAATACAAAGGCAAGCGCATTCCGGCATACGAGATGATTAAGCACTCCGTGAACATACACCGCGGATGTTTCGGCGGCTGCGCCTTCTGCACCATATCCGCGCATCAGGGCAAATTCATCACCTGCCGCTCAAAGGAAAGCATTCTTAAGGAAGTAAAAAAGGTTGCACAGATGCCCGATTTCAAAGGCTATCTGTCAGACCTTGGAGGACCGTCGGCAAACATGTATGGAATGTCTGGCCGCAATCCAAAAGCCTGCGAGAAATGCAAACGCCCGTCGTGCATACACCCGCAGATATGTCCCAACCTCAATACCGACCATTCCGCTCTTATAGACCTATACAGAGCTGTCGACGCATTGCCCGAAATTAAGAAAAGTTTCATAGGCAGCGGTGTCCGTTACGACCTGCTTCTGCACTGCAGCAAAGACGAGAAGACAAACAAGGCGGCGCAGGAATACACCCGGGAGCTGATAAAAAACCATGTGAGCGGCAGACTGAAAGTTGCGCCTGAGCATACTTCCGACCGTGTGCTCTATCTGATGCGCAAACCTCCGTTCCAACAATTTAGCGAATTCAAGCGCATATTCGACCGCATAAACAAGGAAGAAGGACTAAAACAGCAAATAATTCCTTACTTCATAAGCTCACATCCGGGATGCCGCGAGGAGGATATGGCAGAGCTTGCCGTAATAACGAAGAAGCTTGACTTCCACCTTGAGCAGGTACAGGACTTTACCCCTACTCCAATGACTATTAGCACCGAGACATGGTATACAGGCTACGACCCATATACCCTACAGCCTGTAGAGAGCGCAAAGACACCACGCGAGAAACTTGCACAGCGCCAGTTCTTCTTCTGGTATAAGCCAGAGGAACGCAACGCCATTGAGCGTGAGCTTCGTCGCATAGGTCGCCCTGACCTCATCCCACAGCTATACGATTATGCCCCAACTGCCACCAAACCTGTCGGCAAATATAACAATAGCAATGGCGGAAAGAAAAAGTCCTTTAACCCAAACTTCAATAATAATGGACAAGTAAAGAAAGGACGGAAAGACAATAAGAACGGAAGAGGGAAGAAATAAAATTAAAAGGTGAAGATTGCTTGTGTGCAATCTTCACCTTTTTTCTTTTCTATTTTCTATAGTATTTCTGTAATAAAATATTGAAGTATGTATTTAAGATATTCAATTTCAAAGGTTTACAAATATCAAGGTGATGTCAATCAAAAGTTATGGTGTTAATACAAAAACCTGTATCCTCGTCCTCATACTCAAAGTCATCGATAAAATCTATCATCTCTTTCTCTGTTCTTCCTTCCTTAGAAACACCTGTTTTTCCACACCAGATATTAATTGCTTCGTCAATTGTTGAATAAGCACCTTCACAATCATCAAAAAGGTTTCCATATGCTGTAACATAGCATTCTTCGAGAAAGAAACCATTCTCGCTATGTGTATAGAAAACGTTGCAACAAGGTTCTATTTCTCTCCAACTGATGGAAAGTTCATTTTTAAGGGCCTTGTTTAATTCTTCGAAGAAGAGCTCGCATGAAGCCCATGCGCTTTCTGTATCAAATGACAAAAGAGCAAAATTTTCTTGCTCCTTCTCCTCATACTTAGCCCAACAAATATGCCCCCTTACCGAAATATCTTTCTTCTTAAAGTCAATACCATAGTGCTCAGCCAAAAGACTCAAATCCACATTTCTATTATTCACCCCCAACTCTTGGAGCGTATTCCAAAGACCGAAAACAGCATTGCGTGAGCCTGTAACCTTATACTGAGTATCACAAACATTTGCCATAAAATAGATTTTTTATATTTTTATTTCAATTTTCTTTCACCAAGGACACACATTGTTGTAATCTCCTAATTCTTCTGCCAAAGTATCTCTATCAGCAAATATCTTTCTAAAATCTACTATATGTCTTCTAAAGTCATCTGCAACATTTTTATTTTCTATTTCTATCCTTCTTGCCTTAGCCATTTGACAATATTCTTCTTCTTGTTCTATTCCAGCAAATCTTCGATTACACAAATTAGCAGCTATACCTGTAGTCGCACTACCAGAGAAAGGGTCAAAAATCCAATCTCCAGGAGCAGTAGAAGCGAGTATTATACGTGTCAACAAAGCCAAAGGTTTTTGTGTAGGATGCTTTCCACACGTTTTTTCCCATCTTCCAATAGCAGGAAGTCTCCAAACATCTGTCATTTGTTTGTTATCATTAAGTATTTTCATCAATTCATAATTAAACCGATGAGGGACCTTCTGGCATTTCCTTGCCCATATAATAAATTCTGTAGAATAAGTAAAAAAACGACACGAAATATTACATGGAGGATTTGTCTTTTGCCAAGTCACAACATTCAAAATCTTATATCCAAGCTGGGTAAGATTGTTTGCCACAGAAAATATATTGTGATATGTGCCTGAAATCCAAATTGTCCCATTATCTTTCAGCTTATCTCTGCACAATCTTAGCCACAGCCTATTCCATTCGTCCATCTCTGCCTGTGTTTTTCCTTTATCCCATGTACCCTTGTCTACACATACAACTTTCCCTGCTTGCAACGATATACCACCATTTGAAAGAAAATATGGTGGGTCGGCAAAAATCATATCGAACTTAAAATCGAAATCATTTAAAAGTTCGAACGAATTGCCTTTAGCAATAAGAAAATCGCGAATAGGAGATGTATAGAATGAATCTATCTTTTTTGACATAATACTTGTAAGAAATCTTCTATATTAGTTAGATTATAAATACTTGGAATTATACTATAAGCTTCTTGTAATTTATTTTTCGCACTTTTCCAACCTACTCCATCAGTAATCCACACAAATTCAAAACCTGGAACAGAATTAATTTTTGGCGCAATATCTGAATATGCACGAGCTACTTCGTTTAGTTTTGAACCTCCTCCACTATAAAAGTTTACTTCTATGAGATATGTTTTCTCTATTGTTTTTACAACAAAGTCAAAACGTTTTTTATCATCCCCTAAAACAGAAGTTATCTCAGGCCATTCGTTCGAGCCTACTTCTGTTCTATACTCTATATTACGTTTCGACAAAATATTTGCTACCATTCCTTCCATTATATGTCCACCACGATTTTTTCTGGCATTTGAATCCAAACCTGTCTCAACACCAAATACATAATCAACCAAATCGTGAATATCTTTATTTTGAAACACTTCTGCCAAACCTGTTTCTTGAAAGAACTTCATAACTCCATCAACAGAAGTGAACAACGAACAAATTAGCTTCATTTCTCCGTCATAATCCAAAAATTTCTTTTTGTCTTTTCTTCGAGTAGCTATTAATATGTCAAGAACATCAAATACTCTTTGGTCTCTATTCCATAACGCCTCAACAGCTGAACGCAAATCATCCTTGCCCAACAAGAAATTGAGCATATTAAGACTTATTGCAATATCATTAACATTTCTACGTATCTTACTGAATTCGGTATAACTCTCTAAAGTCGCATTTGTCTCTATTAGCTGCGACATAAACGTTTCAAAATTCTTTTCCATTATATTAATCTGTTATTGGCTCTGCAACAAAAGCCGAGTCTTTTTCGCTATTTTTTATAGTTATGGAATATTTTGTATCGTGAAAATTCCTTACCAATATTTCTGTCAACTTTCCCCGTTTATGGGGATTTGAATTAATACTTCTTGAAGCCCAAACTCTGTCAATATAATAATTGGAATATAAAACATCAAAAAAATTATCAGTTTCATTTTTTCCTTTACTATCTGAGTTGCTAAGCATAAATTTATGACCAGAAAGATGTATTCTATCACAAAATTTTTTCAATCTTACCTGTGAATCGTCATTGAACGAGTCTTTTGTATAGTCATTAAAACTTGAAGTATCGCTCAGAGGTCTATATGGTGGATCAAAATAGAAAAGTGTATTATTACCTGCATATGCGAATGTTTCTTCAAAATCACCATTCAGGATTTCAACCCTTTTCAACAATTCACTATCATTCCTTATAGTATTGTCATCATAAATTTGGGGATTAACATACTTTCCAAAAGGCACATTGAACAATCCCTTTTTGTTTACTCTATAAAGCCCATTAAAACATGTTCGATTTAAGAAGAAAAATTTTGTGGTATTTTCTATAGAATCAAGATTCTTCTGATTATATCTATCTCTAACCGCCAAAAAGAATTCTTTTCTTCCTTCTTCTGTTTTTATCGAATTATATAGTTCTGTTATTTCTTGCAAAGAGTCTATCAATTCTTCTGGAAAATCACGAACTGTTTTATAACATGTTATCAAGTCGCTGTTAATATCATTTATTACAGCATGACTAATATTAGAATACTTCTGAAGCAGATAAAACAACATTGCTCCACCACCAACAAAAGGTTCAATATATGTAACTTCCTTGCAATGAACCATATCACATGGTAGCAAATCGTCCAATTGTGGGATAAGTTGACTTTTACCACCTACCCATTTTATAAATGGCTTAGTTTTTTTTGTTGCATACATAATCAAATTCTGTTTTATGTGTGATAAATGTGGAGAGATTCATATTTTTAATATCAATTACGTGCAAATTTACACATTTTCTGCACATAAGCCAAAATTACAGCATAATATATATAAACATGACTTAAGAACCATAAATATTTTATTAAATATAAACTACGAAATCATCTTTTTCCTGAATTTTGTCTTGTATACAAGATAAAAATTATATATTTGCAAAAGATTTAAAGTATACAAGAAAGATGAAAGCGATTATTAGACAGAGTTATTTGGACAAGATTGAGAAATATCTTAGAAAAGAGACCATTATAGTACTCGTAGGACAGAGACGTGTTGGTAAGAGCTGTCTGATGAAACTTCTGTATGAGGCGAAAGCTTCACAGAAGGATAATAACGTTATATATATAGATAAGGAGAAACGGGAGTTTGACTTTATAAAGACTTATCAAGAGCTTAACACATACTTAGATGAGCGCGTTAAAAAAGACAAGCACAACTATATCCTTATAGATGAAGTGCAGGACATACAGGAGTTTGAACGTTCTGTAAGAAGTTTCCGTACAGACCCAGATACCGATGTAATAATAACAGGTAGCAACGCCAGCATGCTGAGCAGCGAGCTGAGCACTCTCATCGGAGGAAGATTTAAGGAAATATACATTCAACCACTTTCTTATAATGAATTTTGTGAGTTCCACGGATTGGCAGACAGCGATGAGACACTTACAAAGTATCTCCAATATGGCGGTTTACCAGGATTAGTGCAGACAGGACTTGATGAGGAAGATACACGTGAATATCAGACAGACATATTCAATACAGTACTTCTGAAAGATGTCATAATGAGAAATCAGATAAGAAACGTACCTTTCCTTAGCAACCTTGTACGCTTTTTAGCAGACAACACCGGCAAACTTATCTCAGCCAACAGCATAGCAAAATTTATGAGGTCGGAAGGGCAAGCCATTACCACGACCTTGATAACCAACTATATATCTTTTCTTTGTGAGGCTTACATAATAAAAAAAGTAAACCGTTTCGACATACACGGTAAACGTATCTTTGAGAGTAACGATAAATATTACTTTGCTGACCATGGCATACGCAATGCCATAGCAGGAGGAGCAAGAGAAGGAGATATTGAGAAAGTTATGGAAAACATGGTCTACCAACATCTTTTGCGTCTCGGATTCCAAGTTTATATTGGGCAACTACAAGCGGGTGAGATAGATTTCGTATGTACAAAGCCTGATGGGTATAGAATCTATATACAGGTGTCTTATATAATAGCTGATGAAGATACACGCAAAAGAGAATTTGGCAATCTCCATTCTATCCACGACAACTATCCCAAATATGTTGTTTCAATGACTCCGTTAGTCACAAAAAGCGATAATGAGGGTATTACTCATCTGCATTTAAGAAAATTCTTAATGGCAGATAAATTGTAACCCATAATCCACCAAATGTCAACCGATAGATATTAACAGCCTAGCTGATTACTACAGACTAAAACCAGTCTTTAAGGATATTTTTGTATTGGCTCTATGGAAGTCGTCAACATTATGACTAACAGTTTAGTCTTATACACGATACACTGTTTCTAAAAGAATCTCTGTCCGATCAGCAAGAAACAGAGGAATATTCATAAGATTACCGTCAAGAGTCAGATTTTGCATGGAATAACGGAGGCGGATAGAAGGTGAATATTTTTTTTCATACTCCACAAGACTCCTGCCACGGATATTTGTATCAGCCTTTACCTCCACAGGAACAACATCAGCTCCATGCTGAATTAAGAAATCCACCTCAGCCCGATTACCCGAAGACCAATAACGACATGCATTTATACCATTCGAAACGAGCGATTGAAGAATATAATTCTCTGCAAGTGCCCCCTTATATTCTGCAAATGCGGGGGACACAGCCATATAAACACTTGCGTCAATCTCAGACAACACCCGTAATATACCGATGTCGAAAGAATAAATCTTAAATACGCTGAGATCTTCGTACGATTTCAATGGGATATGCGGTATAGAGCACAAGTTCACCTTGTGTATAAGTCCTGCATTCTGCAACCACAACAAGGCATCCTCATATTCTCTTGCCCTTGCCCCTGGACGCACCAGCTGATACACAAACTTTCTGTTTTCTTTGGACAGTTGTGAAGGCAGCGAGTTCCAAACATGAGATATTCTGTTAGCTAATTGTGGTGTGGAGTGCTTTACTATATCAAAAGAATAGTCCTTTAAAATATTACGCAGTTTTTCCTCCACTCCTGCAATATCAGCATCAAGCATCTTCATGGCAGCCTCTGGCATACCGCCGGAAATTCGATAAGCTGTAAAGGCATCCGACAACCGGTTGAAAAACACTTCGGGCAATGGCTCTACAACATTAACGGTTTGATAAAAACGATATAAGCCCCCGTCCTTACGTTTTAGGAATTCACTGAATGTCAACGGGTAGATGTTTATATGGTCAACCTTGCCTACAGGAAAAGAGAATCCTTGATGGCCAAACGTTATGCCCAACAACGAACCAGCACACGCTACTGCCAATTCAGGCATCTGCTCGCAAAAATACTTAAGCGAGCTAATTGCCTCTGGACACGACTGTATTTCGTCAAGTATGAGCAAGGTCTTATGTGCCTCTATCGGTGTGCCACAAAGATAAGAAAGTTGCTCAACTATCCTTATAGGATTATTTGTCTTTCGGAAAATATCAGCAACCCCATTTTCTTCATCAAGACTAAAATAGGCACAATGCTCAAACTCTTTTTTGCCAAATTGTTTCAGCACAAAGGTTTTTCCAACCTGACGCGCTCCAAGCATCATCATTGGCTTACGGTCTGGTTTGTCTTTCCACCGTCTAAGTTGTTCTATTATCGTTCTTTCAAACATAATCCATTTCTGTTTTATGTGCGGAAAATGTGGAGAAAATCACATTTTTGATATCAAATATGTGCAAATATACACATTTTTCGCACATAAACAAAATTTATAGAAGAAAAATTATTTAGGAAGAGAAATTGTGGGAAAGTTGCGATAAGCGGTTTTTGATTGAAAATCAGGTTAACAGCTACCTGATTACCGCCGTCTTGAACCAGTCTTTCAGGATATTTTTGTATTGGCTCTGAGAGTCGGAAATCATTATAATGACCCGGGAGCCGTTGACGAGGGAAGGACCTAAGCACATTCCCTCGTAGTTGGCAAGGTTGCGGCGGGTGATGTTCAGACGGGTTTTCCATTGCGACATAAGCTCCTTTCGGGATTCAGACGGGAAAAAGCGAAAAAGCTTGCAATTTACTGATGAGCCGATTTTTGCCTTTGGCACATAAAACTCACGTTCCATAACGAGCAATGTGCCATCGTCGAGAGCGCACAGCTCGCTTACTCCATGAGCATAGACAAGAGCCTTTGCGCCGTTTTTCAACGGAGCGTCGAGAACATAAGGATATTCACCTGCGACATTGAAATTACGGTCATATTCAGCAATTACAATGTCTGGGCTTTCGTTGCATGTCCACAAACGTTTGGTGACATTGTTGTAGGTCAGAGACTCCAACCCTTTATTGCCCGGCAACGAGGAGTGACTTCTGGCTTGTGGAATAACTCTGTCAACGGGAGAGCCGTCTATGCCATACGCACGTATGGCATTGTCCTTCTCACCGCACAACAAAATCTGCTGGCTATCGGGCAACCACGCAATGCCCTCAAGGTCAGTGTTTCCCTTTCCGCATTCTATGAACCCGTTATTTCTCACATCATGAATTTCGCCTGTAACAGAGTCTACGTCTATAGTAAATAGAAAAAAGCCGTCGTTGGAAGACTTGTCGCTGACTACGGCATATCTGTCGCCACCCAGCCACGTAATGCCGCTGTAGTCACCGGCCGGCACACTCTGCGGGAATGCCTTCTGGCTGTTCAGCACTACAACACCGTCAGCCAGCGAGGATGTGGCTGAAAATAAAATAAAAACAACGAACAGCAAAGTTTGGGCAATAAAGCCACGAATGGGGGAAACGGCCATCAGATGCGTTCAACTATCTCGTCCAACGGTTTACGCTTTTTCTCACCACGTGGGCAATCTTCAGCTATATGCCCAAGCGGAACAATGGCAACAACCTCAAAATTATCACCGGCGAATATCCCGCTTATTTTTGAAGCATCGAAATTGCACACCCAGCATGTGCCCAATCCTCTTTCGGCCGCAGCCAGACAAAGATGCTCTGTAGCTATGGCGACATCAATATCGCCATGTTGCTTGCCATCAGAGCGTACCCAATTCTGTGCGGTATCACGAAGACACACCACATAGAGCGGAGCCGATTTGAACCACTCACGGTCGTAGCAGCTCTGCAAAGCTGCCTTAGCCTCAGCAGATTCCACAATGAAAAATTTCCATGGCTGCCGGTTGCATGCCGACGGTGCCATGCGGACAGTTTCAAGAATATACTCAAGGTCGGCATCCGACACTTTCTCATCCGTGAACTTACGGGCCGAGAAACGCAATTTGCTCAATTCTGGGTCAGCGGATTTTCCCGGTGGGCGGAGGAGATGTCGGAATATAGTGTTATCTT
>CABSIA010000050.1 GCA_902477645.1 uncultured Prevotella sp. | reverse complement strand
AAATATGTCTTGTTGTTTGCGGCCGCTATACATAGCGGCCCTACGTTCCTCATTCTTTTCTCAATCTTGCCACAGGCAGCCCTAATTGCTCACGATATTTCGATACCGTCCGCCGTGCTATGGGAAATCCTTTTTTAGCAAGGGCTTCGGTAAGAGCCTCGTCGCTTAGCGGTTTCTTCTTGTCTTCCTGGTCTATGATGCTTTTCAGTGCAAGTTTTATTTTTCTTGTCGACACGTCCTCTCCCTCGGCAAGGGTATAGGAGTCGGAGAAGAAAAACCTCAGCGGGAATGTGCCCCACCGTGTCTGCGCATACTTCATGTTGCTAACCCGGCTTATGGTAGAAATGTCGAGTCCTGTCTTCTCTGCAATATCTTTCAGTATCATAGGCTTCAGCTCGCTCTCGTCGCCATCCCTGAAAAAGTCGTGCTGCCATTCCACGATTGCCTTTATTGTGGCGTTCAGCGTATGTTGCCGCTGCTTTATAGCCTCAATGTATGCCTTCGCTTTGTCTACCTTGCTTTTGGCATAGAGCAGTGCCTCTTTTGTCTGGCGGTTCATCGATTCCTTGTTGCCCTTGTAGGCCTCCACCATATCGGTAAAATCACGTGAGACCTTCAGCTCGGGTACCTCTCCACGGTTAAGTCCATAGCTGACATTTCCGTCATCGTCTGTATCTACAATAAAGTCGGGAGTAATCTGGTTTACGTTTCTCCCTACAGTCTCGCCAAGCGATGCGCCGGGCTTTGGGTTCAGACGTCTCAACTCAGCCTTTAGCTTGTCTGCCTGAAATTCGTCGAGTTTAAGAGCGTCGGCTATTCTGTCCCAGTGTTTTTTCGTAAACTCATCATAGTAGTCTGACACCACCCTCCTCATCTGTGTCTTTACCCCGCTGTCAGCCTTGCGCTCTATCTGTAGCAGCAGGCATTCCTGAAGAGTCCTGGCTCCAATTCCGGCAGGATCAAAATCCTGCAACATCTTGAGCACCTGCTCTATCTGCGCCGCATCGACATCAAGATAACTGTATATGGCAAGCTCATCGGCTATGGTCGCAATGTCTTTTCTCAGAAGGCCGTCGTCGTCGAGCGAGCCTATGAGATATTCCATTATCTGTTTCTGCAGCTCCGTAAGCTCAAGCTCGCCCATCTGCTCTTTCAATTTATCGTAGAACGATGACGAGTCACCGTAAACCATTTCCTCGTATTCGGCATTGTCCTTATCGTTGCGTGTCCACGTCTGCGGCATCTCATCGTCCTGCCCGATATCGCTCAGCACCTTATCTATATCGTCTCTTTCCTCCGTTTCCTCATTTCCTCCACCGACAGCATCTTCCCATTGAGAATCGTCTACATTGTCGTAGTCCTTCTCAAGTGCGGGATTATCGTCGAGCTCGGCATTTATATTCTCCTCGAGCTCGGCTATAGGCATCTCCACCATTCTGATTACAGCCAGTTGCTGTTGTGTTAGCCTTTGTTGCTGTGCAAGTTTCTGCTCTTGCGTTAAGGTAAGTTTCTGCGCCATGTTGCAAAGATAGTGCAAACGAATGGAATATAAAAGAAAAAACCGCATTTTTTCTTTTATATTTCTGAGTGCAGCCTATCTTATCAAAAGACAGTGCAAACAAACGGAATAGCAAAACAAATACGGAGTTTTGTTTTTTCCTGTAGGGCCGCTATGAATAGCGGCCGCAAACAATAAACGTAAACGAAAAAACACATATTGCATATTTGCCAACATTGATTACGGCCGCTATTCATAGTGGTCTGCAGGCTCCGCAATATATTAAGTTACAAAAAATAATCTTTTAGAGCCTCAGCCTTGGCTGACAATTCGTTTGGCTCCATGCTTGCATGTTGTGTCCACACCATCCTGCAAGGCTCCATAAAAGGATTGTCTTCTATGCTCTTGATGTTCAGGCAAGGGTCGCAAAGACAATATGCCCTCAATGCCTGTACAACCATGGCAGAAGAAATCCTTAACAGCTTTGCCATATCCGCAACCTCTGGTGTCTCTGTAACCATGGTCTGCGGCGTCAGTCTGAAATAGAGGTCAAGAATAAGCATGAGCATTACCTCTGTTAAAGGCTCATGTCCTGGCAAAGGTCTGAAACTTTTCTCGAAACTCTCGTTGACCTCTACACCTTCATAAAACGATTCTGAGTCGCCAAATCCCGACATGCCGCGCAACTTCTCCACTTCCCTTGTCAACCGATGGGGATTACGCGCATAGCGCTCAAGCATTGATTTGATACCCGGAGTCTCCATTTCGTCAAGCCTTATCATCATGCGGCGCAGACAGCGCGGATGCACATGAAGCTCCATGGCAAGGTCTACAAGCCCCTTGCTGTATAGCGGTTTTACTCCGACGGGCTTTTTCAGATACAGCTGCATCAACAACAGCCAATAATCATCGTACCAAACAGGTTGTCGTGCCATGATATTACGGTTTTAGCATTTTCTGCAAAATTAGCGCAAGCGAGCGCAATGAAAATATTTTTTCAAATTGCCGAGCGCAGCCTAATTTCTGCAAAGATAGTGCAAAAATTCGATTAAGCGAAGAGAATGCAAATGTATGTGCATTCTTGAGCGTAAGAATTTTATTTAAACTAATGAGAAAATAAAAGAAATATGCATTATATCTTGCAGGAAAAAGTGGTTATTAAAGAAAATTTATTAATTTTGCAAAATAATACAAACAGATTGCATAACGTAAAACACTATGAAAAAGAACCTGTTACTCGTCTTTGCCCTCATGCTGAATCTGACAATATCCGCACAGCAGGCACGCAAAGATTTTAAACAAGACATCACTATGTCTGGCAGCAACTATGTCGCCTATCCCGGGCCACAAAAAGCTCTCACGCCAGCCCCGGAAGGCTACGAGCCTTTCTACATCAGCCACTATGGAAGACATGGCTCACGGTACCTCATCGGAACCAGCGACTACGACAGGCCATACAACATTCTGAAAAAAGCCAAAGACCAAGGAGTGCTCACGGCAAAGGGAGAAGAGGTTATGGAGAAAGTAAGGAGAATAAAGGAAGAGGCTTGGAGACGCGACGGTGAGCTGACACTACGCGGCGCGGAGCAACACAAAGGCATAGCAAAAAGAATGTATGAGAGATTTCCCGAGGTGTTCGCAGGCAATGTGCGCATAGACGCTAAATCGACGACCGTTATAAGATGCATTCTCTCAATGGAGAACGCACTCCAACAGCTGAAGGCCATGAACCCCAGTCTTGACATACGCCACGACGCAAGCGAGCACGATATGTGGTATATGAATTTCGACGACAAGGAGCTGTTTGCAAAACGGATGCCCAAGGAGGTAAAAGACGCCTATAACGCCTTCTCAGACCGTCACCTGAACTATGAGAAGACTATGAGGAAACTCTTCACCGGCGAAAGCTACTGGCGCGACAGCATCGATGCCTCATGGCTCTGCGACAACCTTTTCAAACTGGCAAGCAACATGCAGAGCACCGAGCTGCGTAAGGAGATCTCGCTCTACGAGCTGTTCGATGAAGACCAAATTTACGATATGTGGCTGCGCAACAACGCATGGTGGTATATCAACTTCGGGCCGTCACCTCTCAACGGAGGCACTCAGCCTTTCAGCCAGCGCAATCTTCTAAACATGATTATACATGAGGCTGACAGTTGCCTGCAACTGCAACACCCGGGTGTCACACTCCGCTACGGACACGATACCATGGTAATGCCCCTCGTATGTCAACTTGACGATGAGGAATGGTACAACTCCCGCATATTCCCGATGGCATGCAACCTCCAGTTCGTATTTTACCGCAAACAAGGCTCTGGCGACATAATCTTCAAACTTCTCCACAACGAGGACGAGGCGGCAATACCTGTCAAAACCGACATCGCCCCATATTATCATTGGAACGACTTCAAGGAATATTGCAAGAAGAGGCTCGACAGCTACAAGAACTAATTCCCCTCTGAATACCAGCAAACCAAATATAATGCGCCAAAACTAATGAAAAAATCATGTTTTGGCGCATTATAGATTTTATAATAAGCAATCCAACTTGAGGGGTACTTAGGGGATGCTCAAGGGGTAGGCATTTCCTGTATTAGTTTACCATTGAGTAGCTTACCATTGGCATGCTTGTTACGCTTAATGCCATCTGCTCCCCATGTTCCCCATTGCTTGAAAAAGAAACGCGCACCTTGTTCTTCAACTTGTTTGCGAATATTTAAAACCCATGACTCTTGCATAGGTCGGGCTTTAGGTCCACTTTCGCCACCGACAATAACCCAATCAATTTCTTTCAGATTTAATTCTTCTAGATCTTCCACTAATGGCTCACAAGATAGAAATTTTACAGATGCCTGTAGATTGCGTAATAAATCTATTCTGAAACGAGTTGCTTTTGCCTCAACAGTTACACCAAGCCAAACGTTTTCTGGAATTTCTCGTGTCGTAAAATATTCTGCCATTCGTTCAGCTCTTTTTGTTAGAATCTGATAGCGATGTTGAGGTGTTTGTTTAATCACATCAAACATTTTATCTACGAAATCAAATGGTACGTCTTCGTGAAAAATATCACTCATTGAACATACAAATATATTATGATTACCTTTCCAACTCAGAGGTTCATCTAGACATTTTTCATGAAGTGTAACAGCAAATTCATTAGCATATTTCTCTAACCCCATCGCTTTGAGTCGACGAGCCATCACTTCTGCATAACAATGCTGGCAACCTGTAGACTTTTTTGTACACCCGGTAATCGGATTCCAAGTCTTATCAGTCCATTCTATCTTGGTAGTTTTCATAATACTTCAATATTATATTTTTCGACTTTATGGATATTTGTACTTTGTCTATTGAACTTCCCGCAAAAGTCTATTTTCTTTTGCTTAAAAAGGGTAGTTACTACTTCGACAAAAAGTTTTGGTTCACAACCTTTAGACAATACCCATTTCAGACCTTCTATATTAGATTCTATCTTGCGGTTCATAATCAACTGCTCTAATTCTCCTTTTATTCTTATTTTCTTTGTTGTGTTTACTGGATCATAAAACAAAGAGCCTTTCTCAAAATCATTATCTATGTTACAATTTGACTCACCAGAATTTTTATCCTCTACCCAACAAACCTTTACAAACTTTTCCATACCTAAAGTATGGCTTGTTCCAAAGATTAATCCATAGTAATTCGTTCCTTTTTTTATTGTAAAATGATGGATATAATACTCCTTATCCGTGGGAATCAAATTGCGGAAGTAATCTGCTATTATTCTGTGACAATCTTTTGGCTTTTTCTCCTCAAAGGCAAGTTTGTTAGTGTTAATATATGACTTAACAACATCCAGATCTTTGAATCGTTTAATAAATGATGAAGATATGAAGAAAATAAAATCCGTTAATGGAGAAGTCACCAACTTCAAAAACACATCCTTGGTAATTTGAGAAAAGCCATATTGGTCTAATAAGACAAACTTTGCATAATTCTTGTTTGCAAGGATAGTGCTGAAAGTCTCGCTCCTCATAATATCTTCAAATGATGCAGCTTTGCAGTAAATAGCATTTGAATAGACACATTTCCTAAGAGAACAGGTTGAATTACATCTTGCGAGAAAATTATCTTTAGCTTTTTCAAGCAGTTCCATCTTTTCTGTAATTTTTTCATTGAATCCAAAAACCACAGACTTACCATTTTTTGCCAAAGCCTCACAATGCTGCCTTTCGTTACCTTTGGCTTCTTCTAATAAAATTATGGGAGATCCTGGATTTCCCTCAGAATCAGTCCCACTTCCAGCAAACATATCATATATAAAAATACGCTTTACGCTTGAATGATGAACAAACACAGGAAACCATTCTCTAAAACATCTACGAAAAATGTCAAGTTTTAACATTGTAGCTTCAGGAAATGGCTGACTATTTATATCTTTCTTTACCATGATATATCTAATTTGCTAACTATTTACAACATCTTTTACTATTTGCAGCATCTTTTTATTGTTTAGCTGTGTGCGGAAATGCACATTATACCCTTGTGCAGAGAGATTTTTAAAGAAAATCTCAGCACATTTGATTTTGGCTTCCTCCACACCACGGAGAGTTGATTTATTTTCAACATCCTTAGTCTCTACAACTATGTTTAGTTCTTTTTCTCCATTTGTTTTCTTTACAACATACATGAAGTCGGGACTGTATGTGCCTCCGGCTATTGTAGGGATTGCTATACTGCTTCGTGGTATCTTGCCATAGACAACAACTTCGGCTATACCAGAAAGTCCAGAATCGATATCTGACTCTATATCATCAAGCTCAAGAGGAGAATCGTATGCTTTTGTATCATACAGATACTTTTCTGCAGGGTCACCTTCTTTGATCTTTACACCAATTCGACCTTGAGCTATATCATCCTTCACTGTTCCATCTGCATAAGTCAGAGCCGTGGCACCAACAGAGCCGTTTGTCTTTTTGTAGTTAAAACGACCTTGTAGAGTTTCTATTTTCCAATCAGTGAAAGCCTGAGATATTGCAGCAATCGTCTGTTCGTTAAAGTACGAGTCCTTCAATTTGCCTTTAGACGCAAATCTACAGACAGCCTCATGAATTTTTCTGATGGGAATATTTGTAACACCTGACAGACGCTTCAAGAATACGCCATAGGGCAATGCCTGATTGAGTACATATTGAACTCCACCATTGGTCGTAGAAGTCATCTGCTCTCCATTGCTGACAACTATATCTCTGCGACTTGAAATTACTCTATCGACAAAGATTTCTTCAGATGCAAAAATCTTGTCAAGGGCATCATCAATTTCAGAATCCAGATTCTCATACCATATCGTGTATCTTTGGTTTATCTTCTCCCAAAGTTCACGCAACTCCTCAAATTGAGCTTTTCTGATTTTTATTGGATGTGATGTCCTGTTATTACGGTCTTTAACTTTTCCGCTATCCAATCCAGACTTAAACTGGGGATACTCTTCAAAGAATTGGTTCCTGTTTTCTGGAATGATATTGAAATTACCGTCAATATATCTCTTGGTCAACAACTCCGCAAACAACAAATTGGCATCTGTACCCAATTTCTGTGCAGCTTGCTCGATGATTGCAAAAGAAAGCACAACAGACTCAGGAACTTCAAGGTTAATCTGGTCAACAAGTTTTTTCGCAAAGTCTGCCTCTGTGAAATCCACAATATAATTGAGTGTGAACTCCTCGTTGGATATTCGGTTGCCACATTCGTCAACAGGAAGTCTCAGTCCACGACCAACCTCCTGAAGCTTAGAATTATCACTACCGCTTGAACGTAGTTTTGCTATTGTAAACACATTTGGGTTATCCCATCCTTCTTTCAATGTCCACTTTGAAAAGAGGAATCGGCGTAGCATTGGCTTACCCTCTTTATCCTCAAACGATAACAGTTGTTTCTTGCCGTTCAAGATATCATTCACTTCCTCTGCAATGCTTTCGTCAGAAGAACTATTATCTTGTGCAAAATATCCTGCATGACAAGCGTGAATGTTTTTCAGGCTCGCTTCAAGATATTCACGATAAGGTCGTTCTTGCTCTGAAAGTTTCTCAATGGTTTCTTTAAGTTTCTCCTTTAGCAACCGTTCAAACGTCTCAAGTACATATGGGTTCTTACCATCATCACCTTTTCTATATGAAGTTATATCATCTATGAAAAACAATGCGAGTGTCTTAATTCGGAAAGTCCTATTGCTGAAGTTATGCCGTTCTGTCTCGAAATGTCTTTCCAAAGCAAGGCGTATCATCTGCTCCTGATAGGAACTCATGAATACATCCACCTTCATTTCTTCCCCTACAGTTTTTATTAAACCGTTTGAGAGTTCGATAAAGTTTTTGTCTATCGTCAGGATGGTGATACCTGTGAGATTTTCTGAAATCTGTGAAAGGGAGTCACCCACACAAAGCTGAAAACTTCGTGTTGGTGCATCCTCTTGTATATGCTGGAACGATGCCGAGACATTTTTAACAACAGATACAAGCCTTATTTTCTCATTTCTCTGAGAAGTAGGCTCAAAATGCTCCTTTGCCACACCCTTTATAAGTCCTTGATTAAACGACTGACAGGCATTGAGGTCATACAAGAGATTTTGATAATCCTTGATGGTCTTCTTATTTTTGCCTTTTCCGATAGTTGTCTCTGGGAAAGTTGCTCCATATCTGATGATGCATTGAGGTGCAATCTCTGACTGTATGATACCGAAAGCTTTTTGCTCACGCGAAAACTTATGAGGCTCGTCAATAATCACAAACGGACGTGTGGCTTTAAGCGCATTGTATGGACGATAGAAGCCCTCCAAGACACTGCCATAATCATCACGACTCAGAATATAATTCTGTGCGACCTTGAGCAATTGCATGTTAACCAAAAGGACATAAATTTTCTTCGTGTCCTGACATGAGCCTTTTACGAATTCACTTACCGCTGCAGGAAAATACTGGCGTCCTTTCTTTTTCTTCTTTGGCGGTTCAAGAGTAAGAAGATCAATTTCCGCATCATATCCGCAGACATCGCGGAAATGACGTTTCACATACTCATCCTCCATAAACTGCCTTGCTCCAGCCTTGATAGGCAAAGTGGGTACGGCTACAATAAATTTGTTAATTCCATAGCGTTTATGAAGCTCATACATGGTGTGAACATACACGTATGTCTTTCCCGTGCCTGTCTCCATCTTTATGTCAAAATTTAGACACGTCATATCGTGAGTATATCCTCCATGTTCTGGCGGAATTTTATTTAAGCTTTGAATTCGTCGGATATTATCGCCTACACCGTCACGATAGATTGTGATTTCGGGATTTGAATAGTAATTCAATGGCGATTTTATCCAAGTGTCTTTAAAGACATCGGCAACTGCATCAACGGCCTTTTGTTGATGTGGCAATGAAGATTGAAGTACCAGTTCCATATCAATACCGTGTCTCAAAGTTTATACGCAAATTCTTCTCTCCTGCCTGAATAGACATAAGGCTGTCTTTAAGACTTTGCAGTTCGCTCCATCCGAAAGAATATCCATAGATTATCACATTCTGAGGATTAAACTCCGCCTCTGTCTGATACTTGTCGAGAATCATGGCTACTGCATCGTCTGTTAAGTCTGGATTAATCAGATACAGATGCTTGTCGATATAATAAGCCTCGTAGCCGTTTAGATTCAGCGCCTTATATTCAGCCGTCAGTCCATATCCGTCACGTTCCAGCCATGTTGTAAGAATGGTTGGTACTCCGAATTCGTTCATCAAAGTATCATCTCCAAAAGCAGAATCCTTGTCGAATTTGATAATCTTATTCAATAGTTTACCTGTCGGTTCTTTTAAGGTGAAATGGCGGAAGCCAAGATCACCATGGAAGAGTGGATTATCTGCTTTTATTTTCTTTGCAGCACGTTTGATTCGTTCATAGCCAATATAATCAAGGGTGAGAGGGTAATTGTTTTCTTTTAGAAATTTTAATACCTTTTTTATCTTAGGCTTATCTGATGCCGAAGCATTATCATATTTGATTTGTAGATCTACTGGCAGTTGTACAGCGATAAAACTACGTGTTCCTTTATTTGCATTTAATTGCATTACAGCGTCAGCTAATGTTCCAGATCCCGAAAAGAAATCAAGGCAAATAGAATCTAAATCTGAACCAATTGATAATACTTTTTTTATTAAATATGTAGGCTTAGGAAAATCGAATAATTCCCCCATTCCGTATTTTTTCAGTTCAACTGTACCTTGTTCCGTAATCACACCAGTTTCATCCCAAGTAAGATCATCTATTGTGTCATCATCATCGTTGTCATCTATTATTTCAATTTCTGTCCAAATTGTCTTTGCCTTATAGGTTCCTTTTCTGTATTTTTCAAATATACCATACTCACCTGTATTCTTTTTGCGTGCAACAACATTGCTAAGCATTGTATCTGAGTTATTATTTTTGGATAATTTCTTTGTTCCCCAACGCCAACAACTATCCTCACCTTCACTATTGTGTGGTATAACTGCTATGGGGAATTCTAAATTTTGTTCCAAAGATACAGGTGAATAACCATTTTCATCAATTACATTAGGATTTACGAAAATGGGATAAAAAAGATTTGGACGATTAAATCTCCCATACTTAGGATTCCTATTTCTTAATTCTCTTTCAGTATATTCACTGATAGAATCCGTTTTTATATTTCCGTTTAATTCCTTAATCAATTCACGGACAATGGCATCTTCTGTTCTGGAATAGACTAATAAATATTCATGTGTCTTTGCAAGTTGTTTATATGTTTGTCCACGCTTATTAGCCTGAACAATAATCTGAGCGAGGAGATTTTCCTCACCGAAAACATCATCACACAGAAGTTTCAGATTCCCCTGCTCATTATCATCAATAGACATGAAAATTACACCGTCTTTACTTAAGATGTCACGGGCAAGCAGAAGGCGTGGCAACATAAACATCAGCCATGCAGAATGAGATGCAGAGCCACGGCGTGTAAGGTCGAGAATGCGTTGCGCCTTCTCTACAGAAATACTGAGTTTTACAGAAAGTTCATCTGCTGTAAAACCGAAATTGTCGTTATATACGAAACCGTCTGTGCCTGTATTATATGGTGGGTCAATGTAGATGCACTTTATCTGCCCAGCGTATGATTTCAGAAGATGTTTTAGGGCATCAAGATTGTCACCGCTTATATAAATATTTTTACTGTCCTTGTTCTCTGGCAATGAATTATGTGTTTCGTCAGGAACAATAACAGTTGTAGTATCGAGCGATGCAAGCATACGTGCATAGTTCTTACCAAGGAACCGCAGTTCGTATCCCTCATCTTTTACATCGACTTTATCTTTCAGGTATTCTTGAAATCTTACAATGTCAAAACTTCCGTCTTTGTCGAAACAAGAAGGAAAATGTTCTTTCAGTATCTCAAGTTCGTTTGAACCTGGCTTAACCGCTTTATTTTTATCTAATATATCTTTTATCATCAGTATTCTATTTTGACCGCAAATATAACGAATTATTTTCACTTTACATAATGATGCCAACGGTTTTATTTTAAAAATAGCAAGTCCACGATAGTTTGTTTAGAAATAATAAACCAATTAAACCGCGCCAAAACTGTGAAAATTTTAATGTTTTGGCGCATTATAGACTCTTAAATGCGCCAAAAGGTGAGAATTTTGAACGTTTTGGCGCAGTTAAAGGAGGATATTAACCTTATAAAAGGGCTTTTTGATATTATAAAAGACAAAAAATAATATTATAATAGACAGAGATTAATATTATAAAAGACAGAAAAAAGGGAGCGGCAGACAATTAAGCTGACACTCCCCTGATGTTTTATAAGGTTTTCGATTTTTACTTCACAATACCCTTTTCGAGATATTCGGCAAGGTTGGTACGTACCTTCTCAGCTGCTCCGTCGGAGGCAACCTTTGCCATATCGCTGTCTACCATGATATTTACGAGTTCCTCGAAACTTGTCTTTGAAGGGTTCCAGCCAAGTTTTGCCTTTGCCTTGGTCGGGTCGCCCCAAAGGTTTACTACATCGGTAGGACGGTAGAAGTCGTGGCTAACCTCGATAAGCACCTTTCCGGTCGCCTTGTCGATACCCTTCTCGTCAATGCCCTCACCCTTGAACTCAAGCTCTATTCCCACACGCTTGAAAGCATAGTAGCAGAACTCGCGCACGCTGTGCTGCTCGCCTGTGGCAATAACGAAATCCTCAGGCTTTTGCTGCTGAAGGATGAGCCACATGCACTCAACGTAGTCCTTGGCATATCCCCAGTCGCGGAGCGATGACAAGTTGCCGAGATAGAGTTTCTCCTGCTTGCCCTGCTTGATACGTGCTGCGGCAAGCGTAATCTTACGTGTGACAAATGTCTCGCCACGGCGCTCGCTCTCATGGTTGAACAGAATACCAGAGCAGCAGTACATATCGTAAGCCTCACGATATTCTTTTACTATCCAGAAACCATACTGCTTGGCAACGGCGTATGGGCTGTATGGGTGGAACGGTGTGTTCTCGTTCTGCGGCACCTCCTCAACTTTTCCGTAAAGCTCGGATGTCGAGGCCTGATAGATGCGGCAGGTATCTTTCAGGCCGAGCTGACGTACAGCCTCGAGAATACGCAAAACGCCTACGGCATCGACATCGGCGGTAAACTCAGGAGAGTCGAAACTTACCTGCACATGGCTTTGTGCGGCAAGGTTGTAGATTTCCGTCGGTTTCACCTTGCCCACAACTCCGAGAATGCTCATGGAGTCGCCGAGGTCGGCGTAGTGAAGATGAAAATGCGGTGTACCTTCAAGATGTGCGATACGCTCACGATAGTCTACTGACGAGCGGCGGATTGTGCCATGCACCTCGTATCCTTTTTCAAGAAGAAATTCGGCAAGATAGGAACCGTCCTGTCCTGTGATACCTGTAATAAGAGCAACTTTTCTTTCCATTTTAATTAAATTTCTAAATGTTATTAATTTGTATTTTATCTGAATATATTTTATTGCCTGCGGCCGATACATGTAGCGGCCCTACATTGTTAATTTCGCAGCCCTTTCATATTGACAAGGAACGCTTTGGCTGAGCCGAACCTCAGGAACATGTCGAGACGTATGGGCACATGATTTTTATCGTCGGTGACATAGAAGTCGACTATGCGCTTGTATTTTCCATCCTCAAGCTCCATGTACGACAGCTGCAGGCATTTGTATTTTTTTCCGTTGTCGGCCTTTATGGTACATCTGTCCTGAAAACGTATCTTGGCAGGAGTGCGTCCGTTGCCGTCGGCAATGGGGAAGTCCACGTCGTGGCCTTTCTTCCATCCCGCAGGATTAAACGAGCGGGCACGCAGAAAAATACTCAACATGTCATATATGCAGTCATCGTAAACGTGTTTTTCCCAACTGTGGCTTCCGTTGCTGTGCTGACGGTGCTGACGCACCTGGCACTTTCCGTTTGGATAGCTGTAGAAAACCTCGTCAACGGTATATCGTTTGCCCTCGCGTGCGCCCTTGCGATAGTAGAGCGGGGCAAGATCGAGCGAGTTGTAGCACAGGAGCGTGTCGCGCAATATGAACATGTTGTCGACACGCTCGTTGCCACGCGTTATAAGGCTTGACCGGTATGCCGGCTTTCCGTCGTACCGGCTCTGTACAGTGTACATAGAAGCCGTTCCAGCCTTTACCCACACGAATTTCCAGTTGTAGTACAGGTTGTATGTCAGGAACTCACCCGACTTGAATGCCGTGTTCTTAAATGTACATTGCGCATCTGTATTACAGATGGCGAGTGCCAGGATTGCGACAAGCAATAATGTTTTTAATTTGCTCATATAATTATATTTTTAGGTGAGAATACATTTTTCACCTCATAACCTCATAACCTTTATATGTACCTTGCCTGCGGCCGTTACATGTAACGGTTCTACATAACCTTCGGGATATATTCGATGCCGAGGTTCTTTGCCCTTTCCAGATTGCGGCTCTTTACCGTTTTCTTTTTGTCAGTCTTCTGCTTGGTTATCTTTCCTGGTTTCTGCATATTCAGAGGCCGTGCCGTGGGGTTCCATGTTTCCGTGAAATCCCAGTTAGCCTTGCACTCTATCTCCTCGTGGTAATAGTAAACGGGCTCAGGCTGCCGTTTCTCGTCATAGCATCCTGTGTCCCAAATGCCGTTACCGTTCTCATCGGCAAACATCCTCAGATAATATGTTCCGGGATTTACAAAATAAAACTGCACGGTTCCTGTATTTGTCTTCTGCTCCTTTACCGGATTATCGGAGTTGTTTAGCAGCTGGCATACCACATTTTTCCCCTCCATGCCCTGCAGCGTGAACATTATCGTGGCATACGAGCTAAGCCCCTTGACCTTTATTCCCTGCTTTGCCTTATCTGAATATACACCGTAAATGTCAATGAAGGCTGTGCTGTCAAGCTCCATGCTGTACTCGTATTCAGGTTTCCACTCGGCCTTGAGCTGATATTCAAGTGGTGACAGCTTCTCGAACACGAATTTTTCCTCATACCACAGTGAGTCTTTCGGCGGCTTGGAATACAGGTGTATTTTAGTCTCGTCGGCTGTTCTCAGCGGTGTCTGGAATGAGAGCGTGACATTTTGATCGGGATCCAGGCTGTTGCCTTTCATATTGTATTTCAGGAACTCAACAGGCGGAATGCTGTCGTACGGCTCACCTTTTTTCTTCTTTTTTTGCTGCTCCTTTTGCCATTTCTCCATTTCCTTTTGCTTTTCTTTCATACGCTTTTCGTATGATGTTTTGGCAAAAATCTGCAATGTGTCGATTTTCTCGTACAGCTGTCCCAATGTGTCGGTGACAAAATGCGTAGCCTCTATCTCCAGCGAGTCGGTGTTCACCAGTGCCGTATCTGTGAGCCAATAGGTTATGGTGTCAAGTTTCTCAGATGCGTCAATGACAAATGTTGAGTCATTGATGTCAAAATTCAGTCCGCGCAGCTTTGGCAACGAGTCGGAGCCATAACTATAGAACAAGCTGAAGCGGTTGGGTTCCTTACGCTCGCTTTTTAGGAAAAACCTGTCAGTAACAGTCTCGTTGAAAGCCCTCAGACAAACATTGTCGGGCAGAAAGTGGGTATAGTCAATTTGCTTAATAAGGTCAATATGCAGCGAGTCCCGCCACAGCGTGTCTTGGCGCACATCGGCCTTAAAAGTAGGAATTATGGTATCTGTGCCGAATGCCAGCATCTCCGCTTTCTGATTGAAACAGTAGTTGCCGTCCATATCCTGCAGCGCATATATGCGGTAGCTGCCCGATGCCACGCCTTTTATGACGAAGTGTCCGCGGCTGTCGGTTCTCGACACCCTGAGCATGGGCTTCGTCTTGAATGCGCTGTCTGCCATGTCGGCATACAGACCGACGAGTATACCCTTCACAGGCTCAAGGTCGGCGGCGGCAAGTACGGTTCCGGCAACCTCAAGCGTATCAATGACGCTTCCTGTGGAGAAACTGTAGGTATAGTTTCCCATGGGGTTTCCTTCGTTGTTGTCAGAAATGGCGTCAGAGAAATCTATGGTGTATGTGGCGTTTGGCTTCAGCGAGTCAAGCAGCGACACCATAATTCTTTTCCCCTGCGCCTTTATCTCCGGCATCTCTATCTGGGGTGGCGACACCACGACTTTCTCTGTCGGATTGTCGACTTTTATAAATTCATCGAAATTTATATACACCTTCCTCGTCTTCACGCTTGTGGCCTTATCAGCTGGATAGGCTCCGACAACCCTTGGCGGAGTCTCGTCGTACCATCCGCCATCGGGATTTCCCATTCTTGCACAAGCGGCAAAAAGGAATATCATTAAGGCTGCTGCAAGCCTGCCTGTTATTTTTGCCATAGAAGGTTTGCTCATCCGTTCATCAGTTCAAGAATCTCATCTATATTTCGCCGTGAGTTGCTCAGCCTGGGCACCTTGTGCTGTCCGCCGAGCTTGCCCTTCGACTTCAGCCACTCATTGAAAATTCCCGGCTTTGCCCTAACCACCTCAAGGTGCTGCAACGTTATGTCGTGGAAGCGCTTGGCCTCGTAGTCGCTGTTCAGCTCCTGCAGTTTTCTGTCGAGCAATGTTGCGAACTCGTCAAGACTCTCCGGCTCATGCGAGAACTCAATGAGCCACTGGTGGCGGCACTTGGCATTCTCGTCCATATATACTGGAGCCGCCGTATACTCAAGCACCTCCGCGCCTGTCTTCTCGCATGCGTAGGCAAGTCCCTTCTCGGCGTTGTCCATCACGAGCTCCTCGCCAAAGGCATTTATGAAATACTTTGTCCTGCCCGTAATGACGAACTTGTACGGGTCACGGCTTGTAAAGCACACGGTGTCGCCAATTACATATCGCCACAGTCCGCATGATGTAGAAATCAGCATGGCATAGTTTTTTCCTATCTCAATGCCTGTCAGCGGCACAACCGTAGGATTTTCCTTGCCAAACTCCTCCATAGGAATGAACTCGTAGAACACGTCGTAGTCCAGCATCAGCAGCATCGACTTGTCCGCCGGGTCGTCCTGTATTCCGAAGAAACCCTCGCTCGCATTATATGTCTCCATATAGTGCATACCGCTCTTTGTTATAAGTTTCTCATACTGTTTGCGGTAGGGGGTGAAAGCTATGCCGCCATGGAAAAAGACCTCAAGATTTGGCCAAACCTCCTCAAGGTGTGTCTTTCCAGAAAGCTCCATTACTCTCACCAGCACGCTGAGCATCCACGACGGAACTCCCGACAGGTTGGTTACGTTCTTCGTCATAGTCTCCCGGGCTATGCGGTCGCGCTTAACCTCGAAGTCGCTGAGCAGCGCGGTCTGTTTCGACGGTACCCTTACCAAATTGGCAAACGGATTAATATTCTCAATCAATATGGCACTAAGGTCTCCAACCAGCGAGCCAGCCAGATTGTAGTTGGGCGAATGGCTGCCGCCCAATATCAGCGATCTGCCGTCGAAGAGCCGGCTGTCCGGATTGTTGCGCAGATACAGAGCCACGACGTCCTTGCCGCCCTGATAGTGAATATTCTGCAGTCCCTCGTGCGACACAGGTATAAACTTGCTCTTGTCGTTGGTGGTTCCCGACGATTTGGCATACCATTTCACCACTCCCGGCCAAAGCACATTGCTCTCGCCATGTCTCATCCTGTCTATGTCGCCCTTCAGCTCCTCGTATGTGTTAACAGGAATATTCTTGGCAAAATCGTCATATCCGCCGATGGTTCCAAAAAGATGGTTCCGTCCATATTCCGTATTCTCGGCCCTTCTGACAAGGTGTCTCATCACCCCGTCCTGCAACAGCTCAGCCTCGCCAAGATGTCTGCGGAGTTCCTTTTGTCTCGGCACAAATAGCTTGCCAGCAATACTTGTCAAACTCATATTAAGTTCAATAACAATTTTTAAGTGTGCAAAATTAAGCTAAAAAACTGATATACGTGAAACATTTACTATATTTAACCCAATATTGTGCCACAAAAGTACCACTCTGCAACCCTATTTGCCTCCATATTGGCATGATAGCCCGGCAATTGCACAAACGCATCACGAGACTTATTGGTTAGAAGGCTGTAGAGCCGCTATGTATAATATCTGAATTGAGAAAACATCTATTTCCTATTGCGCAGGTGTTTTCTTATATTCAGCAGGCTTTTCGCATACCATACCTTCGAATAATCCATGAAGCTTTCTATATGGCTTAGCTTTTACACCGGTGTTCTTTTCGTCAATCAATCCCAGCATTGCCATCTCATTGAACATCCGTATCAGCGAGCGGCCGATAGCCCATGCCAAATTTACGGGCACGGCATTTCCTATCTGCCTGTATTGTGATGACAGAGTGCCGGCGAATTGCCAATTATCAGGGAAGGTCTATATTCTCGCATACTCACGTACCGTAAGCGGGCGGGTTTCCCACGGATGGCACCGCTCGGTCTGCTTTTGGGCAGGAGCACAAGTCAACGTCAGGCTCGGCTCGTCCATTGAGAATCTGCGGGCCATGCCTGTCTTGCCCCCGCCGAGATGATAGCTTCCCTTCATGTAATCGCGCGCCACGTCATCGGGCAAGTCCCTCCAGTCTCCCCCCTCCGGCACAAGAGATCGGGAA
>CABSIA010000049.1 GCA_902477645.1 uncultured Prevotella sp. | reverse complement strand
GGAGCCGAAATTATTTTTGCCGAAGACGGGCCTGCGGTTGTCTGCTCGCACGCTTTGGCACATAGCGGCAGGAAATACTATCTTGCCGACGGCACCACACTCGAAGGCGACCTCGCCGGAGACTGCCAGGAGAAAAACATGAACACAATACTTGCGGCATGCGGACAACTGCACAAGACAGGTATCATAACTGATAAAAGTGCAATAACAAAAGGCGTTGCCAATGTTTGCAGAAACACCCATCTCATGGGGCGGTGGCAGACCTTGTCTGAACACCCGAAAGTGGTTTGCGACACAGGGCACAACGCCGGAGGATGGAAGTATCTGGCACCACAGATAGCACAGCAGAAATGCGATACATTGAGAATGGTTTTCGGCATGGTCGACGACAAAGACATCAACGCTGTTTTATCTATGCTGCCCAAAAACGCCGTTTACTATTGGACTCAGGCAAGCAGCAAAAGAGCCATCAGTGCTGTCAAAGTGGCAGAGTTGGCACAACAGCACAATCTCACGGGCGGAATTTTTGAAACCGTACATGATGCCTATAATGCGGCAACCTCGGAAGCCGGCGAAAACGACATGATTTTTGTTGGCGGAAGCAGCTATATAGTAGCCGACTTGCTTACATTTTTGCCTTTTAATAGTTTTTAACGTGATGCCGTAGGCTTTTTTTTCTTATTTCGTTTGCATTTTAGATTAATTTTTAGTTACTTTGCAACTATCATTGAATAACTAAAAACGAAATTAATATGAATACTAACGAAACAGAAAACATCTGTGGGCTGAAACGTGAAGATTTTCAGACCACTATAAACGGAAAGAAGACCGATTTGTATATTCTCAAGAATGAGAAAGGGCATGAGGTTGCCATCACAAACTATGGCGGGGCACTTGTGGCTATCATGGTTCCAGACAAAGATGGCAAAATGGCAAATGTCATTCAGGGACACGACACAATCCAGGGCGTAATAGAATCACCAGAGCCATATCTCTCTACTCTCATCGGACGCTACGGCAACCGTATCTGCAAAGGTAAATTCCAGCTGAACGGCAAGGAATACAGCTTGCCCATCAACAACGGCCCCAACTCTCTCCACGGCGGCAAGAAAGGTTACAACGCCAAGGTTTGGGAAGCTCTCCAGATGAATGACAAATCGCTGGTTCTCAAATATGTAAGCCCATACGGAGAAGAAGGCTATTCTGGCGAGGTCAAAGTTACTGTAGTTTACACATTTACCAACGATGACGAGCTTGTAATTGAATACATGGCTACCACCAACAAGAAAACCATTATCAACCTCACAAGCCATGGTTTCTTCTCACTCTCTGGTATAGCAAACCCGACACCAACAATCGACAACGTAATTTGCGAGATTAATGCCGACTACTATCTCCCAATTGATGAGACAAGTATACCGACAGGCGAAATACGTTTCGTAAAAGACACTCCTTTCGATTTCCGCACTCCAAAACCTGTAGGTCAGGATATTGACGCAGACCACGAGCAAATAAAGAACGGCGCAGGCTACGACCACTGCTACGTGCTTAACAAAAAGGAAGAGGGCGAGTTGAGCTTTGCCGCAAAAATCACAGAGCCGGTGAGCGGAAGAACAATGGAAGTATACACAACAGAGCCTGGCGTACAGCTCTATACCGACAACTGGGCTGACGGATACACAGGACAGCACGGCGCGACATTCCCGCGCCGCTCGGGTATCTGCTTCGAGGCGCAGCACTTCCCAGACTCACCAAACCATCCCTATTTTCCATCAGTAATCTTAAGACCTGGTGAGCAATACAAACAAAAAACAATTTATAAATTCGGAGTAGCTGAATAACCAGCAGCAGGATTTATTCACTATCTAAAAGGATAAACATTTATAAACTTTTAAAGAACTTAATAAACAAAATGTCAGAAACAAAAAAGAATGAGAAGAACATTGTTGCGATTATTACCATGTTCTTCATCTTTGCCATGATTAGCTTCGTTACTAACATGGCCGCACCTTTCGGTAACATCTGGGGTATCACTTATCCATGGGCCGGTACAGCCGGCAACCTTATGAACTTCGTTGCTTATCTGTTCATGGGTATTCCTGCTGGTAACATGCTTATAAAGTACGGTTACAAAAAAACTGCTCTTATCGCACTGCTTATCGGTGCTGCCGGTCTTAGCGTACAGCTTCTCTCTGGTATTGTAGGCGCCGATATTAAAGTATGCGAGATTGGCGGCATTATGACAAGCCTTAACCTGTTCATCTACCTCCTTGGCGCACTTATCTGTGGCTTCTGCGTATGCATGCTCAACACTGTTGTCAACCCAATGCTCAACCTTCTCGGCGGTGGTGGCAACACTGGTAACCAACTCATTCAGGCAGGCGGCACACTGAACTCTCTGTCAGGAACTTTGACCCCTATGCTTGCAGGTTTTCTTGTAGGTACACTTACTAAAGACAGCTTCCCCGATGTAGCTCCTCTTATAATAACAGGTATCGTCATTTTCCTTTTGGCTTTCCTCGTTATCTCTTTCGTTAAGATTGTAGAGCCACAGGGCGACCTCACAGAAGTAACATACGAGCACTCACCATTGGCTTTCCGCCACTGTCTGCTTGGTGTAATCGCAATTTTCTTCTATGTCGGTGTCGAGATTGCTGTTCCTAACATCATGAACATGTGGATTAGCCGTATGCCTGGCGAGGGCGCAGCTGCGGTTGCAGGCTCACTGGCTGCTATCTACTGGCTGCTTATGCTCGTAGGCCGTGCGACAAGTACAGCTATTTCAGGAAAAGTTTCCACACGCACACAGCTCATTACCGTTTCTGCTGTAGGCATGTTGCTGATTGTTATAGCCATCTTCACAGGTGACATTCAGACTACAATAAATCTTGACCTCGGCTTTATCACTATTCAGAATGCCACAGTTCCACTGTCATGCGTATTCATATTCCTCTGCGGTATCTGTACTTCTGTGATGTGGGGCGGTATCTTTAACCTTGCAACAGAGGGACTCGGCAAATATACAGCCAAGGCTTCCGGTATCTTCATGACAATGGTAGTTGGTGGCGGTATTATGCCTTTCATTCAGGACACCGTTATCGTTCAGAGCATGGGTGTAAGCTATCTTAACTCTTATTGGCTCGTAGTAGCCATGTTAGGCTATATCTTCTACTACGCTCTCATCGGATCGAAGAATGTCAACAAGGATATCAAAGTTGATTAATTTTTTTATAGCAAACACTATCGTTAAACCTTTATAAAAACAACAAACTATGGACATAGAATTTGTAAGAAGTAGATTTATCAAACACTTCGACGGCAAGACCGGTAACATTTATGCCTCACCAGGCCGTATCAACCTCATCGGTGAGCATACCGACTACAATGGCGGTTTCGTATTCCCGGGAGCTGTAGACAAAGGCATCATGGCAGAAATTCGTCCTAACGGACTCAACACTGTTATCGCCTACTCTATTGACCTCAAAGACAAAGTTGAATTTAAAGTTGATGACCCAGAAGGACCAAAGACCACATGGGCACGCTACATCTATGGTATCGTTCAGGAAATGAGAAAGCTCGGCGTTGACGTTAAGGGCTTCAACACAGCTTTTGCCGGTGATGTTCCTCTCGGTGCAGGTATGTCTTCAAGTGCCGCTTTGGAAAGTTGCTTCGCATTTGCTCTCAACGACCTTTTCGGCGACAACAAAGTTTCCAAGTGGGATCTCGTTCTTGCAGGACAGGCAACCGAACATAACTATATCGGTGTCAACTGCGGTATCATGGACCAGTTTGCAAGCGTATTCGGACAGGAGGGCAAGTTGATGCGTCTCGACTGCCGTAGCCGTGAGTTTGAGTATTTCCCATTCAAGCCAGAGGGCTACAAACTCGTATTGCTCAACTCTAAAGTTAAGCATGAGCTGAAGGGCTCACCATACAACGACCGCCGCAACTCTTGCGAGAATGTTGTAAAGGCTCTTGCAGCTCACTTCCCTGAGAAGAAGTTTGAGACTCTGCGTGATGCTAATTGGGATGAGCTTGAGGCTGTTAAGGCTGAGGTTAGTGAAGAGGACTACACACGCGCTCACTTCGTACTCGGTGAGAAAGACCGCGTGCTCGCAGTCTGCGAAGCTCTCGAAAAGGGTGACTATGAGACAGTTGGCAAAAAGATGTTCGAGACCCACAACGGGCTCAGCAAGGAGTATGAGGTAAGCTGCGAAGAGCTCGACTTCCTCAACGATTTGGCCAAGGAAAATGGTGTTACCGGCAGCCGTATCATGGGTGGTGGCTTCGGTGGCTGCACAATCAACCTTGTTAAGGATGATAATTATGACAACTTCATTGCTGTCGCCAAGGCTAAGTTCAATGAGAAGTACGGACACGAGCCTGAGGTTATCAATGTCGTTATCAGTGACGGCTCACGTAAAATCTGCTAATAGCAACATTTTCTCGTTATAATGAAGGTTCGCAAACGGTGCTTTGCGAACCTTCTACGTTTAAAAAAGTGTAAAAACCACACTTTCATAAAAAAACTTCACCAATTTTGATTATGTTTGATAAAAAAGTTGTATCTTTACAACCAAATTACCAAAATCAATAAACTAACAACCGTTTTACAATTATGAGAAACTTCAAAAAACTTATTCTTGGAGCAGGAGCCGTAATAGCAATGATGTCTTCTTGCTCGGGTAACCAAACCCTTTCTGGACTTGATCCTGCCGCTTTTGACACAACCATCAATGGCAAAAAAGTTGCCCTCTACACTTTGACAAACAAAAACGGAGCTGAGGTTTGTATCACCAACTTCGGCGGACGCATCGTATCAGTAATGGTTCCTAACAAGGAAAACCAAATGGTTGACGTTGTTCTTGGCTACGACAATATCAGACAGTATGCCGACACAGTAAATAGTCCAAGCGACTTTGGTGCGACAATCGGACGTTATGCAAACCGCATTAACAAAGGACAAATGACCATTGCCGGACAGAAATATCAGCTTCCTACAAACAATTTCGGACACTGCCTGCATGGAGGCCCTTCTGGATGGCAGTATCAGGTTTATGACGCCACACAAATTGATGACCAGACTCTGCAACTTACAATTGTTTCTAAGGATGGCGACAACGGTTTCCCTGGAACAGTTCCAGCAAAGGCTACATATAAGCTAACAGACGAAAACGCAATTGACTGTACATTTGAGGCAACAACAGACAAGGAAACAGTCATCAACATGTGCAATCACTCTTATTTCACACTTACCGGCAACCCGACACAGCCTGGCACAGATATGGTGCTTTATGTAAACGCCGACAAATTCACCCCAACCGACTCTACATACATGACCACGGGTGAAATTAAGGATGTTTACGGCACCCCAATGGACTTCACAAAAAAACGCCCTCTGTACGAATGCATCGGCGATACAACTTTCCATCAGATCAAAAACGCCAACGGCTTTGACCACAACTGGTGCCTGAACACCTATAAAGACGGCAAGGGCAACGACAAGAAAGTTGCAGCAAGCCTCTACGCACCTAACACAGGCATATTCCTTGAGGTGTTCACAAACGAGCCAGGTATTCAGGTCTACACCGCCAACTTCCAAGGAACAGGCATAGCCTGCAAGCATGGCGACAAATATCCTGTACACGCCTCGGTTTGTCTTGAGACTCAGAAATATCCGGATACTCCAAACAAGACAAACTTCCCTTCTGCAACCTTGAAGCCAGGCGAGAAGTACAACAGCCACGTAATTTATAAATTCTCCGTTAAATAACAACCAAAACAAATGGGTTCCTGAGTCATTGACATCAGGAATCCATTTAATCGACTAAAAACAATTACTACAATGAATTGGAACGCAACAGAATTCGTATGGCTTGACTGGGCAGTCCTTGCCGTCGGAATTATCGCAATCGTTTGGGCTATCTATCGCGCCATTAAGAAAGACAAGGAAAAGATGAAGGGCGCAGACAGCCAGGACTATCTTTTCGGTAAAGGTGAGCCTTGGTATATAATCGGTGCTGCCATTTTTGCTGCAAACATCGGCTCTGAACACCTTGTTGGTCTTGCTGGTACAGGTGCAAAAGACGGTGTGGGTATGGCACACTGGGAGATGCAAGGCTGGATGATTCTTATCCTCGGCTGGCTATTCGTACCTTTCTACCAGCTGCTCAACAACAAGATGGGCAAAATTATCACAATGCCAGACTTCCTTAAATTCCGCTACACACAGCGTACCGGCTCATGGCTCTCAATTATCACCTTGATAGCTTACGTGTTGACGAAAGTTTCTGTAACAGCATTCACAGGCGGTATATTCTTTGAGTATCTTCTCGGCTTGCCTTTCTGGTATGGAGCCATTGGTCTTATTGCCATCACAGCTGTTTTCACTGTATTCGGAGGCATGAAGGGTGTTATGACATTGTCTGCCATCCAAACCCCAATTCTGATTATAGGTTCTTTTCTTGTATTGTTCCTTGGACTCAACATGCTCGGTGACGGCAGCATTTCTGCAGGTTGGTCTCAGATGATGAGCGTCTGCAATGCCGCACACGATGGATTCGGAACAACTCACATGTTCCACACAGATGCCAACGACCCAATGTATCCTCAGTTCCCCGGCTATGTGGTATTCCTTGGCGCATCAATCATCGGTTTCTGGTATTGGTGTACAGACCAGCACATTGTTCAGCGTGTTCTTGGACAGACTAAAGGCGAGGACAATGGTGTTGTTATGAGACGTGCCCGCCGTGGTACAATCGCAGCCGGCTACTTTAAACTCCTTCCTGTTTTCATGTTCTTGATTCCTGGTATGGTTGCTTACGCTCTTTCTATGAAGACAGGCAGCGGCATAGAAATGGATATTACCAACACACACGATACCGACGGTGCTTTCGCAATGATGGTAAAGAACATTCTTCCTGTAGGTGTTAAGGGTATCGTTACAATCGGTTTCATCTGCGCTCTCGTAGCATCTCTTGCCGCATTCTTCAATAGCTGTGCAACACTTTTCACAGAAGACTTTTACAAGCCAATGAAGAAAGGTATGAGCGAGGCTCACTACGTTATGGTCGGCCGTATTGCCACTGTTGTTGTCGTTCTTCTTGGTTTGGCATGGATGCCTATCATGATGAACATGGGCAACCTCTATTCTTATCTGCAGGACATCCAATCACTCATTGCACCTGCAATGGTTGCTGTTTTCACTCTTGGTATCTTCTCAAAGAAAATTACTCCGAAAGCTGGTGAGTGGGGACTTATCGGTGGTTTCCTTATCGGTATGGTTCGCCTTATCACCAATGTAATAACTGAATCTGGTAAAGCGACAATGGATGGCGCATTCTGGGAATATACCTCTTGGTTCTGGCAGACAAACTGGCTCATCTTTGAGTGCTGGCTGTTGGTTTTCATCGTTGTAATGATGTTTGTTATCTCAATGTTTACCGAAAAGCCATCTGACGAGCAGATAGCAGCAATCACATTCACAGGTGACTACAAGAAAGTAATACGTGAGAGCTGGAATGTTTGGGATGTCGTTGCAACACTTGGAGTTATTATCCTCTGTGCAGCATTCTACATATATTTCTGGTAATTAACTTTTAAAAAACATTTGGTCTTGGGAGAACAAATTCTCCCAAGACTTTCAAACAAAAACTAAGCCTTAAAATGACTAACTATTATTCTCAACACTCAAAAGTCTTCGTTTCTGTAGACTGTATAATTTTCGGTTTCGATGAAGGCAAACTGAAACTCCTTATAGGCAAACGTCTTATGGAACCCGGTTACGGCGAATGGTCTCTATACGGTGGATTTGTAGGAGCAGATGAAAGTGTTGATGATGCCGCCAGCAGAGTCTTATTCGAGCTGACTGGTATGAAGAAGGCATTTATGAAACAAGTAGGTGCCTTTGGAGCCGTAGACCGTGACCCTGGAGAAAGAGTTATATCAATAGCATACTATTCTCTTATAAATGTAAAAGATTACGATGACAAACTCAGACAAGACCATCATCTCGAATGGATAAGTCTTGACGAGTTACCAAAACTTTATTCAGACCATTCAAAGATGGTTGTAAAAGCACTGACTATGCTCAGAAAAAGCATCGGTACAGAGCCATTAAGTTTCAAGCTGCTGCCCGATTTGTTTACGCTTACACAGCTGCAACATGTCTACGAGGCAGTATTGGGACAGGAAATAGACAAACGCAATTTCCGCAAGCGCATAAAGCAGATAGACTTTATAGAAAAGACGGAACTCATTGACAAGAAAACATCAAAGCGCGGCGCATCGCTATACCGCTTCAACAAGCGCTCGTATGACGAAGCACCGACATTTAAACTATAAACAAAACATATAAAACTTTAAAATATAAACTTTAACCCCAAAGACCATTATGTTAGAGGAATTAAAAGAAAAAGTATTTCGTGCTAACCTCGACTTGGTTAAGCATAACCTCGTGATTTTCACATGGGGAAACGTTAGTGGTATCGACCGTGAGAAAGGTCTTGTTGTAATAAAACCATCAGGTGTTGACTACGACACCATGAAAGCTTCTGATATGGTTGTTATTGACCTTGAGACAGGAAAGGTTGTAGAGGGTGACTTAAATCCTTCGTCAGACACTCCTACCCATCTTGTCCTGTACAGAGCCTTCCCTGAGTTAGGCGGTATTGTACACACACATTCAACCTACGCCACAGCCTGGGCACAGGCAGGCAAGGACATTCCTAACATCGGAACAACACATGCCGACTATTTCCACGACAGCATTCCTTGTACAGATGATATGACAGAGGCAGAGGTAAAAGGCGACTACGAGCTTGAGACTGGCAATGTTATCGTTAAGCGCATCAAAGACGGCAACATAAACCCTGTTCATACTCCTGGTGTTCTCGTAAAGAACCATGGACCATTCTCTTGGGGTAAGGATGCCGACAATGCTGTTTACAACGCTGTCGTAATGGAGCAGGTTGCAAAAATGGCATTCGTCTCATTCTCTGTCAATCCAGAGACAACAATGAATCCGTTGCTCGTTGAAAAACACTTCAGCCGTAAGCATGGCCCTAACGCCTACTATGGACAGAAAAAGAAAGGTTAACTCTTTAAAATATAATAATTAACAGCAAAATACCAATTAACTAATTTAAAACCAAAATCACTATGAACAAAGCATTTGAAAACTATGAAATCTGGTTCGTAACAGGCGCACAGCTTCTTTATGGAGGCGAGACAGTAAAAATCGTTGACGGTCACTCAAAAGATATGGTCGACGGACTTAACAACAGTGGCATCATTCCTGTAAAGGTTGTTTATAAAGGCACAGCAAACTCTTCTGCCGAGGTAGAGGCTGTTATGAAAGCCTCAAACAACGACGAGAAATGTATCGGTATCATCACATGGATGCACACATTCTCTCCTGCAAAGATGTGGATAAAGGGTCTGCAGGCACTCAAGAAGCCTCTACTCCACTTCCATACACAATACAACTCTGAAATTCCATGGGATTCTATCGACATGGACTTTATGAACCTCAACCAGTCAGCCCATGGCGACATCGAGTTCGGTCACATCTGCAGCCGCATGCGTGTACCACGCAAGGTTGTTGTTGGGCACTGGAAGAGCGAGGAAGCTCAGAAGAGCATCGCTGTTTGGGCACGTGTGGCAGCAGGTGTTGCTGACGCTCACAACGTACGTTGCCTTATGTTCGGTATGAACATGAACAACGTTGCCGTTACCGATGGCGACCGCGTAGAGTTTGAGCAGCGTCTTGGCTATCACGTTGACTACTATCCTGTATCTTCGCTCATGGAATACTTCAAGAAGGTTACAGATGCTGAGGCTGACGAACTTGTTGAGGAGTACAAGAAGGCTTACACTATCAAGATTGACGAGTCTGGCGAGGAAGTTTACTGGGAGAAAGTTAAGAATGCAGCAAAGGCAGAGATTGCCCTTCGACGTGTATTGAAGGACGAGGGCGCGACAGCTTTCACAACAAACTTCGACGACCTCGGCGGTGCCGACATTAACGATCCTAACTTCCTTGGCTTCGACCAGATTCCAGGTCTTGCCTCACAGCGTCTTATGGCTGAGGGCTATGGCTTCGGTGCTGAGGGCGACTGGAAGACAGCTTGCCTGTATCGCACATTGTGGGTTATGAATCAGGGACTTGAGAAAGGCTGCTCTTTCCTCGAGGACTATACCCTTAACTTCGCAGCAGACTGCACATCAAGTCTTCAGAGCCACATGCTCGAGGTTTGTCCTCTTATCGCTGTTGACAAGCCTACTCTCGAGGTTCACTTCCTCGGCATCGGTATTCGCAAGCAGCAGACAGCACGCTTGGTATTCACATCAAAGACAGGCAGAGGTATCAAGGCTACTATCGTAGACCTCGGCAACCGCTTCCGCCTTGTAACAAGTGAGGTTGAGTGCATTGAGCCAAAGCCAATGCCTAAGCTTCCTGTTGCATCCGCCCTCTGGGTACCACAGCCAACATTCGAAATTGGCGCAGGTGCATGGATTCTCGCAGGCGGTACACACCACAGCGCATTCTCTTACGATATTACAGCTGAGTATTGGGAAGACTTTGCAGAGATCACCGGTATAGAATTTGTTAAGATCGACAAGAACACTACAATCAGCGATTTCAAGACACAGCTTCGCAACAACGAGGTTTACTACATGCTCAACAAGGCGTTAATGTAATATAAAACTTATAAAAGCCTATAAGATTTATAAAATTAAAACTATGGAAAATAATCCAAAAAGAACTATAGAAACAGGTAAAGCCATTCTCGGTATCGAGTTTGGCTCTACCCGTATAAAGGCTGTTCTTATCGACGAGAACAACAATCCTATAGCTCAGGGCAGCCACGACTGGGAAAACCAGCTTGTTGACGGACTCTGGACTTACAGTATCGATATGATATGGAGCGGCGTGCAGGACTGCTACGCCGACCTCCGCAAGAACGTCAGAGAACAATACGATATTGAGATTGAGACCCTGGCAGCCATCGGCATCAGCGCAATGATGCACGGCTACATGGCTTTCAATGACAACGATTCCGGATTCTATAAAGAAACTCTCGTGCCTTTCCGCACATGGCGCAACACCAACACGGGCAAGGCTGCCGCCGAACTGTCAGAGCTGTTTGTGTTCAACATCCCGCTGCGCTGGAGCATCTCACATCTCTACCAGGCAATACTCAACGGCGAGGAGCATGTGAAGGACATCACTTTCCTAACTACTCTTGCAGGATATATTCACTGGCAGATTACAGGTGAGAAAGTGCTTGGCGTAGGCGACGCATCGGGCATGCTGCCTATTGACTCGAAGACAAAGAACTACTCGGCTGAGATGGTGAGCAAATTCAACGACCTCATAGCTCCACGCGGCTTCAGCTGGAAACTTGAGGATATTCTTCCCAAGGTGCTCATGGCTGGCGAGGATGCAGGCAAGCTTAACGAGAAGGGAGCAAAGCTGCTCGATGTGTCAGGACACCTGAAGGCTAACATACCTGTTTGTCCTCCAGAGGGCGATGCAGGCACAGGCATGGTGGCAACCAACGCCGTGAAGCAGCGCACAGGTAACGTATCGGCAGGTACATCATCTTTCTCTATGATTGTATTGGAGAAGGAGCTGAGCAAGCCCTACGAGGTTATCGACATGGTGACCACTCCCGATGGAAGTCCCGTGGCAATGGTTCACTGCAACAACTGTACATCAGACCTCAACGCATGGGTGGGATTGTTTAAGGAATATCAGGAACTGCTTGGCATTAAGGTGGATATGAACGAGCTTTACGGTAAGCTCTACAACCACGCCCTCACAGGCGACGCCGATTGCGGCGGACTCATTTCCTACAACTATATCTCCGGCGAGCCTGTTACCGGCTGCGAGGAAGGCCGTCCGCTCTTCGTGCGCTCAGCCAATGACAAGTTCAACCTTGCCAACTTTATGCGCGTGCACCTTTATGGAGCAGTGAGTGTGCTGAAAGTGGGCAACGACATCCTATTCAACGATGAGAAGATAAAGGTTGACCGCATCACAGGTCACGGCGGTCTGTTCAAGACCAAAGGCGTGGGACAGCGCGTGCTGGCAGCTGCCATCAACTCGCCAATCTCTGTAATGGAGACCGCAGGCGAAGGCGGCGCATGGGGTATCGCCCTGCTTGGTTCATATCTTGTGAACAACGACAAGAAGCAGTCGCTCGCCGACTTCCTCGACGAGAAGGTGTTCGCAGGCAATGCCGGTGTGGAGATTGCTCCAACAGCCGAGGACATTGCTGGATTCAACGCCTACATCAAGAACTACAAGCGTGGCCTCGCCATTGAGCAGGCTGCCGTAGCCAACAAAGACTAAAGCAAAAAATGAAAAAGCTATTCACCATACTCACATTGACAGCCTCACTCAGTGGGGCTGCAATGGCACAAGATGCGAGACTGACTATTCACACCGATCAGGGACAACAAAAAATCCATAAGGAAATATATGGTCAGTTTGCCGAGCATCTTGGCTCGTGTATTTATGGCGGTCTGTGGGTTGGCGAAAACTCTGTCATTCCAAATGTCAACGGCTACCGCAAGGATGTTCTTGAAGCTCTGAAGGCATTGCAGATACCAGTGCTTCGTTGGCCCGGCGGATGTTTTGCCGATGAGTATCACTGGATGGACGGCGTAGGCCCAAAGGAACAACGCCCAAAGATGCAGAACAACAACTGGGGCGGAACTATTGAGGACAACTCGTTTGGAACTCATGAGTTCCTTAACCTCTGCGAAATGTTGGGATGCGAGCCTTATATCAGTGGCAATGTTGGTAGCGGAACTGTTGAGGAGCTTGCAAAATGGGTAGAGTACATGACCAGCGACGGCGACACACCTATGGCTAATCTCCGACGTAAAAACGGACGTGAGAAGTCATGGAACGTTAAGTTCCTCGGTGTAGGCAACGAGAGCTGGGGCTGCGGTGGCTCCATGCGTCCTGAATATTATGGTGACCTATATCGCCGTTATTCTACCTACTGCCGCAACTACGACGGTCACAAACTCTATAAGATTGCATCTGGAGCCAGCGACTACGACTACAACTGGACAAAGGTTCTTATGGACAATGTCGGACACCGCATGAACGGTCTGTCACTTCACTATTATACCGTAACTGGTTGGAGCGGCAGCAAAGGCTCTGCCACAAAGTTCAACCCCGAAGACTTCTATTGGACAATGGGTAAGTGCCTTGAGATTGAGGATGTGATAAAGAAGCACAGCACAATAATGGACAAGAAAGATCCTAAGAAGCAAATCGGACTTCTTGTCGATGAATGGGGCACATGGTGGGATGAGGAGCCTGGTACAATAGCTGGCCACCTCTATCAGCAGAACTCCATGCGTGACGCTTTCGTCGCAGCCCTCACACTAAATGTCTTCCATCGCCATACCGACCGTATCCGCATGGCAAACATCGCCCAAGTGGTAAATGTGTTGCAGTCCATGATTCTCACCGACACCAAAGGCACTGGCCACATGGTTCTGACTCCAACATATCATGTGTTCGACATGTACAAGGATTTTCAGGAGGCGACATACCTTCCAATAGATGTTGTAACCGATTCAATGAAAGTACGTGACAACAGAACCATACCACTGCTCTCAACAAGTGCGGCCCGTAAGGACAATGGCGAGTTGGTAATCTCCCTTGCCAATGTAAGTGTCGATAAGGAACAGAGTGTTGAGATTGCCATTGACGGTGTAAATCCAAAATCCAATGTCGTTTCAGGCAGACTGCTTACATGCAAGTCTGTAGCCGACTACAACGATTTTGAAAACCCCAACCGTATCGCTCCTGTTGAGCTCAAGTCCGCGAAGCTGTCAAAGAACACAGTATCTGTAAAGGTACCAGCAAAGTCAATTGCAGTTATCAAGATAGCAAGAAAATAAATAATAATTTACAATTAAAAATTAATAATTTATAAGATGAACGACAACAAAGTTATGCAGCATGCAGCCGACAATATCCGTATTCTCGCTGCATCAATGGTAGAAAAGGCAAACTCCGGCCACCCTGGTGGTGCCATGGGTGGAGCCGACTTCATCAACGTCCTTTTCTCTGAATATCTTGTATATGATCCTGAAGACCCGACATGGGCTGGCCGCGACCGTTTCTATCTCGACCCTGGCCACATGTCACCTATGCTTTATTCTGCATTGGCACTTCAGGGCAAGTTCACCATTGATGAACTGAAGCAGTTCCGCCAGTGGGGTTCCCCTACTCCCGGACACCCAGAGCGTGAGCTTGAGCGTGGCATAGAGAACACATCCGGTCCTCTTGGCCAAGGACACACATTTGCAGCAGGTGCTGCCGTAGCTGAGAAATTCCTTGAGGCACGTCTCGGCAAGACCATGATGCAGCACAAGATTTACGCATACATCTCTGACGGCGGTATCGAGGAGGAAATCTCACAGGGCACAGGCCGTATTGCCGGAACTCTCAATCTCAACAACCTCATCATGTTCTACGACTCTAACGACATTCAGCTCTCTACAGAGTGCGGTGTCGTTATGAAGGAAGACACAGCTGCAAAATATAAGGCATGGGGATGGAACGTAATCACCTGCAACGGAAACGATGTTGACTCTATCCGTGAGGCTCTCAATGCCGCACTCAAGGAAGAGACGCGCCCAACCATCATTATCGGAAAGACAATTATGGGCAAGGGTGCCCTTCGTGCCGACGGTACAAGCTATGAGGCTTGCATCAACACTCATGGTGCTCCTCTTGGCGGCGATGCCTATAAGAACACTATCAGCAACCTTGGCGGCAACCCGGAGAATCCATTCGTAATTTTCGACGATGTTCAAAAACTCTATGCCGACCGCCGTGAGGAGCTTAAGAAGATTGTTGCCACACGCAAGGCTGAGGAGGCTGAATGGGCAAAAGCAAATCCAGAGCTTGCTGCCCAGATGAAGGAATGGTTCAGCGGCAATGCTCCTAAGGTAGACTGGTCTGTATGCGTACAGAAAGAAGGCTCTGCCACACGTGCCGCATCAGCAGCATGTCTTGGTGTATTGGCTGAGCAGGTTCCAAACATGATTTGCGCTTCTGCCGACCTCTCGAACTCTGACAAGACCGACGGTTTCTTGAAGAAGACACGCTCTTTGGTCGCCGACGACTTCGGAGGCGCATTCTTCCAAGCCGGTGTTGCCGAGCTCACCATGGCCTGCATGTGTATCGGTATGTATCTGCATGGTGGCGTTATTCCCGCATGCGGCACATTCTTCGTATTCTCCGACTATATGAAGCCAGCCGCACGTATGGCTGCTCTCATGGAAGTGCCAATCAAGTTCATCTGGACCCACGACGCATTCCGTGTCGGTGAGGACGGACCAACTCACGAGCCTGTTGAGCAGGAGGCGCAGATACGCCTTATGGAGAAACTGAAGAACCATCATGGAAAGGACTCTATCCGTGTATTCCGTCCTGCTGACGCAGACGAGACAACCGTATGCTGGGCTATGGCTATGGAGAACATGGAGACTCCTACCGCACTTATATTCTCTCGTCAGAACATCGCCAAACTACCAGCCGGAACCGACTATGAGCAGGCTCGCAAGGGTGCATACATTGTTGCCGGCAGCGACCCTGATTTCGACATCATTCTGCTTGCAAGCGGCTCTGAGGTCTCTACCCTCGTTGCCGGTGCCGAACTTCTGAAGAAGGACGGCGTTAAGGTCCGTATCGTAAGCGTACCGTCTGAGGGTCTCTTCCGCAACCAGCCAAAGGAATATCAGGAGAGCATTCTTCCTACAGGCTCGAAGATATTCGGTATGACAGCTGGCCTGCCTGTAACCCTCGAGGGACTTGTTGGTGCCAACGGCAAAGTTTGGGGTATGCCAAGCTTCGGCTTCTCAGCCCCTTACAAAGTGCTTGACGAGAAGCTCGGTTACACAGGAGAGAATGTTTACAACCAGGTAAAGGCAATGCTGTAAGGGAATATGTAGGGCCGCTATATATAGCGGCCGCAAGCAAAAGGTTACAGACAATTGCAACGGCCATAAATTGCGGCCGTTATACATAACGGCCCTACAGTCACCTTAACTACTTTTAAAAAAGAATCCATGGATATCAAGACAGTAGGTATAGCCAGCGATCATGCTGGCTATGCTCTTAAACAATACGTCAAACAGTATCTCGAAGAGCGTGGCATGGCTTATAAGGATTATGGGACGCTGAGCGAGGAGTCGTGCGACTATTCTGATTTCGGACACGCCTTGGCGCATGGCATCGAGCAGGGCGAGGTTTTCCCAGGCATAGCAATCTGCGGCAGCGGTGAGGGCATCAACATGACGCTCAACAAACACCAATCCATTCGTGCCGGCCTGTGCTGGATACCGGAGATAGCTCATCTCATCCGTCAGCACAACAACGCAAATGTGCTTGTCATGCCTGGCCGCTTCATCGACAACGCCATGGCAAAGAGCATCATGGATGAGTTCTTCGCCACCGAGTTTGAAGGCGGACGCCATCAGAGGCGCATTGACAAGATACCAGTAGAATAAACTCTATAAAAACAACCTCCCTAACTTGCAGAGGTTGTTTTTTTCATTTGCAGTACCAAAATTATACGTATTATCATAATTTTTGAGGTTCAAGTAGGTTTTAATTTTAGTAAATTTACAAAAGTAGATCGCTGGGATGATGTTAATTGGTGTGATGGCAGAAAAGCCTATATTCAAATCTTTATCTGCAAAAGCTGGACTGTTTTACACGATGAAAGGAACAAAAGGTAAAAATGGGGGCAGCGGATTTCTTCAGGTTGGGATGTTGAAGAAACGACTTCTTATTCATTAAAGGATAATATTTTGAAATTCGAATTCCAACTAAAACAGGAATGGCAGCTGACCGCACAATAAGGATCTGAAATATAATGTTCCTGTTAGCGGCTGTTATAACACCACCCGACCAAATGACACTGATACTGGTCACACAATACCACTATACATGTTATACGAGGTAAGTACGGCTTCTGGTGAAGGGTCTGCTCTTTTTGGTGGATTTTGCAGCTGCTAAACAAACATCATTACCAAATCATGGGCAAAGGTACACATTTTCTCGGACAGCCGATACTAAATCAGCTTCTAAGTTACTTCAACAAGCAAAATATTCTTCAAACCAGCCGTGAGATGGGTGGTGAGAGGTATGTAAAGACGTTTACAGCGTGGTGTCACCTCTCAGTAATGCTGTATGCCGTCATCATGCGTTTCGACTCCTTGCGTGAAATAACCTCAGCCACAATGATGGAGTGGCGCAAGCTGGCACATTTGGGCATAAATGACCTACCCCGGCGCAGTACCCTCTCTGATGCGAACGGCAGGCGCACGCACGAAATCTTCGGGAAGATATATCAAGGGCTTTACCTGAGGTACAAGGACAGGCTTTCATCGGACAGTCCCCCTGGCAGGGTGCCAAAATGGATGATGAAGCTTCTGATTATCAATTCCACGACCATCAGCCTCTTCTACAACCTCGTGTCAAGGGCGTGGGACGCAATCCCAAGGCGGGAAAGAGAAAAGGCGGCATAAAGGTACACACGTGCATCCACGGCAATGAGGGCGTACCATGCGATGTGGAGTTCACTTCTGCTGCCACACACGACCATTTCATACGCCAGTTCGGGATAAGAAAACAGTCTAAAAAGTTGGTAATCAGAGATATTT
>CABSIA010000048.1 GCA_902477645.1 uncultured Prevotella sp. | reverse complement strand
TTCTCAATGTTCATCTCCAACACAGCGACGGCGGCAATGATGCTCACATTTCTTACACCTGTGTTCAAGGCTTTGCCTGCCAACGGAAAGGGCCGTATCGCATTGACAATGGCTATTCCTGTAGGTGCCAACTTCGGCGGTATGGGAACGCCTATAGGCACACCTCCTAACGCCTTTGCCTACAAAGTATTGAACGACCCCGCTGGTCTCGACATGGGCATTGGTTTCGGGCAGTGGATGGCTTTCATGGTGCCTATGGTTATCGTTATGCTGCTGCTTGCATGGGTTATAATTTTGAAGTTCTTCCCATTCACACAGAAAACCATCGAGCTTAAGATAGAGGGTGAGGTAAGCCACAACTGGCGTACCGTGGTTGTAGCCGTAACTTTTGCCGTAACAATTATTCTCTGGGTATTCGGTAAGCAGTTTGGTGTAAATGCCAACACCACGGCCATGTTGCCAATTGCCGTGTTCGCATTTACTGGTGTTATCACGGCCAAGGATTTACAGAAAATAGACTGGGCGGTTATCTGGATGGTGGCAGGCGGCTTCGCCCTTGGTATGGCAATGAACGGCACTGGGCTTGCAGAGAAAGCTATAGAGAGTATTCCTTTCGGTGATCTCAATCCTATCGTAATTCTCTTGTTGAGCGGTCTGGTTTGCTTCGCTCTGAGTAACTTTATCTCGAACACAGCCACTGCCGCATTGCTTATTCCAATACTCTCTGTGGTATGTAAGGGTATGGGCGACTCTCTCGGAATGATTGGCGGCACGGCAACTGTGCTCATCGGTATTGCGGTTGCGGCAAGCTGCGCCATGTCGCTGCCAATTTCTACACCTCCAAATGCCATTGCTTATTCTACAGGCCTTATCCAGCAGAAAGATATGGCGCGCGTGGGTCTCACCTCAGGCCTTATCTCGCTCATCATCGGCTATGGTGTTCTGATAATGATTGGTAAACTTCACCTGCTGTAAAATAGACAATAACATAGCATAAACAATGCGCCCTGACTGCTTGCAGCCGGGCGCATTGTCTTTTAGTACGCAATTTTGCGGTCTGTCACAATGTCTTCATTTTTGATTTTACATTCGGCCGTTATATATATCGGCCCTACATTCTTTCTCCACACCATACATCTGGGCGGTCTGTAATAATGCCGTCTACATCCATCAGCGGAGCGTCTAATTCGTCAACGGTCCACATCTTCACTTCCTTTCCATTTCGGTGTATGTCGGCAATCAGAGAATGGGTAAGGGCATGATAATAGAAGTTGAATGATGCCACATAGTTGTATTTCTCGTAACTGAAACGGGTTATTCTGAAGCCGTCGATGATATATGGCAGAAAGGGTAATTTGCATATCAGCAGTTTTTCTATTCTCACTTTCGGGTCAAGTTTGTGGACCTTCTCTATAACATCGTCAGCAAACGACTGCACTACAATCCAGCTTTCCGCATCGTGTGCCTTTATCTGGTCGAGCATGCGTCTCTCAATGCCGTCGTAGGCATTTTTATACGGATATTTTATCTCAATCAGCAACCTCACGTTGTGTCCTTGGGCACGCTCATTGGCAAATAGCTGCAGCACCTCTTCGAAAGTGGCTACATGGTCGTTTGTCAACTTTCCATTCTTGCTCTTGATGCGCAGGCGTGATATTTCTCCGTATGTCATTTTTGCTATCGTGCCCTTGCCGTTGGTGGTGCGGTTTACTGTTGGGTCGTGGTTAACGACGATGATTCCGTCGTGTGTCTGATGAAGGTCAATCTCTATCATGTCGGCACCGGTCTCAATGCCCTGTTTCAGGCAGGTTAGTGAGTTTTCCTCACCTATTCCCGCACCGCCACGGTGTCCGATGATTAACCGGCCGGCTATAGTCTTTTTGTCGTAGCCGTGACTGTAGAGAAATGTCGGCAGAAAAATGATACCGGCATAGACAGTCACGAGGGTAAGAGCTGAGATGATTGTAATAATTGTCATACGTCTCATAATGTTTTTGTTTTTTCTTTTCTTCTTAGTGATATTGCGCAAGTTATTTTTTTGCATATTACTTAAACAGGCGCAGGATTTTATTTTTGGAACAAATGTCTGATAAGTATTTTTACAACCTGCTCAAACCATGTAAACGAGTCGCGTGATTTCGTCACGGCGCCTATCGCCTCAATGGAGAAAGTGTCGACAGGCCGCACGTTGAGAAGTGAGAATATCAGGAAATTGCCGAATTTATGGGTCAGCACGTCCTGTAGGCTCTCACCGCTCGGATTGTAGTTGAGGATGCTTTCCTGATAAGAGCTGATGCCGGGGAACGGCAATGCGGAAAGCTCACGCTGAATAAAGACGTTTACACGCTCGGGACAATAGTTTTTTGCTGTGCTAAGCACGTTACCGATGAGTTTCACAATGCCATATTCGTAGATGCCCTTGCGCTCGAGCGGTATGCTGTCTATTCTGTTAATCTTTTCGGTAGAGTCGTAGCGTATCATTATGTATTTCAGCAAGTCGAGTGCCAAATTGTAGTAGCCCATGTCCGTTATCAGCTCTGTTATGTTGTCGATGAGGTGGATGAGCAGCTCACGGTCGTTGTTGTCGATAGCTTCGTCTATCAGACTGTAGAATGCCGGTACACATATCTTGTCGCCTTCTAATATTCCGCATTCGCCGGCGTAGGTGCAATATACAGCCGAATACCAGCTCATCAGGTTTCTTTTGTATTTTCCCGCAGCGTTTGCCTTGTCGCTTCGGTGGCCTTTGAAGAGTCCGCGGAGGCGTCGGGTCCAGTCAACAGCCTCGTGGGTGTAAATGTCGAGCAACTCACAGTTTGTGGTTTTTGTTTTTACTGCTATCTGGTAGAGTGAGTAGAGTATCGACATCTGTGCGTAGTCGAACATCCTCACTTTGCGGAAGCCGTCACTGAAGAAACTTCTTGCTACTGGTGCCACGTTTTCCCAGTCGCATACTCCCATGATAATCATAATCCGCTCTACAACAAACAGGCTCAGTGAGTCGCCGCTCTTATATGCCGACAATAGTTTATCGTGCAGTTTGCGCCATGCCTCCTCGTCATTTTTTAATGTCGTTAACCTGTCGGCAGGTGCTTCGCTGCCAAGAGCCTCGAGTTCTTTTTTCTCTACGTTGTGGCAACAGAATTTCATCAGTTCTGTTATGTCTTGTGGCTCCCATCTGGTTCCGTTGTAGTCGATGTCTGCAAAAGTCTCTTCCTCCCAAAATGTCTGATATTCCATGGCGTTGTTCACGTAGTCGGTCTGGAATGTGACTTGCCGTTTCATAGCCACTTGCAGGAAAGGCAGAATGGCTTTGACGAGATACAGGTTGCAGCTCAGATAGCGGAATATCCCCTTCATTTCGTCGAGCATGTCGGCGGCGACTGATTTTTCCCCAAAAGTCTGTTTTTCTGCCAACATATCGTCTATCATGAGCAGCACGGCAAGCCTGGTTGATATCTCAACGAGGATGAACATTCTGGTGCGTGCGGTTTTTGACACTACATTGTACACGAGGTTGCCGCTCTTGATGTTTGAGTAGATTTGTCTCACGATTTTTACAGTCAGATTTTCGCGCAGCGGAATGTGTCCGTTAGTGTGGTACCGTTTCGACAGGTAGTAAATGTACATGCAGGCGTCGTTTCGCACATCGTAGATCTCGTCGGTTATGATTTTCCACAATAGTGCAAGGGCGTCGTGAGTATATAGGCGTTCGTTGTAGAAATCGGAGAGCAGAACGCCGTTGATGAGGCTTACGGACGCAAGTTTTTTCAACCGCATCACCTGAGCGAGCTTTACGGAGAGTTCTTTGTGGCGCTCAATCACTGCTGTGTCGGCGGCATTGTTTTGTATAGCGTGAACCACGGAATTAAACTCTGCAATGTCGGTTTTGTTGTCGCTGCTGCAGTCTGTCAGTCTCGGAATAAGACCGAACAGCTCGTCTTCGTAGTTCTCGTTTATCATGGTGTTCATGGTGTCGTTTACAAGCGACATAATGTTGAAGTCGTCGCCCCATTTGCCTGCAAGCTCAACAAGCACGTTGAAGTTGCCGTCTTTTATGGAGGTCATTATCAGTGCGTTTCGCATAGCACCCAGAAAAACAACATCCATTGCGCCTTTCTCGAGAGCATCGTGGAAATTGATAGCCTGTAAATTGGCGTGTCTTGAGACGAAAGCCCTTCCGACAACATATTCCAAAAACCGCTCATAGATAAACTGCACATACATCTGGCTGCCGTACTTGCTTTGCCGCTCTACTTCTTTCAGCACAGGGCGCTCTGCCTTGTTGAGCAATTCGGCGTAGGCTATGCTCACACCGTCTTTTCGGTACATCAGCGTGGCAAGCTCGTGAAGTGGTGAACGGCTGTCCTGCAATGCCATCCGTATGTCGTCAATCAGCAGGCTGTCTTTTGCCTCTCCGCCAAGGTATGCGTCGAGAATTGTTGAGCCCAATAGATCGAGCAGACGGCGTTGGCGGTTGCCGGCATACGAGTTTCCGATGTCACTGTAAAGCTGGTTGTAAAGGGCGATAGAGGTGTAGACATCTGGATTGTCAGACAAATTTTTTCCCAGAAAGATGCCTGATGTGATTTTTAGAGTCAACGGGTCGCGGAGCCTCAGCGCGACTCTTGCGTCCAATTGCCCGTAGGGGGTGTGCATCTGATAGAGCTGCTGATAAATGCGGTATGCTTTTGCCGCATCCTTGTCGTTGAAACCTCTGACTTGCAGGTCGTCGCAGGCTGTGTACATAAATGGCTGTTCAGTCTCGGTATGTGGAACAACAAGATTGGTCCATGTGTAGTTTCGGCAAGTGAGCAGCAGTTTGAAGCGGGTGTATTCTTTGTTTATGAACAGACGGCACAGAGCCTGGTAGAGCTGTAGCGGCCCTTCGGCCGAAGTCTCCTCTGTGTCGGCATAGCGCAGGCATTCGTTAAGCGCGTCGACAAAGATGTAAATATCCTGTCCGTTGGCATCCGCCATCTGATGAATGTTGTCTATAAGGCGCCGGATATCTTTCCGGAAGCTGAAGCCGAACATTGACTTTACAGATATATCCAAACTTACGAATGAAAAATCTGACGCGGCCAATGTCAACACGGGCATATTGTCGTCGATGAGTCTTTCGGTCCAATAAGCAAGCTGGGTGGTTTTGCCTTGTCCGGCCTCGCCTATAAGTGGAAACAGAGTCTTGCCGCTTTTGTAGAAAGCCCGTAGCGCAGAAGTCAGCTCCTCACGCTCGACAAAAAGTTCCTGATTGTATTTTTTTTCTGCATATACACGTTTCAGGTAAGAGGCAGAGGCTGTCTGCAGATATTTCTTTATTTCTGCCCAGTTAAGGTTTTTGGCAATGTCAAACGATGGAACTATCTGTTGAAAGGCTTTGTCTACAGCTTCGTTCATGTCGTACGAGATTTTCGTAACGGCATTCTCGTTAGATGCCACATAGCAAGTCTGCTCATCCTTCAGCGTGTGGAGCACATATCGGTAGTCACGGTTGTCGCAGAATACAAGAGGATATAGGTCTATTTGTTTTCCTGTCTGTGGAAAATCTATTTTGTAGCGTTCCTCGCCAATATCGTAACGGCATGAGGCCAAAGGCTTCAGAGCCTCTATCATAGAGCCGAGGCGTGGCAATAGCTGGTCGTCGACTTCATGATAAATGTCCTCTGAGAGGGTGGTGGAGTGTCCGCGGTATTCATTCCTTATCTGCACAATGCTTGGAATGTTTTTGCTGCCTAACAGAATGTTACGCTTTTTTACATAGATGTTTGCACTGAAACTTATGGCAAGAGGCTCGTTTGGCAAGTATTTTATTAATGTTGCCAACAATGGAGTTTGCAAATCGTTGAGCCAATCGCCAAGCGATAAAGGACGCTTCGTGTCAATCCTGTTCACGAATTGTTCCAACACTGGCATTATCGCAGGTTGTTCCGAAGCCTCTTGTTGCAGTAGCCGAAGGAAGATATATGAGCAAAACGGAGTCGATATCTCAAAAAAGTCGAGAATGTGGTTCATCGCTCTGCCATATTTGCCTTCGGTATATGCGGAATGTGCCTGCTCAAGCGGATGGCTAAGAGTGTAAGGCAATTTGCTTATGTCGTTTAAGTCGTAGAGTTGGTTTTCCATTTAGAATAGGATTAGAATTTGCAATTTAGCGTTGGAGTTGCGGCATTATTTTGCAAAGATAGTGGAAAATTTCGATTAATGTTCTGATTGTTAAAAAAAAAATGTTACTTTTGCAAAAATGTATTGCCTGTATGTGTTGCTGCTGGCACCTGATAAAAAACTAAATAAAACTAAAAACCATGTACGAGCTTACAGCTTTTCTTTGTGGACATTTTCATCGTGATAATGATGTGACACCCGAACAACTCTCGCCAGAAGGGTGGGAAACTATTACGTTTGGGGATGCAGAGGCCGCATCATTGAAGCGTATGTTCTATGCTGAGTTTATCGACTTTTTCTCTGACTGTTGCACCGTCATGAAAAAGTCTGTAGACGTAGACCTTCAATTGTCATTTCGTGATAGCGTATATGGCTATAGGATTGGCGATATTGTTGTTTATCAGATGCCGTTGGGAATGACGCTGTTCTCTGTTTGTGTAAAAATGAAGGTTGCTGACCTTAACGATGTCACGGCTGTATTGTCATCGCTCCGCATGATAGATAACTATAAAAACGGTGTTCAGCAGACTTTTATTGATACCGCTCTGAAACCTGTTAAAAACTTGTACGACATCGCTGTTGACAATTCGGCGGATGAAATTTCAGCTCTTGTTGAGAATGGCAACAAGCTGAGGCTGTTTCAGGTGGTTAACGAAAAGACATCAGGCGGAAAACCTTACGGAGTGGTTTATGAAGACAAGGATTTGCTGTTGTATCAGCTTGGTTCTGTTTCAAAGGTTACTACAGGTATTGATGAATATTCGCCTTCTGACGAGTATCTGGAAAAAATGTTGGAGCAGAGCCGCATATCTATATTCCGCAACTGGCAGGCTTTTGCACTGATGGATACTTTTACGATTTTAGCTGATAATGCCCCAGACTGGCTTGTGGAGAATTGGATCACTTGCTATTTCAGGCTTATCTATATTCACTCGCTTTTTGAGAAATGCTATCTCTTCAGGTTGAACAAACAGTTGCGCTCTGTTATGTCGCAACATTTGTCTCCGATAGCAAGGTTTATGGCTGCTATGGGTATGAGGGAACTTGATATTTATACACTGATAGGGGAGTTTAAACAATTTGACCAACGGTGCCGTTTTCATAAGATATCTTACAATTTTATGCCTCTCGAAATGGCAAGCGCCATCGACCATGGGCTGTGCATAAGCGAGGAGCTTGATTTGCTCGACAAAGTGATAGAAAGGGAAAAACAGCGCCGTGAGGAGGCTAACGACAAAATGGTTAACACGTTGCTGTTCATATTGTCTACCTTGACTCTCGGTTCTGCTATTTGGGATTTCTCATGCCTGTTGGATCAGATGTTCCCTTATGCCGACTATCTTGGCTCAAGTATTTTGGGCTACCGCACTGTTGCCCTCCTTGTATTGCTTACCCTTGCGTTTGTCGTTACCAGACTGTTCCGGAAATGTGAGAATTAAGGTGGGGTCTATAAATTCGCAACTATTCAGCAACCCCTGCTTGAGGGGGGATAGTTACCCCCCCCCAATATATGTGTAAATTGTTAATTGATACTAAATTGTGGGGTTTGTAAGTTTCAGAATTTGCAAATATGCAATAATATTAGTACCTTTGCCAAGTGTTTTTCATAGTATTAGATTTAAGGTTAACAAGGTTGGAGTACAGCGGTACTCCTTTTTTTGTGCCTTAAAGCGTATAACCCGCCTATACAACACAAAAGATGGCGGATTTGTTTGATTTCATAGACTTGTGTACGGCAGATTGTACTGAACGTCATGGCCGCAATGTGACTGAGGCCTGGACTGGGGTGTTCACAGTTTGCCTATTTATTTTTTCTTGAATTTGCGGTAAAGCTTCCAGGCAAGTATGGCTCCGTCAATAAATCCGGCACCTAAATTCATCAGGCCCGTTAGTCTTTTCGCCGGAGTGGGCGATTTCAAGTTGGGAGTCTCAAAGAGTGAGCCCCATAGTTCTTTTATCTTCTTGTCATCGTTATGAAGATTTTCCCGAACCATATCCTTGCGCATTACAATTTCTTCGAGAGTGTGTATCGGGCATGTATTTTTGGTGTTGTTTTCCATGGTGCTGTTATTTGCTTAGCAGCAAGCCGGCGAGGAATTTCACGAGAGGTCTCTCAATCCACTGCTTGCGGAAAATTATGAATAGCAATAAAACAAAAAGATAAAAAGCCGCCACTATGCAGTAGGCTGCCGCTATGCCGAAGTGAGGCTCCATGGCCCATACTGCGGCAAACGAGAGATAGATTAGCATCAACAGGAACGTTATGCACAGCATCAGCATCACGACAGTCACAGTGAGCAGCCTCACAACCTTGTCAATGACATCGAGCTTTACATATTCTTTCTGCAGTCCTATGTAGTGCTTGATGACTTCTACGAGCTGACCAATGGTCTCTACGTTTTTGTCGCTTGAAAACATGATGGTTTTGTTAAATGTGTCAAGGAATAGAGAACTTTGTAGGGCCGCTATACATAACAGCCGCAATCTATAAGGCATATTTCGTTTCACAATAAAAGAAAATTGTAAGCCTTATATATGGGATGTTTGCTTGCGGCCGTTACACGTAGCGGCCCTACTTCCTTTTTAATTTTACTCTTCTACGGTTGCGTCCTTGATGTCGTCAACCAAGTCGTCAACTTCCTTGCGGCTCAGTTTCAGATTGTGCTTCTTGCAGAATTCGTCAACTGCGCTGGTGATTTTTACGCGTGTGTCCTCACCTTTTTCGGGTGCGAGAAGCAGGCCAAGGGCTGCTCCGGCAATGGCGCCACCAAAGAATGCGCCGATGTAGCCTAATGCTTTCATCTCAATAGTCCTTTCTTTTTTAGTTAGTCAAAATAAATGTCTTCCCCCCGCATGGCATGTCTTTACGCTGTTGCTTGTGGTAAATTTTTGCGTGCCAATTGGAGCTTAAAGCTTGTTTCAGAACGCAAATATAAATATTTTATCTGAATTATCACTGGTTTTGCAATACAATTTTTCTTAAAAAGCTCCCATTGCCTTTATTTAACAAACTTTATAAAGGAGAAATGCTCATGTTTGAGATATATTTTGTAATTTCGCACGGTAATTTATGAATAACAATTTAATACAATAACTCAATTATGAAGAAATCTCTTGTTTTGTGTGCGGGATTGTGCGCAGTGATGGCTTTTACAAGCTGTAACTCATCAAAGGAAAGTGCTTATAAAAAAGCATACGAGAAGGCTAAGGCTCAGGAGCAGGCCCAGGCTACAGAGGAGCCGGCTCAGAACGAGGCTGCCGTTGTGACACCTCTTACTCCAACTACTCCTGCCACACAGACTACTGTTACAAATGTTGACAATGCTACAGTCCGCTCTGAGAGCGTTACGGTGGTTAATGGTGAGGGACTGCAGGCCTACAGCGTAGTTGTCGGCTCTTATTCTCTCAAGGCTAATGCCGAGGGCATGCAGAGCACACTGAAAGCTGGCGGATACAATGCTCAGATTGTCTACAACTCTGCAATCAATATGTATAGAGTTGTCGCCTCTACATTTGGTGACAAGGGACAGGCTGTGCAGAGCCGTGACGCCATCCGTGGCTCGCAGTATAACCCTAAGGGCGACGCATGGCTTCTGTTTAATAAATAAGATATAGTATCCGTAAATGAGAATAATCTCTGTAGACTACGGAAAGAAACGTACAGGACTGGCAGTTACCGACCCGTTGCAGATTATAGCCAACGGGTTGGCAACTGTTTCCACATCTGAGCTGTTCGACTTTTTGAAATCGTATGTCCAGAAAGAGCAGGTTGAGCGCATTGTCATTGGAAAGCCCATGCAGACCAATGGCCAGCCGAGCGAGAATCTCGCAAGGGTTGAGCAGTTTGTGAGCAGATGGAGAAAGGCTGTTCCCGGTGTACCTGTAGAGTATTATGATGAGCGTTTTACATCGGTGCTCGCACATAAGGCTATTCTCGACAGCGGCATAGGTAAAAAGGCCCGCCGGGAGAATAAAGGACTTGTTGACGAGGTGTCGGCAACGATAATTCTGCAAGACTGGATGAGGGCTAACGGACGGTAGTTTCTTTCTGCTGATACAGATGTTTTTTGGGTAAGAAGATTTTTAGTCAGAACATATAAACAATAAAATTTTGATACTTCCAATTTATACTTACGGGCAACCTGTGTTGAGGAAGGTTGCACAAGACATTACAGCCGGCTATGAGGGTTTGCAGGAGTTTTTGCAGAACATGTACGAGACTCTCTATGCGAGCGATGGCATTGGTCTGGCTGCACCGCAGGTAGGACGCGATGTCAGGGTTGTGGTTATCGATCTTGACGTGCTGAGCGAGGATTTTCCTGAATATAAAGGTTTCCGCAAGGCGTTCATAAATGCGCATATTGTAGAAATCGATGAGAATTCGGCTACTGAGTCGATGGAGGAGGGATGTCTCTCAATTCCTGGAATTCACGAGAAGGTGACACGGCACACACGCATACATGTTGTCTATAGGGATGAGAACTTTGTAGAGCACGACGAGTGGGTTGAGGGCTACCTGGCGCGTGTCATGCAGCACGAGTTCGACCATCTTGAGGGCAAAATGTTTGTAGACCACGTCTCGCCATTGCGCAAGCAGCTGATAAAGAACAAGCTCCGTGCCATTATGCAGGGCAAGTTCAGATGTGGCTACCGTACAAAGCCTACGATGAAATAACAGGTGGGCATTTTGTCTGCCGGACAACACAACGCTGAATGAAAAAATACTTAGTCTTTTTACTCTTGGCTGCCAGTGCTCTGGCGGCCAAGGCGCAGTATAATGTAGAGCGGCTGGTGACGAGCGGTCAGGTTGCGCTGCATTATGAGGACTATGTATTGGCAATTCAGTATTTTAATCAGGTTATAGCTTTGAAGCCTTTTCTTTATGAGCCATGGCAGGGTAGGGCGGCGGCAAAGTTTTTTCTCGACGATTTCGTAGGGGCTGAGGCCGACGCTACAGAGGCTATAATCCTAAATCCTTATATTGATATTCTTTACGATCTGAGGGCTATTGCCAGGATAAGGCAACAAAACTATGCCGGAGCCGTTGCCGACTATGACAAGGCAATTGCCATCAGTCCCGATACACGCAACTTCTGGCTCAACCGTGCCATTTGCCTTATGAACAACAAGGAGTACGACAAGGCGCTGGGGCAGACAGACACAATAGCGAGAAAATGGAACCGCTTTGCAACCGTGTATCAGCTGAAGGCTGAGATTTTGCTCAACAAGAAAGATACTGCCGAAGCTGCAAAATGGATTGACAAGAGTTTGGAGATTGATCCTTACGATGCCTCAACTTGGACAATAAAGGCAAATATGTCTTTGGCCCGCAAACAATGGAGCGAGGCCAACGCCGAGCTTGACAAGGCGATACACCTGAAGCCAAAAGAGGTTGGAAACTACATAAATAGGGCTTTGGCACGCCTGAATATCAACAACCTTCGGGGGGCTATGGACGACTATGATATGGCTATAGACCTCGACCCGAACAACTTTTTGGCTCACTATAACCGCGGACTGCTCCGTGTGCAGTTGGGAGACGACAACCGTGCCATTGAAGACTTCGACTACGTAATCAGAATGGAGCCGCACAACTATATGGCAATCTTCAACCGAGGCTCGCTCAACGAGAAAACAGGAAACATAAGGGGTGCCATCCGTGACTATACAACTGTTATAGACCAGTTCCCGGATTTTTGGACAGGACTGAACAGCAGGGCCAGATGCTACAGAAAACTTGGAATGACGGCGAAGGCTGAGGCAGACGAGTTCCGCATTCTGAAGGCTCAGATGGACAAGCATCTTGGAAAACAGAAACGCTGGAGCAAGGATAAGCTCAAGGAGATGAGAAAACGCTCGGAGATAGATCCGGAGAAATACAATCAGATTGTTGTTGCAGACTCTGCCGATGTCGGACCTGAGTACAAAAGCGAATATCGTGGCAGGGTGCAGAACCGGCGTGTAGACACAACGTTCAAGCCAATGTTCTGCCTGGCTTTCGACTCATATTCAAACGGTTTGAGGCAATATCAGGCTTACGATGCCAATGTGGAGAAATTCAACGCAAAGGGCAATCCCATGCGCCGGCTGTATCTGAATTGTGGTATCAGACAATTGAGTCTTGATGAGAGCAAGCAGCTGTTTGCGCATATTGATTTGCTGTCGGCTCGCATTGCCGCAGCCCCAGCCGTTGCCGATGCCATTCCGTCGCTCGTAGAGAGAGCGGTGACCTACTCGGTGGTGCAGAATTTTGATGCCGCAATAAATGACCTTACGGTTTGTCTTACTGCCGATTCCACAAATGTGCTTGCCTATTGGCAAAGAGCGGTTTGTCAGACCATGCTCAACAGCTATGAGGCGTCACATGGTGCCGATGTCAGAATGATGTCGGCAAAGGCCGAGGCTGATTTCAACGCCGCAATCAAGCTGGCTGGCGAGAACGCATTCCTGTATTTCGACCGTGGAAATATGCACATCGCTACGAAAGACTACGGCAAGGCCATCGATGACTACACCCGTGCGCTTGCCGTTGACCCAACATTTGCCGAGGCTTATTTCAACCGTGGCATGGCTTACATCATGTCGGGCAACAAAGCGGGAGCCATCGCTGACCTCAGCAAGGCTGGCGAGCAGGGGCTTTATGAGGCATACAGCATAATAAAACAGCAGCAAAAGGCAAAATAGCGATGGCAAAAGACAGTTTCCAGTTCCGCCAGTTTACGGTTTGGCAAGACCGCTGCGCCATGAAGGTAGGTACCGACGGCGTGCTCATCGGCGCATGGGCAAAGGGAGGACAGCGGATACTTGACATCGGAACCGGGACCGGACTTGTGGCAATGATGATGGCGCAGCGTTTCCCGGATGCGCTTGTTGATGCCATTGATGTTGATGCCGCCGCATGCGGCCAGGCTGAGGAAAATGTCGGCAAAGCCGGACTTGCCGGTAGAATTCATGTTTTTCATACTTCGTTGCAAGCGCACTGTGGCACTTACGATGCCATTGTGTCAAATCCTCCATTTTTTGAAAACAGTTTAAAAAATCCCGATGACAGACGAACGATGGCGCGCCATAACGACTCGCTGCCTGTAGCTGATATTTTCCGATGTGCGGCAAGATTGCTTTCCGGCGGCGGTTGTCTGTCTGTCATAATTCCATCGGCAATGTTTGAGCGCTACGAGGAAGAGGCCGCTATGCAAGGCTTTTTCCTTATACGGCTGTGCAAGGTGAGGACTGTAGAGAGGAAACTGGCTAAAAGGTTTATGCTGGCTTATACTAAGACTCCGGCGAGGCTGGCCGAGGTGGGAGAACATGTACTGATGTCTGCTGGCGGGAGCCGTTCAGAATGGTATCAGCAGCTTACGCAGGATTTTTATCTTTGACTTTTACAATTAAGCAAGAACGATTTTTTTGTTGCGGGATTTAGAGGAATTGCCGGGATAAAAACGCATTCGTCGGCAAAGGTCAATGAAGCCGCTTGCGATGGCCATCGCAAGCGGCTTCATTGACCGATGAACCTTGCTGCATTTTTATATGATTTCTCTGTATATATAAGACTGCAATTTTACTATTGGAAATTTAATAAAACTATTTGTTGAGTTTTTTCTGCAACATCTTGCTTATTGCCAAAGCCTTGTCGCGCTGGCGCACAATGTCATCGCGCAGCATGTTTATCTCGTTAAACAGCTCGCTTGCCGCAGTCTGAAAGGCGTTGGGCTTTCTCATACTCTTGTCGCCAAACGGATTTACTATTATTTTTATGCCTTTCTCCTTAATTTCCACGTCGATTTCCTCGCCCGTCATCACGGGGTCGCCGTCGTAGTGTATCACGCCTGGCTTGCTGCGGTGTATATGCAGCTTTTTTGTTCTGAAAGTTTTTATTTTTGAGTTTTTGTCAAGCGTTTTGTTAAACATTTCGATGCTTATCTGCGGAGCCTCGAGAATGTCGAACGGTTCCATTATTATAACGTCCATAAGTCCGTCGCTCATCGACGCCTGCGGAGCAATGTATGCGTTGTTGCCGTATTGCGATGCGTTGGCGCATGAGATGAGGAAGGCCTTATATTGTGTCGTGCCGTTCTCGTCAATGATGTCGTATGTCTCAGGCTCGTACTTCATCCCTTCCTTCAGTATGTTCTCTGCGTATGTCATCGGCCCACGTTTTCCCGCCTCGGCAAATTTCATGCTTACGAATGCGTCGAACCCCATTCCGCAGGTGCAGAAAAACGGGTGTCCGTTTATTATTCCGTAGTCTAGGTCATGAATCTCGCATTGGTTAATCATTTCAATGGCTTTCTTAATCTGCATCGGCAGTATCAGGTGGCGTGCCAGTCCGTTCCCTGAGCCGCAAGGCACAATGCCCAGTGCCGTCTGCGAGTGTACAATGGCTCTTGCCACCTCGTTTACGGTACCGTCGCCGCCAACCGCCACTACTATTTCCACGCCTGCATTTTTGGCTTCTGTCGCCAGCTCGAAAGCATGTCCGGCATACTCTGTCAGGCGTATCTCATAGTCAAAAGCATTGGTGTCGAGAGTGTTGGCTATAATCTCAGGAATGCCAGCTTTGCTTGATGTCCCGGAGATAGGGTTCATTATGAATACCATCTTCTTTTTCATGTGTGCAAAAATACATAAAACCGATGAAATGACAAAACAAAAATCTGTTTTATTCGTTTGCTCTAAACTTAATTCATGCCACGTAATGTAAGATAATGTGCAAGAATTTGAATATATTTATTAAAAAATGATGATATTCGATAAATAATTTGTAACTTTGCAGCCTGTTATAAAAATACTATAGTAAATATACCTATATTTTAAGATGGGACAATTACAAGAAAGATACAAGAATTATAGAACCCCGCAGATGTACATGGAAGCTGGTGTTTATCCATATTTCCGTGCCATAACAAGCAAACAGGGTACCGAGGTAGATATGGAAGGACACAGGGTTCTTATGTTCGGCTCGAATGCATATACAGGCCTGACCGGTGATAAACGAGTCATTGACGCCGCCCATGCCGCACTCGACAAATATGGCTCAGGATGTGCAGGCAGTCGCTTTCTGAATGGTACATTGGATTTGCATATTCAGCTCGAGAAGGAGCTTGCAGAGTTTGTCGGAAAAGACGAGGCTTTGTGTTTCTCAACAGGCTTCTCCGTAAATCAGGGCGTATTGGCTATGGTGGTTGGGCGCAACGACTATATAATCTGCGACGACCGTGACCACGCAAGTATCGTTGACGGCAGACGCCTCTCGTTTGCCACTCAGCTTCATTACAAGCACAACGATATGGAAGACCTTGAGCGCATTCTGCAGACGCTGCCGCAAGATGCCGTGAAACTCATCGTTGTAGATGGCGTGTTCTCTATGGAGGGCGACCTCGCAAAACTTCCTGAAATCGTGGAGCTGAAGCATAAATATAATTGCTCAATCATGGTTGACGAGGCTCACGGCATAGGCGTTTTCGGACGCAACGGACGCGGCGTTTGCGACCATTTCGGACTTACAGACGAGGTAGACCTCATAATGGGTACTTTCTCAAAGAGCTTGGCGTCAATAGGCGGATTCATAGCTGGCGACAAAGACACTATAAATTTCTTGAAGCATTCGTGCCGCACATACATTTTCAGCGCTTCTGATACCCCTGCCGCAACAGCTGCCGCAATGGAGGCTCTGCATATTATACAGCAAGAGCCTGAGCGTCTGGAGGCTTTGTGGGATGTTACCCACTATGCCCTTGGCCGTTTCCGTGAGGAAGGTTTCGAGATTGGCGACACCGAGAGCCCGATAATTCCTCTCTACGTACGCGACATCGACAAGACATTCCTCGTAACGAAGTTGGCTTTCGAGGCAGGCGTGTTCATCAATCCTGTTATTCCGCCGGCATGTGCCCCCCAGGACACGTTGGTCCGTTTCGCACTCATGGCAACCCATACCAAGGAGCAGGTTGAGCGTGGCGTGCAGGCTCTGAAGAAGATTTTTGTAGAGCAGGGCATCATAAAATAACCAATTGAACATATACTTTTTTCTATATATGGCTTCCGGCAAATGTCGGGAGCTTTTTTGTTCCCAAATCGGCTCAGTAGAAAATCTCACTGTATTGATAGCCGCAGGATGTGCAGCGCAAGCCAAGCGTAGAGTCGGTGGTCTCGCCTAAAAGAATGTTAAACTTCTACATGATTTGAAATTATTCCTCCAAAAGGAGTGAGCTTTTCGGATTTTATCGCTACATTTGCAATGTCTGTTACTAATACGCTAAACGTAATGGACATCTCTAGAGGTCAAATCACAAACCCAAGTGGATTTATTAAAGAGTTAAAAAATACAGTTCCTGATATTGTCTATTTTGATGAAAAAAGTAATGGGTGCATACATGTTGAGATTCCACAACCATAAATTGTTTGTGGTCGTATTGTTGGTAGTGAGTGTTTTCCATTTATCAGGGCATCAATTCACTACCAATCAAGAAGCTTGCAAAAGAGATACACTATTGTATTATTGGCACAATGCTGCAAATGACAGTTATCCTAACCAGATTCCCGGAGACTGCTATATGGAGCTATACTTTATGGACGGCATATTGAAAAAAGGATTCTTCTGGGGAACAACTGACGAATTCGATAGGGGCAGAGAAGGTTATGAGTGCGGTTATTTCGTTTTGCCAATGACCGAAATCCGACAAGATAAAGATTCTGTCTCGTTTAAGTTGAATCCTATCAGAACGAAACATGGTGAATATGGCAGCTGCTTCGTTAAAGCACCTGTAGACCTACATATTCGTTCTTGGCAGGAATCACTATCACGTTATCAAAGATGGGACTATATCAGCGGAGGGTTGTTCGACAAGGGAATTATGTATAGCATATTCTTAAACAAAGAATTTAAAAAAACATTCCGTCATTCCCCTATAGGAGACTCGGTATCCGTTCGAAATCTGACAAATAATTCTTGGAAGAAAAGAACCTTTGTTTTACATAATGGGAATCTATAAAGCGGACGAATATAATATCTGTTCCGATCCCCCTCCGTAAAGACTATCACCGTGTCTCTGTGGTAAATTTAAACGTATGTGGGTAGCTACCAATGATGTAGCTACCCAATTTGCGTATTTACAAGAGGGCTGAGTAGCTAAAGATTTATAAAGCTATAAAATTATCAAATATGTCAAAAAATATAATAATGATATTGTTCTTGCTCTGTCAGACCCCCAAAACAGGATTCATTCCATATACAGATTATTTGATATTGGAATTTAATAAAAATGGAACTTTCAAATGCTCAAAGAATATATATCATTCGGATGACAACTCGGTCGTAACAAATACAAAAATGCAAATAACAGAAGCCTTAAAAGCTTTCTTTACAGAAAACTAAATGCCGCGTAACTATTCGGCAGGGTACTTCTCTTTCTAAGAAAATGCAACAAAAAAGATGTTTTGGCGAAAAAAACTCGCAAAAGATTTGGCAGATACGAAAAAAAGCAGTACCTTTGCACTCGCAATTCGGAAATACTTCCTATAGCACCATTCGGGGTGTAGCGCAGTCCGGTAGCGCGCCTGGTTTGGGACCAGGTGGTCGCAGGTTCGAATCCTGTCGCCCCGACAAAAAAGAGATTAGGCACAATGCTTAATCTCTTTTTTCAATTTAACCGCATACAACTATGAATATTTTAGAATTGAGGGTCAGCGGATTTTCCCGGTGGGCGGAGAGATGTCAAGAGTATAGTGTTGCCAGTCTGAACATGAAGAATTTGATATCTCCT
>CABSIA010000047.1 GCA_902477645.1 uncultured Prevotella sp. | reverse complement strand
GCGTCCGTAAACAATCTGGAGGAACAGCTCGCGCATTGCTGTGTTGATAGCGTCGCAAACGAGGTCGGTGTTCAGAGCCTCAAGAATGGTCTTGCCAGGAAGAATCTCAGATGCCATGGCGGCAGAGTGAGTCATACCTGTACAGCCGATTGTCTCAACGAGGCACTCCTGAATTACGCCTTCCTTGATGTTGAGGGAAAGCTTGCAGGCACCCTGCTGGGGAGCACACCAACCCACACCGTGAGTGTAACCGGAGATGTCCTTTATCTCCTTAGCTTGAATCCACTTTCCTTCTTCAGGAATAGGGGCTGGTCCGTGATTTGGACCTTTGGCAACAACGCACATGTTGTTGACTTCTTTAGAATAGATCATATTCGCTAAATTGTTATTAATGAATATAAGAAAATTAGATTTTCAATGATTGCATTGTCAGTATGCATTATTGCTGCAAAGTTACAAAATAGTTTTTGAAATACCTATTTTTATGTATTGTTTTTTATCGATGTCTGGTGTATTTTGCATAAAATGGCAAGTGGAGTTTGCATTTTTCGCAAAACCGGCATGCGAACAGGAAATATTAACTGACAGATGGTGTAGATTAAAGATTATAAAAAATGCGCGAAAATATTTCTTGCGTCACGGAAAAGTGTTACCTTTGCACTGATATGAGTCAGCCGTTAGCAGAAAGAATGAGACCGCGCACGCTCGACGAATACGTGGGGCAGCAGCATTTGGTGGGGCAGGGTGGTGTGTTGAGGAAGATGATAGATTCCGGCAACATATCATCTTTTATATTGTGGGGACCTCCCGGGGTGGGCAAGACTACGCTTGCACAGATTATAGCCCACAAACTCGAGACTCCGTTCTATACGCTGAGTGCCGTAACGAGCGGTGTGAAAGATGTCCGCGAGGTTATAGAGCGTGCCCGAAACGGCAGGTTCTTCAACTCTGCGTCTCCCATTTTGTTCATTGACGAAATTCACAGGTTTTCAAAGTCGCAGCAGGACTCGCTTCTTGGCGCTGTGGAAAAAGGCGTTGTCACGCTCATAGGCGCAACAACCGAGAACCCCTCGTTTGAGGTTATACGCCCTCTGCTGTCAAGGTGCCAGATGTATGTCTTGAAGTCGTTGGAAAAAGACGATTTGCAGAAACTGCTTGTTCGTGCCGTGACTGAAGATGCAGAGCTTTCGAAGAAAAATATTGAGCTTCGGGAGACTGCCGCGCTTATTAGATATAGCGGTGGCGACGCACGTAAACTGCTTAATATTCTGGAACTTGTGGTGGGTGCGTTCAATGAAGACAACATCGTTATAACAGACGATGCCGTTGTGGAGAGACTTCAGCAAAATCCGCTTGCCTACGACAAGGACGGCGAGATGCACTACGACATAATCTCGGCATTCATTAAGAGCATCAGAGGCAGCGACCCCGACGCTGCAATTTACTGGATGGCACGCATGATAGAGGGAGGCGAGGATCCGAAATTCATTGCACGCCGGATAGTCATTTCTGCGGCCGAGGATGTGGGACTCGCAAACCCGAATGCCCTTCTGCTGGCAAACGCCGCTTTCGATGCTGTAAATAAGCTCGGGTGGCCCGAGGGACGGATACCGTTGGCCGAGGCTGTGGTTTATCTCGCATCGTCGCCAAAAAGCAATTCCGCATATCTGGCTATAGACTCGGCTTTGCAAAAAGTCCGTGAGACAGGAAACCTTCCTGTGCCGTTGCATCTTCGCAATGCGCCAACAAAGCTGATGGCAGATTTGGGCTATCACGACGGCTACAAATACAGTCACGACTACAAAGGGCATTTTGTAGAGCAGCAGTATCTGCCTGACGGCTTGGAGAACGAGCGCTTTTGGCACATTCAGCATTCGCCTGCCGAAGAGAAACTTTACAACTATATGACGGGTTGCTGGGGCGACAGATATAAATAATTTAAGTTGACGAGTAGACGAGTTGACAAGTTGACGAGTAAACAAGTTGACGAGTAAACAAGTTGACGAGTTGGTAAGTTGACGAGTAAACAAGTTGACGAGTTGACAAGTAAACAAGTTGGCGAGTAAACAAGTTGACGGGTAAACAAGTTGACGGGTTGACGAGTTGGCAAATAACTTGTTCCTTGTTTACTCGTTAACTTGTTAACTCCTAAAAAATAAATATATGAAAATAGTAGAATTAGACGGTTATGCGGCAAATCCCGGCGATTTGAGCTATGAGGCTTTCGAGCAGCTTGGAGAGTTTGTCGTTTACCCGCGTACAGAGGATGACGAAATCGTGGAGCGGGCAAAAGACGCCGACATCGTTTTGATTAACAAGGTAAACATGACGGCAGACGTAATGGACGCTTTGCCAAAACTGAAATATATCGGGATTTTGGCTACAGGATATAATGTTGTCGACATAGAGGCTGCCGGACGGCGTGGAATTGTTGTCAGCAACATTCCGTCGTACAGCACGTTCAGTGTGGCTCAGATGACATTTGCGCTCATCCTGAATATCACAAACAGAGTAGATTACTACGCTGCCCAAAACAGAAACGGCAGGTGGAGCAAAAATCCTGATTTCTGCTATTGGGACTCTCCTATGCACGAGCTTGCCGGCAAGACGATGGGCATTGTGGGACTCGGCAATATCGGAATGCACGTGGCTGCCATTGCGCGCGATTTTGGAATGGATGTGTTTGCCTATACAAGCAAAAACTCGGCCGACTTGCCGACTGGCATACAGAAGACAACCCTTGACGGGCTGTTTGCCGTGAGCGACGTGCTGTCGCTGCATTGTCCGCTGACAGATACCTCTCGCCATATAATCAACGGGAAGAGTCTTGCGAAAATGCGCAAAGGGGCAATTCTTATAAACACAGGCCGTGGACCGCTTGTCGACGAGGAGGCTGTTGCCAAAGCGCTGCACGACGGGCATCTTGGCGCATACGGAGCCGACGTGATGTCTGTAGAGCCGCCTTCGGCTGATAATCCGCTGTTTGCCGAGCCAAACGCATTCCTGACTCCCCATATTGCATGGGCAACGGTAGAGGCCCGCACACGGCTGTTTGAAATTGCTGCCGAGAACATCCGCACTTTCATAGACGGCAATCCGCAGAATGTTGTTAATAAGGATTTTCTTTTACAACGATGATATACAACGAACCTGAGTTTGTCTCGCTTGTCCAAGATGTGATAGAGGTTCTTGGAACTCTGGCTTTTGCAATATCGGGAATACGTCATGCCGCATCAAAAAAATATGACTGGTTTGGCGGGTTTGTCTGTGGTTTCGCCGTTGCCATAGGCGGCGGTACCATAAGGGACGTGATGCTGAGACAGACACCATTCTGGATGACAAATCCCATGTATATCTATTGCACTTTTATAGCCCTGTTCATAACCATAGTATTTGCGAAGTATATGAAAAAACTTGATAATGCTTGGTTTGCTTTCGACACACTTGGACTGGCTTTGTTTACTATAGCGGGAATACAGAAAACGCTGACTTGCGGATTTCCGTTCTGGGTTGCAATAATCATGGGATGTCTCACAGGTGTTGCCGGAGGTGTAATCCGCGATGTGCTGCTCAACAAAGAGCCTGTAATTTTCCATAAGGAAATTTATGCAATGGCCAGTGTGTCAGGAGGTTTCCTTTATTGGGGCATGATGTTGCTACACATAAACATGGCATTGACCTCCATCGCTGTTTTCGTCCTTATCTGCACCATCCGCTATTTGGCCGTCCGCTACCATGTCTCATTGCCACTACTAAGGTTTGAGGAGTGAACGTCTGTTTTTTTACAAGAAGATGTAATATTTTTGTAAAACTAAGATTAAGATTATGAATGTAATTAGTTGGAAGAGTGTAAAGCTGCGGGTAGAAAGATTTTTAGAAAAAGTCTATGACTGCATACTTATCTTCACCGATTGGCTGGGATGAGCGTGCTGGGTATTGATTTTACTTGAGATAAATTGAGATAATAATGGGAAGTCGTAATTTATATTTATTTAAAGCATTAAAATATTATTTATTTTATGTTTTAATAGTGCTAATAGCTACCCCTCTTGCCGTGTACCTAATTTCTTTTTTTGCTGGAAATTATTTATTCGGATGGCGTGTTTCTTTTGAGTTAATTTTAAACAACAGTACCCTTGACGACATAGTTCTTATATTGGGAAACCTGCTCATAATATTACTATTCGTAAAAAAGGGATATACCAATGTAAACAAATCCAGCGGCTGGACGGCGATGGCATCTTTTGATAAAAAGTTGCTTTTGTGGATATTGATATTGGAATTTTCGTCTATACTTCCGATTAATCTTTTCGTCGCTAATCTTGATTTCGGCGACTACGCAATTTCTACATCTGATAGTGCGTTGAGTGTAGCAGCTATTGTAGGTACATGCCTGCTGGCTCCATTTGCCGAAGAATTGGTTATGCGTGGTGGTGTTGAGGAGTATCTTCTCCGTTGGAAGTCTAACGCTGCTATTGCGATAGTGCTGTCATCGTTGCTTTTTAGTGTGCTACATCTTTTCCCCAGTTTGATAGCTGCGTCTTTTCTCAACGGTTTGTTGTATGGTTGGGTGTACTATCGGTGTCGTAATGTCGCGGCATGTTTCTTAATGCACATGGTCAACAATACAGCTTCATGTTTTGCCGACTGGCTAAGACCCGAAGATAGCACCAGTATTGACATTTTGTTTCAAACCCGTGTCATAATTATTACCTTGTTCTGCATAGCATTTATGATTGCGTCGTTGGCTGCCATAAAAAATAAAACTTTGCAGGAGGCATCGTGATATGTCCCAATTTGCATCATATAGTTAAATATGAATAAAAAAACGTATGTATGCAACTTAAAAGTTGCGCATACTGATATTTTTTCTCTATCTTTGCATTAGAAAGGCATCTCCTCAGCAATTTGGAATAAATTCCATTGCATTCGGCTTGCTCTTTCTTTGCATCGAAAATGGGATTAGATATAATGAAATTTGTTAGAGTCATACCTGGTTACAATCATCTTTGGGCTGTCAAAGAAGATGGAAAGAAAACGGATGAGTTATCCATGCTCTTCCGTCAATGGAGTAATTTCAATTATCTTCTCGACTTCTTCTTTGCTAATCTGAATGACCTCCAGGGATTTTTTCACGTTGAAAAAGTGAGCGATGCCATTAAAGATACGATGGAAGATGCCCAAGAGTTGGAACGTCTCATTCTTGATTTTCCATATACAGAGCAGCTTGATGGTCTGTTTCATCCGCTTAGTCTTGCTGATAGCGACAACAGGGTTCATGAGCTGACACGTGAGAAAGCGAAGAACTGGGATAGGACTCAACATCCAAGTTGGTTACGAGTATATGCAATTCGTGTTGAGCCGAATGTCTACATCGTTACAGGAGGAGCAATTAAGTTGACGGCAACCATGCAAGAGCGAGAGCATACATTACGTGAGTTAGACAAGTTGAATGCTTGCCGAGATTACTTAAAGCAGAACGGGGTGTTTGACCAAGATAGTTTTATTGATTTTTTTGAGGAGGATTCATTATGAGACAGAAAACATTAGATTTTTTGGAGGCTCATCAAAGTGAAAAGCCTTCAACCTTTGTTGAAGATGCAAAATGGCGTCAAGAAAATGAAGTGTGGCTCAAATGGTCACGCAAGGTTGCATTATCTATTGTAGATTATATGCAGGAGAATGGGGCAAGCCGTTCTGACATTGCGACCAAATTAGGAGTATCACCTCAGTATGTTAGTCGTATTCTGTCTGGAAACGTCAACTTCTCTTTTAAGAGTATAGCAGAAATCGAGCGAAAGCTCGGCATATCCTGTATGGAATCTGTTATGGCATAAAATATGCAATTGAATTATGTGAAATGTCTGACAATGCAGAATCTTCATTCTAATTCCATTTTGCTGCAATATATTAAAAGATAAAAAGAAAAAGGGAAATTTTTGATGATTTCCCTTTTTTTTTATACCTTTGCGCATTAATTATAAATATGTGGGTTTTATAGATGTTTGACCCGCTGAATATTGTAAACAATGGTTGCCGTAAAGGTGCCGTCATAATTATTTAAAAAAGAGGATAGAAATGGCTAAGAAATTTGCCGAACACAAAGGTCTTGATTTGACCGCAATCAACAAAGATGTGCTAAGCGATTGGGAGAAAAACGACATCTTCCATAAGAGTATTGACGAGAGAGAAGGCTGTCCGCAGTTTATCTTCTTCGAAGGCCCCCCCTCGGCCAACGGGCACCCTGGCATTCACCATGTTCTTGCACGCTCTATAAAAGACACCTTCAACCGCTACAAGACTATGAAGGGCTTTCAGGTTCACCGCAAGGCAGGTTGGGACACACACGGACTTCCCGTGGAGCTTGGCGTGGAGAAAGAGCTTGGCATTACTAAGAAAGATATTGACAATAAGGCTTCGGACAAATATATCAGCACAGAGGAATACAACGCCAAGTGCCGTGAGAATGTCATGAAGTTTACAGCTGAGTGGCGTCAGCTCACTGAGGAGATGGGATATTTTGTCGATCTCGACCATCCGTATATCACATACGACAACAAATATATGGAAACCTTGTGGTGGCTGCTCAGCCAGCTTTACAACAAGGGGCTTCTGTATAAGGGATATACCATTCAGCCTTATTCGCCGGGTGCGGGTACTGGACTTTCGAGCCACGAGCTAAACCAGCCTGGTTGCTATCGTGACGTGAAAGACACTACCGTCACGGCTCTTTTCAAGGCGCTCAATCCAAAAGAGGAATGGACAAAATGGGGAACTCCTTATTTTGCCGCTTGGACAACAACGCCTTGGACATTGCCCTCAAATGTGGCGCTTTGCGTAGGCCCGAACATTGATTATGTCGCAGTTGAGACATATAACTCGTATACAGGCGAGCCTATAACTGTCGTTATGGCAGAGAGCCGTGTAAACGCATATCTCGCGCCAGAGGGACTTCTCACCGACGACGAGCCATTGCCGGCATACGAGAAAGGCAAGAAATTTGTACCTTACAAAATTGTAGGACATTATAAAGGTACAGAGCTTGAGGGACTTAAGTTCGCCCAGCTCATGCCTTGGGTGAGACCGTCAGCAAAGCTCGATGGCAACGCTCCTGAATTTGTACAGAAATATGCGGCAGAGAATGCTGAAAAGGTATTTGTAGCCGAAAACGGAAAGGACAAGTTTGTTGAGATGGCAGACTGTGCCTTCCGTGTAATCCTTGGTGACTACGTTACAACCGAGGACGGTACAGGTATCGTTCATATCGCGCCAACATTCGGTGCCGACGACGCAAAGGTTGCCAAGGACGCAGAGATTCCTTCTCTTTTCCTTATCGACAAGAGAGGCGAGACCCGCCCAATGGTCGACTTGCAGGGTAAATATTACGAAATCGCAGAGCTTGACAACGTTTTCGTTGAGCGTTGTCTTGATACAGCAGCTTACGCTCATCATGCAGGCGATTATGTAAAGAATGCATACGACCCGCAGTTCAATGTTGACGGCAAGTGGGATCAGAAAGCGTCTGACAAAGCCGAGGACCTCAATATCGTAATAAGTATGGAGATGAAGGCTGAGGGTACAGCGCTCAAGATAGAGAAGCATGTTCACAACTATCCTCACTGCTGGCGTACCGACAAGCCAATCCTATACTATCCGCTCGACTCCTGGTTCATCAAGTCAACCGCTATGAAGCAGCGCATGGTTGAGCTAAACAAGACCATCAACTGGCAGCCTGAGTCAACAGGTACTGGACGTTTCGGCAACTGGCTTGAGAACCTTAACGACTGGAACCTCTCACGCTCACGTTTCTGGGGAACCCCGTTACCAATATGGCGCAATGCCGACGGTGAGGAAATCTGCATTGGCAGTCTGGAGCAGTTGTATGCCGAGATTGAGAAGGCGGTGGCTGCCGGTGTAATGGCAAGTAACCCGATGAAGGACAAGGGCTTTGTTCCTGGCAACTATTCGCAGGAGAACTACGACAAGATAGATATGCACCGCCCGTATGTCGACAATATTGTATTGGTAAGCGAAAGCGGCAAGCCAATGCGCCGTGAGAGCGACCTTATCGATGTATGGTTCGATTCTGGCTCTATGCCATACGCACAAATCCATTATCCTTTCGAAAACAAGGAAATGATTGACGAGGGCAAGGCTTATCCTGCCGACTTCATCAACGAGGGTGTTGACCAGACCCGTGGCTGGTTCTTCACACTCCATGCGATCGGAACAATGGTATTCGACTCGGTGGCATTCAAGAATGTTATCTCTACAGGTCTTGTTCTCGACTCCAAGGGCGACAAGATGAGCAAGCACAAGGGAAATGTTGTGAATCCATTCGATATGATACACAAATATGGAGCCGATGCCGTGCGCTTCTACATGATGACAAACTCTGAGCCTTGGGATAACCTTAAGTTCGACGAGAATGGTGTTGACGAGGTTCGCCGTAAGCTCTTTGGCACACTTTATAACACATACAGTTTCTTCGCATTGTATGCCAATGTTGACGAGTTTGATGTAAACGCATCTCAGGTAGAGTTTGCGAGACGTCCGGAGATAGACCGGTGGATTCTCTCTTGTCTTGAGACTTTGGTAAAGAAAGTTGATGCCGAGCTTAACGGTTACGACCCGACACGCGCCGGACGTCTTATTGACAGCTTTGTAAACGACGACCTCTCAAACAGCTATGTGCGCCAGAGCCGTAAGCGTTTCTGGGGTAAGGAAATGAGCGAGGACAAACTGTCTGCATATCAGACTTTGTATACTTGTCTTATGACGGTTGCAAAGCTCCTCGCACCATTCGCTCCGTTCTATAGCGATAAGCTGTATCACGATTTGGGCGGTGAGTTGCAGAGTGTTCATCTTGAGCACTTCCCGGTTGCAAATGAAGAGTTTGTCAACACCGACCTTGAGGAGCGTATGGAACTTGCCCGCAAGATTACATCCATGACGTTGGCTCTTCGCCGTAAGGTTAACATTAAGGTCCGCCAGCCGCTTCAGCAGATTATGATACCTGCTATATCAGCTAAACAAAAGGAACAGGTTGAGGCAGTTAAGGATCTGATAATGAACGAGGTTAACGTTAAGGAACTGAAGTTCGTAGAAGGCGAGGATATTCTTGTCAAGTCTGTCAAGTGTAATTTCCGTACAATGGGTAAGAAGTATGGAAAACTGATGAAGGGCGTGGCTGCCGAAATGGGTAAGCTTGACCAGAAACAGATATCACAACTTGAAAAAGACGGCACTTTGACTATCAATGTCGAGGGACAGGATTTGGTTGTTGATGTTGCCGATGTTGAGATAATCAGCCAGGATATTCCCGGATGGCTGGTCAGCAACGAGGGAAATGTTACGGTCGCTCTTGAGGTTGAGCTTACAGACGAGCTTATAAAGGAGGGTGTTGCCCGTGAGCTCATCAACAGAATTCAGAACCTGCGTAAAGATACTGGTCTTGAGATTACAGACCGTATCAAGGTGACTGTCGCTCCAAACGAACAAACCGATGCCGCCATAGCAGCATTTGCAGACTACATCAAGGGGCAGGTTCTTGCCGACGAGATTGTTATTGCAGAGAACGACGGTGTCATCGACAAGTTTGATGTCAATGTGACTATTGAAAAAATATAATAAATGAAGAGTTGACGGGTTGACAAGTTAACTGGGTTACAAGTTTTTGTCGACTTAGGCTGTTGACTTGTCTGCTCGTTAACTTGTTAACCTAAAAAACTATTGATTATGACCGACAAAAAACGCTACAGTGATGAGGAGTTGGAGGAATTCAAACAAATCATCAATGAAAAGCTCAGACTGGCACATCTCGATTATGAGGACATGATGAAGCAACTCACAAATTCAAATAGCAACGACGTTGTTGATACCTCACCAACCTATAAGGCTCTTGAGGAGGGCAGTACTGGACAGACAAAAGAGGAACTTTTACAAATGGCTCAGCGTCAGCAGAAGTTCATCACAGCACTTGAGGCTGCTCTACAGCGTATAGCCAACAAGACTTACGGTATAGACCGTATGACGGGTGAGCTGATACCAAAGGAGCGTCTGCGCATCGTGCCTCATGCCACTTTGAGTGTAGCATCGAAGAATGCAAGAAAGAAATGAAAAAAGTATTTTTAACCGACGGTAGGCTCGCTTGGATAATCGTTGTCGCCATTCTTGTTATCGACCAGATAATAAAGATTGAGGTGAAGACATCGATGTGTCTGGGAGAGTCTATTCGTCTTACTGACTGGTTTTATATTAATTTTATAGAAAACAAGGGTATGGCTTACGGCATGTCATTTATGCCGAAAATCCTGCTCAGCACAATGCGTATTGTTGCTATCTGCTTTATAGGATGGTACATAAACCTTGTGCTTAAAGAGCGTGGGCGCACTATTTATGTTGTGGTGTTGTCGATGATAGCGGCAGGTGCCGCCGGCAATGTCATCGACTGCATGTTCTATGGACTTATTTTCAATTCATCCTCGCCTTTCTATGTCTCTTATTTTGTTCCATTTGGCACAGGCTATGCGGGTTTTCTGACGGGAAAAGTTGTAGACATGTTCTATTTTCCGCTCGTTGTAACAACTTGGCCCGAGTGGGTGCCAGGTTGGGGTGGTGATGAGTTCATATTTTTTTCGCCAGTATTCAACTTTGCAGATGCATGCATCAGTGTAGGTATGGTATTGATGCTGCTGTTCTGCCGCAAAGATATGGAAGGGATGGGAACCACAATAAAGAACGGTTTCAGAAGACTGCTGAAAAAAGACTTAACAGACAACAAAGCTGATGGGAAAGCCAATGAATAGCAGTGGTTTGCACATAATTGTATCTGTATTCTTCATAATGTCGTGCCTGTCAGGGTGCAAGCCTGGTGTGCCAAGGGATATTATACAGCCAGATATGATGGAGGATATTCTGTATGATTATCATCTTGCCGATGCCATGGCTCAGAATAAAACGGACTATGGCTATTATGAGACGTTGTATCGTGAGGCGGTACTGAAAAAATATGGCATAACATCTGCAGAGCTTGATTCGTCATTGGTTTACTATATGCGTCATACTGACCAGATGCACGATATCTACGAGAAACTGTCAGAACGGCTAAAGGACGAGGCTTTGGCATTGGGCGCTTCTGAAAGTGAGGTTAACAGATTTTCTATGTCGGCATCGGGAGATACAACAGACATTTGGGCAGGTGATAAATCATTGCTGCTAATGCCTCAGACACCTTACAATGTTTCGCAGTTTTCTGTTGCTGCAGATTCGTCTTTCCATGCCGGTGACAGCTTTGTGCTTACGTTCCGTTGTAATTTTATTTATCAGGAAGGCATGCGTGACGGAAATGTCCTGATGGCTGTAAAATATGTTAACGACAGTGTTGCGACCCGACACATGCGCCTGCCGAATTCCAACGAATATACGTTGAGAATAGACAATACTAAGAACGAAAAAATAAAAGAGGTTAAGGGATATTTTTATTTAGGAAAAGGCTCAGACTCGGGTGCTCCTTCGTCAACGCTGAAACTGATGTCGGTTTATGACATTCATCTTGTGAGGTTGCGGGCTGAAAGAAGTAGCGTGAAGAGTGATACAATAAATAAAGAAAAGTCTGTTAGGCCTATAGGCGACACACTTTCTAATGAAAATATACACAAAGTTTCAGATGGAGGGTTGAGACTTCAGCCTGTTAAAAAAGTAGACCTTATAAAGCAGGCAAAGCCTGGTGACCCGATACCTCAAAGGGCTATTGGTAACCGTAAGAATTAAGAAACCATAAAGTTTAGAGTATAAACAATTAAAACAATAACAAATATGTTAACAGTAGATGAATTGGAAGATAAGCTCATAGAGCTGGCTTTCGCAGAAGATATCGGTGATGGCGACCATACCACATTGTGTTGCATTCCTGAGGATGCTATGGGCAAGTCGCATCTTCTTATCAAAGAGGAAGGTATTCTTGCAGGTGTTGAGGTTGCAAGGAAAGTGTTTGCAAAATTCGACCCCACAATGTCTGTAGAGGTGCTCATCAACGATGGCGCACATGTAAGGGTTGGCGACGTTGCCATGGTAGTAACGGGCAAGGTCCGCTCTTTGCTCCAGACAGAGCGCCTTATGCTGAATATCATGCAGAGGATGAGCGGTATTGCGACAATGACAAGCAAATATGTCAAGCTGCTTGAGGGAACAAACACACGTGTTCTCGATACCCGCAAGACAACTCCCGGTCTCCGCATGCTTGAGAAACAGGCTGTTAAAATTGGCGGAGGCACAAACCATCGCATAGGTCTTTTCGATATGATACTGCTTAAAGACAATCATATCGACTTTGCCGGAGGTATAGCCAATGCAATTGACCGTTGCCACAACTATCTTAAAGAGAACGAGCTCGACCTGAAGATTGAGATTGAGGTTAGAGACTTTGACGAGCTTCAGCAGGTTCTTGACAAGGGTGGGGTAGACCGCATAATGCTCGACAACTTTACAGTTGAGGATACAAAGAAAGCTGTAGACATTATAGCCGGTCGCTACGAGACAGAGTCGAGTGGCGGTATCACATTCGATACCATTCGCAGCTATGCTGAGCAGGGCGTAGACTTTGTCTCTGTAGGTGCTCTTACTCATTCAGTTAAGGGACTCGACATGAGTTTCAAGGCTGTCGATTAATACCGTACGTTTATGAAGAAACTTACAATAGCAGCCATTCTCTTCATGGGAATGGCAAATTTTAGTAATGCCTGTACAAACTTCATTGTCGGCAAAAAGGCTTCTGCCGACGGCTCGGTGATGTGTACATACAATGCCGACGACTATGGCATGTTCATCAATCTTTGCCATTTTCCCGCCGGCAAGCACGAGAAGGGTACTATGAGGGAAGTCTACGATTGGGACACCCACAAATATCATGGCTCTATACCTGAGGCTGCTGAGACCTACAATGTTATAGGCAATATCAACGAGTTTCAGGTGACAATCGGCGAGACTACATACGGCGGACGTGAGGAGATGGTTGACTCCACTGGCATCATCGACTATGGCAGTCTTATATATATAGCTCTTCAGCGTTCGAAGACAGCACGTGAGGCTATCAGCGTTATGACAAATCTTGCCGAGACTTACGGCTACAACAGTGAGGGCGAGACCTTTACCATTTGCGACCCTGACGAGGCTTGGATTATGGAAATGATGGGTAAGGGACCAGGCAGCAAAGGCGTTGTTTGGGTGGCTATGCGAATACCTGACGACGCCATCTGCGCACATGCCAACCAGAGCCGTATAGGTAAGTTCAATCTTAAGGACAAGGAGAATGTTCTTTACTCGAAGGATGTTATAAAGTTTGCACGCAAGCAGGGATGGTTCACGGGTAAGGATGCCGATTTCTCTTGGAAGGAAGCATACGCAAAGCCTGATTTTGGTGGCCGCCGTTTCTGCGATGCCCGTGTGTGGTCGTTCTTCAATCATTATAAGGACATGTCACGCTATCTTCCTTGGGCTCTTGGAAAAGATGCCGATGCCGAGGATATGCCTTTGTGGATAATTCCTAATAAAAAAATTAGCGTAAAAGACCTTGAGCGTGACATGCGCGACCATTACGAGAACACACCCCTTGCCTTAGACTCTGCGGATATGGGTGGCGGTATATGGCAGATGCCGTATCGTCCTACGCCATTGACGTTTACCGTCGACGGAAAGAAGTATTTCAATGAGCGTCCTACAAGCACACAGCAGTCTGCGTTCTCGTATATCAGCCAGATGCGCTCATGGCTGCCTAATGAGATTGGAGGTATTTTGTGGTTTGGCAACGATGACGGCAACATGATTGCCTACACGCCTGTTTACTGCTGTACAACAGTACAGCCAACATGTTACAACACTCCAGGAGCCGACGCTTTGAATTTCTCTATGGACAACGCCTATTGGGTATGCAACTGGGTCAGCAACATGGTTTATCCACGCTATTCTATGATGTTCCCAAGTCTTGAGGCTGTTCGCGACAGTCTTGAAAACAGTTATTTTGAGCTTCAGCCACAGATTGAGGCAAAGGCCGCAAAACTTTATGCCGAGAATCCGGCAAAGGCTCAGAAATATCTCAACGGCTATACCATTGAGAAGGCGCAGCAGATGCTTGACCGTTGGAAACAGCTCGCCACACATCTTATCGTCAAATACAACGATATGATTGTTAAGCCTGAGAAAAACGGGCAGTTTACACGTACACCAGAGGGGTTAGGCTCACGTGTTGCCCGTCCTGGTTTCCCGGCACCATACGCAAGAAGACTGGTAAAGGAGACAGGTGACAAATACGAAAATCCAGAATAAATAATATTTATTGAGGATAAACTCAATTGACTCGCCCTGAAAGGGCTGAAGCGCATAGCCCAGGGCAACGCCCTGGGTATTGTATGTTATCACAAATCCATGCGCCCTGAAAGGGCAAAAGCGTTTAATAATCAGATAATTATTTTATCTTACTCTTACGCTTTTGCCCTTTCAGGGCGCATATTTTATTATTACATTAATTACCCAGGGTGCCGCTACGCTATACCCTGGGCTAAGAGCTTTATGGGCTTTCAGCCCGCAATATTTGCGAATATAATGTCTAAAGCGAAAAAATACAATATTATTTTCACAATTCCGAATAAAAGTTGTACCTTTGCGGATAGATTAACCAAAACAATAATTATCATATTATCTATGAAGCAGACAATTCTTGTTACTGGTGGAACTGGATTTATCGGTTCACACACCACTGTTGAGCTTATCGAGGCTGGCTATGAAGTAGTAATAGTCGACGATCTTTCTAACTCAAAAATCGAAGTACTCGACGGTATCGAAAAAATCACAGGCGTACGTCCCGCATTCGAGAAGGTAGACCTTCGCGACAAAGACGCTGCCGAGGCTGTATTTAAGAAATATCCTAAAATTCAGGGCATCATCCATTTCGCAGCAAGCAAGGCTGTTGGCGAGAGCGTTCAGAAGCCATTGCTTTACTATCGCAACAATATCGTCTCGCTCATCAACCTTCTTGAGCTTATGCCACAATACGATGTTAAGGGCATCATTTTCTCAAGCTCTTGTACCGTTTACGGTCAGCCAAAGCCAGAGAACCTGCCTGTAACAGAAGAGGCTCCTCATCAGAAGGCAACTTCTCCTTATGGCAACACAAAGGAAATTAACGAGCAGATTATCTTCGACTATATCCACAGCGGCGCACCTATCAAGAGCATCGTTTTGAGATATTTCAACCCAATCGGCGCACACCCATCAGCTCTCATCGGTGAGCTTCCAAACGGTGTTCCAAACAACCTGATACCTTTCGTTACACAGACAGCTATCGGCATCCGCAAGGAGCTTACAATCTTCGGTAACGACTACAATACTCCTGACGGAACTTGCATCCGCGACTATATTTATGTTGTAGATCTCGCTAAGGCTCACGTAGCAGCTATGGCTCGTGTACTTGACCAGGAGACCGACAGCATCGAATATTTCAACATCGGTACCGGTAACGGAAATTCAACAAAGGAAATCGTTGACGCATTCGAGAAGGCTACAGGCGTTAAGCTTAACTGGAAGTTCGGTCCGCGCCGTGAGGGAGATATCGAGAAGATTTGGGGTAATGTTGACAAGGCCAACAATGTTCTCGGCTGGAAGGCAGAGGCTAAAATCGAAGACGTATTGGCAAGTGCCTGGAAGTGGCAGGTTAAGCTTCGTGAAGACGGAGTAATGTAAGCCACTGCATTACTTTTGCAACAAGCTTTCAGCAGATGGCTTTCTAAAAGAACTTGACCGAAAACAATATAACGGTGTGGCTTATGGCCTAACCCGTAAATTTGTGTTTGTGTTGTTGTTATCCCCCGACGCGAGTCGGGGGATAATTCTTTTTGGGGAGTATCATATACAGAATAAAATTCCCAGATATTCAGCCTCTGTGCCTAAAAAAGGCAAAGACGCAAGCTAAAAGTTAATAAAGCGTAAAGAATTAGGAGTTAAATATAGTTTATTGGTGATAATTAACAGAAATTTCGTAACTTTGCACCCGCTTTCACGAGTTGGAGGCATAAATTCAAACCTAAAATTTAAAAGAATTATTAAAAAATGGCAACAAGAATCAGATTGCAACGCGGCGGTCGTAAGAACTATGCTTTTTATAGCATTGTTACCGCTGACGTAAGAGCACCACGTGATGGTAGATTTATTGAGAAGATTGGTACTTACAATCCTAACACCAATCCTGCTACTGTAGATTTGAATTTCGACCGTGCTCTCTATTGGGTAGAGTGTGGCGCACAGCCAACTGACACAGTCCGTAACATTCTCCGTGGTGAGGGTGTCTACATGATGAAGCACCTCCGTGGTGGTGTCAAGAAGGGCGCATTCGAGGAGTCTGCTGTACAGGCTAAGTTCGACGCTTGGAAGGCTGGCAAAGACCAGAAGGTTAACGCAGTAAAGGAAAGTCAGGCTAAGGCTAAGAAAGAACTTGCTGCAAAAGAACTCGAGCAAGAGAAGAAAATTAACGAGGCTATCGCACAGAAGGTTGCAGAGAAGAAGGCTGCCGCTGCTGCTGCAAAGGCTGAGGCAGAGGCTGCTGCGGCAGCTCCCGCAGAAGCTGAGACAGAGGCTTAATATTTCTTCTTGCATCGTTGCAGAACATAATACAGGTTACTTACGGGTAGCCTGTATTTTTTATTAGTATAATATTATCCTCTAAACATCCACGACATGAGGCTGTTAATCCAGCCAATGGAGAAACGGAACCAACGGTATTTGCCTACAGGTTTGCCACCGAAAGAAAGGATGAAATTGCGGTAGGGATTTGAGCGGGTGGGAAGGCCAACATCAAGAAAGCGGAAATGGGCACAGCCTTTGTTGTAAGCATGAAGAATGGCATGCCACAGCGTGATGTAGTTGGGGTGCAGATGAATATAGCGTTTGCTGCGTGTGGCAAGATACCACATGCAGGCATCTCCTCCAGAATATGTGCAGGCGCAACCGCCTATGATACAGCCTTTGTATGTGGTAACAAAGATATCGGCATTGTCGCTAAGGGCAAGCTCAAGAAACTGGCCGTAGGGCGGGATGAGAAGCCGGAAATTAATCCATGTCTTCTTGTGCAGAATCTTATAGAAGTCGCTAATCTGCTTTTCTGTATTCGCTATAGCTACGCTTACACCTTCCTCGGTGGCATGAGTTATATAGCGTATTGCTTTCGGAGTGAGGCGCTCTTCCGGGTGTTTGGAATGCAATGAGTTGTGAACCTCCTGCCAGTTGACACAGAAATATCCTTCAGATCGGAAATGTCGGTAGCCGAACATTTTTTGTGATATGTCGCTGAACTCAACAAACAGGCACATACGGCGGCGAAACTTGCGTGATATGGCATTGAGCATTAGTCCGAAAGTTTTTTCCCTTTCTGTACAATTGGTTTCGTAATCGCCCTCGCCATAGATGCGTCCATGGGTGAAAAGGTAGGGCGGGATAAGTGAGCCTCGTCTTCTTACAATGGCAAGAAGATGAGCTGTTACGTTGCCTTTGCTGTCGTAGGCAACTGCCATATATGGAGTTTGTCTCGATGAGCGTTCTATGATGCCAAAAAGCTCTATGCTATGGAAGAAGTTGCTGCACGTCATATTGGGCAGCATTTCGCTCTTGCTTATTATTTTGACCGTTGTTTCTTCCATATCGCAAAATTATATGATATGATTTAAACTTATTTTTACTCTTCTATAATTCCAGCTTTGTGCCAAAGTGAAATAATCTCTTTTGAGTCGGCAAGAGCTGTATCATACTCTACGTCATATTCATCAGTCAGGAATTTGGCAAAAGTCTCAGCTGTAAAATCAGAATTGGCGGCTTTTTCCCAAAGGAAGGCCGAAGTCTCATTCATAGAGATAATACTGCTGAAATCTATATTTTCCTTGCCTTCCGCAACAATGATTTTCTCGCCGCAAATGCTTCTCAGGTTGAAGCCTGTTTTCTTTTTCATTTTTATTAAGATGTTTATCTGTTTGTTTTTGAAAATGCGCATATTCAAAATTGTTCAGATTTACAGAAATGCATGTCTGTAAATGAAAAGCAGATAACGCCGGATAGGGTATAGACGTGCCCAAATGGCGGAATACGTGCGTCATTGCTTATCCGTTACGAGTTGGATCTAGT
>CABSIA010000046.1 GCA_902477645.1 uncultured Prevotella sp. | reverse complement strand
CGTCGCTCTCTGTAAGCATGTTGCCCCACAAATCATACGTGAAGGTATTGACGGCCGATGCCGGGCTGGTATAACTTTTAACGACGAAACGCCCCGACGGGTCATAGTCATTGTATTTTGTTATAGCCTTCACGCCGTTGCCTGTGGTTACAGATGAGAGGACATTGCCGTACACGTCATAGGTCGATGTTGTCTTGAGCGCCATGTTTGTTCCGCTGTTCTCAGTCATTGTCAGCACATTGCCTTTGTCGTCGTAAGTATAAGCCGTAACTGTAGTATATGGCGACGGGGCGTCTGAGTGTTTCTGAGTCATGGTCAATTTTGCGGGAAGCCATACTCCGCCTTTGTTCTGGTAGCCGGAGTATGATACTTTCTTATACATATTGTCGCCGTCGTTCTGTACAGTCTCATCGACAACAACACCCTTTGACACATCATAGTTGGATATGGTTGTGGCAGTATTGCCGTCCAAATCGGTCACGTCTTTCCTGGAAACATACGCAAAGTAGTTGTTGCCTGCCTTTGATACAGAGAATGTTGACACTATCGTGGATGTATTGTCTCCTGCCGAGCTTGATGACTTGATCTCAGTTGGTATCCACAGGCTCTCGTCCCATTCCGTTATACAGCTGCTCTCTCTCGTACCCAACGTGGTGTTCTCGCTGGTTACGGTGTTGAAGCCGAGCATGCCCTTGCCTGCGATATGCAGCCTGAGATCCTCATAGGAATAATTTGTTGTCAGCTTGCCTGCGGAGCCATTGTCTCTTCTTACGGTTTCAACGACAGACAGCGGAAGTGTATATGTGTTGACAGGGTAAGCGTTTTTAATGCTCTTTTTATAGACATTAGGATTTGCTGCACTTGCATATTGGATAGAGCTGCCATTATCCAGACCGTCATATATTTTAATGATTTTTCCAATCGACGGCAGTTTGTCTCCTGATTTATAGATGCAGATCTTCTCATTGAACGAATCATCTGTAGCAGTCAGCCTGCTGCCATAATTCGCAATTTCCACGTACCCGTCACCGTCAAAGTCGCCAGTGAAGATGGAGCTTTCATTAGCGTCATCCTCACGGTGTTTGGTATAGCTTTTGGCAAGCACAAGATTAGAGCCTGTAGAATAGAGCCACCTGACCTGTGTGTCTGTATACACATTGTCAAAGTGGGGGAAGCCTCTGTGGTCATATCCTGCCTTGCATACCATGACATCGGAGCGTCCGTCGTGGTCTATGTCGCATACGGTTATGGCAAAGCGGCTGTCGTCCTTGCCCGAGGCATGGTCTGAGACTCCGATATCCGGTGTCTGCGTATGTGAGAAAGTCCCGTCACCATTGTTGTGCGCTATATACAGGCAAGACCCTCCTGATTTGTAATAGACAAAGTCAGACAATCCGTCACCGTCGAAATCGCCTTGCTGCATTTTCCAATGATTACCAAAATCGGTTCCCGATTTTGTGTCAGCTTCCGTAAATCTCTCTGCGGCAGTAACTCCTCCATTGTTAAAATAGATTTTATAACCGCCATCATACAGCAGTATCAGGTCAGAGAGTCCGTCGTTGTTGTAGTCGCCGACAAAAAGTTTCTCGATATCTTTGTTTACACCCTGTGGAAGTGTAAGGTTTAATTCTGTATGGCTTAAATTCGAGTCGCCATCATATTGTACTATAGTACAAGGGTAGACATCATTCTTTTTTCGCTGTTCCAGACACACGACATCATCCTTGCCGTTACCGTCCACATCTAACGTTGCAAACAAAGGGGCCTTGTCTGTAGACTTGAGATCTACGGCAAATGTATAAAATCCTCCACTCACCATAGATGCGATATCGCTGCCCATAATAATGTTGAAAACAGCCTGATTCCAAAGACCGCTTACCGCATTCTGGAACGGGAACACCAAATCGTTATAGCCGTCACCGTCAAAGTCCATGACAGACGAGCCGCCAAACATTGACTTTATATCATCCATGGACATTCCTGGTGGAAGAGAGTATGCCAGCGGTGTTTTGTATGTTATACTTCCTGAAGCTGCGACCTCGCTTCTACTTACATATACATTAGTAAAATAACTGTAAGATGAGCCGCCGGCCCAAACTGCTGTAGTTACTTTCACAGGTGAGACCCTTATAATATCGCTGACACCATCACTGTTAAGGTCTGCTGCAAAAAAATGTTTGCTTGTCTCCTCTATGTTTCCCCAGCCATTATCATTTGTTGAGACATCAATTTGGGATGCATGAACACTGACAGCAGGCAGATGTTCCCAGGTGAATTTGACAGGGGGAAATTTTTCGCCGCTGCCGTTTGCCTCCTCAACCTTTACAAGCCGAGTCCATTTTCCATAAGACTGGTCTGATTTGTCATTGTAAGTAAATGTGTATTTCCGGTACGCTTTGCCGTTGCTGCTTGTCGTTACGGATGAGAGACGCGCCATTGTAATTCCCTGCTGGTCCTCAATGACAAACGGTCTCGCATTTTCGCCAAGTCTCTCATAAACAAAGCTGATTTTGTTGACTATACCACGGTCTTTAACTGAGTTTTTACCATAGGTGATAGTAATTGGCCTGATGCTAAGCTCTGCGACGGTATAATCATAGGTTATGTAATTGGAATACCTGTCTGTCGCCTTGCTGACATACCACGAGGCTATACGAGAATATCCCTTTTTATTTCTATAGGCTATTTTTGAATTTGCGGAATTGCCATACTCATAGGTCATACCGGTATTGGTTGTCATCTCAAACCATGTGGTAGTCGCCGTGTTGTTGTAGTTGCCATGAACCACAATCTTTGTAAACGGGTCTCCCTCCACAGTATAGACAGCGCCATTTTGCCCTGCGGTGCCTGACTGCAGTATCATGCGCTTGCCGTCAATGAACAGGTTGTCGCTTGACGTATATGTTACTCCTGATTGTCTGCCGTCATGAAACATGTCACAGCCCCCTCAGGTAATTGCGGAGATACCTGTTATATTGAAACCATATCCCACAAGTCCATATCCGCCAGACTGGCTGTTATATGCTATGCCAACCTGTGGTGTGAGCGGTCCTCCGTTGGGAACCTCAAATGCCATGCTGTATACAGCCGCTCCTGAGCTTGAGACATCAAGAACGCCTTTTGGTGTACCTACAGAGTTGCCCATGTCTATAACGCCTACGCCAAGAGAATCTGGATTAACAGGTTTTCCCGGGTCAACTGGGAAAAAAGGCCCGTCAGGCTCATATTCTTCAGGATTATTGCCAAGTCTGTTTGGGGGTGGGGGAACAACAGAGTCCTGCTGGGGGATGTTCAGCATGTACATATCGTTTTCCACAAACTCAGATTTGCCAACGAGTGCTGTGCCCAAACTATAAGCACTGGCACAATATGGCATACTTAATAATATGACGCAGAAAAATATCTTTAGGACATTATATATTCTCATTTCTTTGTTATCTTCCATGTTGTCGGGATATTGTTAATTGTTATTCTCAAAAGATAGACACCTGTAGGATTATTGCTGATGTCTATATCGGCAACATCATTTTTAATCTCGCCTCTCACTGTCAGAGCACCCTGAGCATTATAAACTACATACGAGCACTTATCTGTGTCTTTTAACCCGGAAATGCAGATTTTCAGACTGCTCTCAGTAGAGTTTGGATATATTCTGACGGAATGGTCTTGGAGTTTATCAGAGAACATCCGGTCCTCAGGGAGAATGCCCTGCCTGTTTGCCTGCGCTTTTGGTGCAGATATCACTATTTCCCGCTTTATACGATTGCCAGCCGCATCGTAACTGTATCTTATTTCATTTTGGGCAAAGGATATGAATGGCAGGAATAACAAAGACAATAGCGAGCAGGTTAACTTCATAATATTATATTTCAAAATTAATAATAATAACGCTGCCAATTATTCAACTTCCACCTCGGCACTATACACCTCATCACCTATGTACAGCACGAGCGTGTATTCGCCTGCGAGGTCATCGGGGGCGGTAACCGTGCCGTCCTCACTTATTACAGACGTGTACACAACGGTGTCGCCTGACATGAACTCTATGGCCTCGCCTGCGAGATAGTCAGGAAAGGTGAAGATGTGACCGGACTGTGATGCCGTTATTGGCATGGCTGGTTTTCGGGGTGTGGTTGGATATGAACTTAAATGTTTTATTTTCTTGAATACGACATTGACTACAATGTCATTTGTTGGCACTTTATTATATGCGACGGCATTTATAGACAATAAAAGTGCTAATACAATCAGTAATTTTTTCATAGTTGTAATTTAATTGGTTTGCCGCAAAGTTATGCGCTTTTTGCCAAACAGCCAAATGGCAAATAAAATAACATTACAAACTATAATAACATACAAAACGTAATAATGTGATATCCAATAGAGTTTCCAATTAGTTTCCAATTGAATATACAAAACAATATTCGCAAATGTAGATAATAAGAATTTAAGGACAGCTGCTGTTATGTGTTGTAATCTATCAGTTTATCAAAATCTTTTATATCACCCTCTCTGTTGAATATAATTTTCATCAACATCCTTCTTCTTTTTGAAATAACCGACTTGGATGCGTTTAGAAGAATGGATATTTCTGATGGCTTGAAACCGCATTTTGTCAATATACAAATGGAATAATTAAAGTTGTCCATGTTGCCTTTGGGGTTTACCTTGCTCTTGAATGCCGGGAACTGCTGCTCTGTGAGGCTGGTCAGTTCCTTAATAATCTCATAACTGGCATATTGCTTGTTGGCGCAGGCGGACAATGCCTGCTTATAAAATACGGAATTGTAGATGGCAGTTCTTGCCTCCTCAAATTTTGCTGTGTTTTGGGATTTCTCCCTTTCTCTCATTTTTTCTATTTCAGAATTCGTGTGCTCGACAAAGCATGTGAGCCTGTTTTGAATATCCTTTTCTGCCTGTTCCCAAAATTTGGCATGGCGCCCCGCTATTATGGCGGCTATTGTTGCAAGGAAGGCAATGGCGACAGCTACTGCCACAATGCCGCCTGCCTGCCGCCTGATGCCGTCAATTGCGGACGTGGCTGCTTTTTTCTCATGACAGCTCAAAGAGTTGTATACAATGTCTGTATTTTGTATGGCGCAAATAGAGTCGTATAGCTCAGAGGCGAGTATGGCATATTTTGAGACGGAATCGTTGTTGCCTGTTTGCCGGTAAAATGCTGACAAACCTTCTAATATGGCATGTTTGTCATCCATGACAACGCTCTCGTGTAGCCCTTTTGTCAGGAAATATAATGCGGAGTCCATGAGCCCTGTATTTCTGTAGTATTCCGCCTTGTAATAATAAAAGACATTGTTTTTCTGGCCTTCTGTGCCGCCAGTGACCTTTGTTGTGTGTGAAAATATGTCTATTGCCTTTTTTAATCTCTTGAAATCTTTCTTGTTTAGGAATGCGTCCATTGTTGCCCCCTCTGTTATGTTGGTATCGTCGTACGCTCCTATTTTTCTGAACTCTTGAGCACACTTCGTATTATGCACTATCACAGAGTCAAAATCTCCGCGTAATGAATATGCCAGTCCCTTATGGCTCAGTATTCTTAACGCATTTATCGGGTCGCCTGCTTTATGGGCATAATAAACTGCTTTGTCAATTGACATTATCTGTGCGCTTGCCAAATTCACTTCGTATTCCGCATCTGATTTTAGCCCGTAGATTTTATAAAGTAATCTGTAGTGTCTCCGGCTGTCTGTGGAATCGTATTGTTCAATAGCCCTGAGAGTATGCTCCATGACCTTGGGCCAGTTGTCAAGATCACGATATACACATGCTGACAGATATTGCGACATCATTTTCTCATAAGCCGTACCGTTCTTCTCGTAATATGAGGTTACTTTGTTTAGAATGGTGTCTGCTGTAAAGTTTCTGTAGGCTTTATTCATGGCATAGGCATAGGAGAGCTCAAAATCCATTCTTTCCGCCTCAGGCTTTCTACCAATTCGTCTCTTTTGGCTGTCAAGTTGAGAAAGAATGGGTTTGGCTGAGTCTGGATAATTCTCCAGACGCGTCTCCACATTCTCCAACATTGTGCCCGAATGCCGGTTCTCGACACATCCGGCCAATAATGTCAACGCTGTCAGGATGAGAGTTGTCAATAACAGATATGCGGATTTCATGTTGTTTGCTTTTTTTACTGTCTGGCGGAAAATGTAAAAACATTGGAGTGGTTTAAAACTTATATTCCGCCGCCTATGGAGCTTTTCCAGCTCTTGCCAGGACTTGTTCTGGCTCACAGTTTGTGTTTTCAAAACTATGAGCCAAATCAGTGTGCGCCAGAGTCGTTCTGCCATTGGCTTGGATGTATCAGAGTGATAATCTTTATATTCTTATTTCGTCTGCACCCGATAGAGTGTTAATGACGGATTTTCGCAGTGATCTATAGATTTTAGCACAACAGTAGTGTCTGTTTTCAGTTTGTTCACGTAATTGGTGATGCGCCGGTCGAACTCATCGCCATCGGATGCCTCGATGATGTAGTCCACATGACTGACAAATTCTGTTGGGAAGATACCGACGAAATAGCATGTGTCGCAGACGGGTTTCATCTCGTAGAATGTAGAAAAGGGACAAACCACAATGTCTGACGGTTTGAAATGTTGCCGCTGAATAAAAGAGCGTATGTTTTTATAGTTCCACTGATTATCGGGCTGCATCGACCTGATGCCGAAGATTGTCAGCAATACTGCTACCGCACCAAACACGGCACACCACAATCTGTGTCTTGCCGCTATAGACGTGACAGAAACTAAAAGAGGGAGGAAGGCCATCCATCGGTAATAGGCAGGAAAACGTCCCGCTATTGTCATGATTAATGGCACATAGAGCGCGCATAGTAACATTACGAAGCCTTTGTCGCCCACGAGATTTCGCAGGTTATTCCTGAAAATGACACCGTATGCTGCCAGCGCAATAATTGAAAGTATGATGAAACTGCGGTATTCGGCAACAGAGCCGAGTCGTTCGAAAAAGTCAGAATCTGCGCTTAGTTCAAGCAGTTTCTGTGTGTAAGGCTCCGAATTAAAGCCAAATACCCCGCCAGCCCAAGGAAGCACTGCCAAGGCTATGCCCGACAGTGTGGCAGAATACTGAATGATACTGCTTGCAAAAGCCGCCAGCCGGCCGTGAGCCAGCATGAATAGTGCCACCAGGAGCAGTCCTGATAATATGCCTGTCAGCAGGATAATCAGCAGATGGAGACTTTCCTTACGCCGGCCTTTCTTAACTATGAAGAAATACATCCATACTGCTAAAAGGCAGACTGCGGCTTGAACACCTGTGCATAAAAGCAGGGCAGAGGATACAATGACTGCAAAGCGTGTTGTTTGGGACTTTGCCGACAGATAAGTGTCAATTGCCAAGACCGTGAGGACAAAAACCAAAGCACAGAGTATGTCTGGCCGTCCGTTTCTATACATCCATGCCATTTCGCCGGTGCCCCACAGCAACACCGTGAACAGGGCAACTGTCCATGTTGTAAGCCGGAGTCCATGTCGCCTCATAATCCGTAGGCAGATTCCGCCAAGCATGAAAGTAAAGAGCAGATTCATGCTCCTGACTGTAACCAGGCTGCTGCCAAACAGCCATATCCATACGGTTGCCGCCATCTGGTAGAGTGGAGGGTAGGTCGAAAAGGGATATTGCCCTACTACGCGATACCAGGCCGTAGTCTCCCATGAGCCATGAACGGCCATATTGTAAGATGTGTCGAGCATCATCACCTCATCAATCCAAGGATGCAGATTGGATAGAGTAACGAGATTGACGATAATAAACGCCAATGACAACAGAACGTAGGTATAGATGCAGGCTCTTCGTTTCATATATTTTTATCTGAACCTTTCAGAGGTTATGGTTAGGTTATCAGACCTTAAAATAATGTAATGGTATAAAGATATATTACAGCCGACGGAATAGCCATGAGCGACGAGTCGAAGCGGTCGAGCATTCCTCCGTGTCCGGGCAGAATGTTTCCGCTGTCTTTAATTCCAAGAGTGCGTTTGAACAGGCTCTCTACAAGGTCGCCAAGAGTTCCGGCTACAACTACAACCAGTCCGAGACCTACCCATCCGGCAATGCTCAGCTGATGCGCCTCAACGCCGTTGTTGGCATACCATCCGAGAGCGGCTGCGACAACCATTACCAGCAGTCCGCCGCCAATGGAGCCTTCCCAGCTCTTGCCCGGGCTTATTCTGGGGAACAGTTTGTGTTTTCCAAACAGTGAGCCAAAGCAGTATGCGCCAGAGTCGTTGGCCCATAGGAATATGAAAATGCTGAGCGGCAAAAGCATGTCGTAGTTTATGCCTGTGCCGTCGGCAGAGACCTCAAATGCCAGAATGTTTATCATCGACAGTGGCAGAGCCACGTACATTTGGCCGAGCATGGTGTAAGCCCAGTCGTTGACGGCATTTTTATTTTCTGTATACAGCCCGCTCACGAACAGGTAGACAATTGTCAGCAAGTATGGGACAAATGCTATGAAGTTGTTCAGAATGCCCATCCGCCAGCCTGCTACGGCGACAAATAGGTATACACCTGCCACGGTAGATATGAAGCGGTTTACCCTTACATCGTCTATGTCGTTCACAAGTCCTGTATACTCCCATAGTGACAGTCCTGTGATGAGTGCAAAGAGGAATACCATGGCTCTCGGGTTTAGAAATCCGGCTACCATTATGGTAACGAAAAGTGTGCCTGTAATTGTTCTGGCGATGAAGTTTTTCTGTTTGTCTGTCATAGTATTTAGATTATTTAGTGAGTGAAGAGTTAAGAGTGAAGAACGAAAAATCCGTTAGCTTTTATTGGTGTTGGATTTTTCTTTCTTCACTCTTCGTTCTCCGTTATTCATTATTGTTTTCTTCAGCCAGTCGTCTCTCGTGCTCTTCTTGAGCTTTTCTGACCTCCTCTGGCATGTCTTCGAGTTTTGGATCGGCCAAGGCGTCGTTCTCGTCGATAATCTCCTGTGAGCGGCTTACCCATTGACGTTTGCCGAAAATTTTCTCCACGTCCTCAGCAAAAATAACCTCACGGGTTATCAGCAACTCTGCCAGTTGGTTGTGTCCCTCCTTGTGCTCAGTCAGCAATTTCTTGGCACGTGCATATTGGTCGTTGATGAGTTTCAGAACCTCGTCGTCTATGATTTTTGCCGTTGTCTCGGAGTATGGTCTCTGGAGCTGGTATTCCTGATTGTTGTAATAGCAGATGTTTGGCAGTTTGTCGCTCATGCCGGCGTATGCAATCATTCCGAAAGCGCTCTTTGTGGCGCGCTCAAGGTCGTTCATTGCGCCTGTCGATATGTGGCCTGTGAAAAGCTCCTCGGCAGCGCGTCCGCCGAGTAATGCGCACATTTCGTCGAGCATCTGCTCTTTGGTTGTAATCTGCCGTTCCTCTGGCAGATACCATGCCGCGCCCAGAGCCTGTCCGCGCGGAACTATGCTCACCTTGACGAGCGGATTTGCGTATTGGCAGAACCAGCTTATGGTGGCGGGGCCGGCCTCGTGGAGAGCTATCGAGCGTTTTTCGGCAGCCGTCATCACTTTGGTTTTCTTCTCGAGTCCGCCGATAATTCTGTCTACGGCGTCGAGGAAATCCTGTTTGCCAACTGTCGGCTTATTGTGGCGTGCGGCAATAAGGGCAGCCTCGTTGCAAACGTTGGCAATATCGGCACCAGAGAAGCCTGGAGTCTGACGTGCGAGGAAATCGATGTCCACGCTGTCGTCTTTTTTTACAGGTTTCAGATGGACCTGGAAAATTGCCTTTCTCTCGGCAAGGTCTGGCAGGTCTACGTTTATCTGCCGGTCGAAACGTCCGGCACGAAGGAGTGCCTTGTCGAGCATGTCGGCGCGGTTTGTGGCCGCAAGCACTATTACGCCGCTGTTTGTCCCGAAACCGTCCATTTCTGTAAGCAGCGCATTCAGAGTGTTTTCCCTCTCGTCGTTGCCGCCCATTGACGGATTTTTGCTTCGTGCGCGGCCGACGGCATCAATCTCATCGATAAAGATAATGCAAGGTGACTTTTCTTTTGCCTGATGGAACACGTCGCGGACACGGCTTGCTCCCACACCGACAAACATCTCTACGAAATCGCTTCCGCTCATAGAGAAGAATGGCACTCCTGCCTCTCCTGCCACAGCTTTGGCGAGCAGGGTCTTGCCGGTTCCCGGAGGACCGACGAGCAAAGCTCCCTTTGGAATCTTACCTCCAAGGTCGGTATATTTCTGAGGATTTTTCAGGAAGTCTACAATTTCCTGCACCTCCTGCTTTGCGCCTTCCTGTCCGGCCACGTCTTTGAAGGTTATGCCCAGGTCGTTGGCTTTCTCGTAGAGTTTTGCCTTGCTTTTTCCGACGTTGAACATAGCTCCGCCTCCGCCTCCCATGCGTCTTCCCATAAACCATATAAAGAGGAAGAAGATGATGAGTGGCGAAAAGTTTATCAGGAAGTTGAACAGTCCGTTGCTCTCGTTTTTCTCGTAGCTGTAGTCGAGGATTTTTCCGCGTTTCTGCGCGTCGGCGAGATATGTCTCAAGGTCTTCGCCCGAGCCGTAAACCACTTTCACGTATGGAGAGGCACCTGTTTGCTTGGCGCTTTGTTTGAATACGGTACGGATGTATTTCGGGTGTACGTACATTTTCAACTCGTCCTCGTCTTTGTTTACGACAACGTTTTTGGCGTATCCTTTTTCCACATATTCTTTGAATTTTGTATATGTGGCATCCTGTGCGGCTCGTTCTGTTGCGCCACTTGCAAGCGAGTTGCCGCCGCCCGTGACGAAGAGCAATGCGAGTGCCATGATGATGATGCCGTAAATCCAGTTCATATTGAATTTTGGCATTTTCGGCTGCTTGTCATTGTTCTGGTTATCATTCATGTTATTGTTCATACTTTATATTTAGTGAAGAGTTAAGAATTAAGAGTGAAGAATCCATTAGCCTTTTTCGGTATTTGATTGACTTACCCTTTGGCCGTCGGGCGTTGTTTCTATTCTTCGTTTTTAATTTTTCTCATAGGCGCATCCTGCCACAAGTCCTCTAGATTGTAGAAATCTCTTACTTCTGGTAAGAAAATGTGAACAATCACGTCAACATAGTCTATTGCCACCCAATGGGCAGTCTCAAGCCCGTTTACGTTTGCGGGTTTTTCTCCCAATTCTATTCTTGCCATATCTCCCACCGACTCGGCAATTGCCTCTACCTGTGTTGGCGAGTTGCCCTGGCATATAACGAAAAAGCTTGTTATGGCTCCGTCGGTTTTGCGCAAGTCTACGATAACAATGTCCTCTCCCTTTTTCTCCTGTATTCCCTTGGTGATAGTCTCAACCAGCTGTTCTGTATTTGTCATAAGTATTTTGCCCCCTGCCCCCGGTGGGGAAACGTTATTTAATATTTATTGTGATACACCCCCCGCCGGGGGGCAGGGGGGGCTTTTAATCTTTGCAAAGATAGTGCTAATTATCCGAATATCCATTTATTTTGCATTTTAATTAGATATTTTTTAGATACCGTGTGGTTAAATATGCACGTATATGATTTTTTTTGTTTACTTTTGCTGCATGAAATTGGAAGAAATAAAAGACAAACGTATTGCCGTTCTGTTGTCGGGAGGTGTCGACAGCAGTGTTGTCGTACACGAGTTTGCTGCCATGGGGCTGCATCCCGATTGTTTTTATATTAAAATTGGTCCTGAGGAACAGGAGGAGTGGGACTGCTCAAGCGAGGAGGATTTGGAGATGGCGACGGCTGTGGCACGGAAATATGGCTGCCGTCTTGAGGTTGTAGACTGTCATCGGGAATATTGGTCGCAGGTTACCCGCTATACCATGGAGAAAGTACGCGCGGGCTTTACGCCAAATCCCGATGTCATGTGTAACCGTCTTGTCAAGTTTGGCGCTTTCGATGAGAAACGGGGGCATGATTACGATCTGATAGCTACCGGACATTATGCCCAGACGGAATGGATTGACGGACGGAAATGGCTCGTGACGAGTCCTGACCCTGTGAAAGACCAGACAGATTTTCTGGCTCAGATTTACGACTGGCAGCTCAAGAAAGCAATTTTTCCCATAGGCCACTATATGAAGGGCGAGGTAAGGGAAATTGCCGAGCGTGAGCATCTTGTAAACGCCAGGCGGCGTGACAGTCAGGGAATATGTTTTCTCGGCAAGATAAACTATAACGACTATATACGTCGCTATCTTGGCGAGCAGCCGGGAAAGATAGTGGAACTTGAGACAGGAGAAATCATAGGCGGGCACCGTGGACTGTGGTTTCATACAATAGGGCAGCGTAAAGGGCTTGGACTTGGAGGCGGCCCGTGGTTTGTTGTGAAAAAAGATGTAGAGCAGAATGTTTTGTATGTCAGCCATGGCTACGACCCGGAGACGGCATACAGGAGCGAGTTCAAAGTCCGTGATTTCCATTTCCTGACCTCAGAGTTTGAGTCTTCACGTGTGACGTTCAAAATAAGACATACCCCAGAATGCCATCATGCCTCAATAGAAAATATTGGAAATGGCGAATATATTGTGCGGTCGGATGAGAAAATTCACGGTGTGGCACCCGGGCAGTTTTGTGTTGTCTATGATGCCGCCCGTCACCGCTGTTTTGGAAGTGGGGAAATAACAATTTAAGTGAAGAGTGAAGAACGAAGGGTGAAGAAATTTAAGTGAAGAGTGAAGAACGAAGAGTGAAGAATCCTATAGAATTTTTGGAATTTAATTCTTTACTCTTCACTTAAATTTCTTCACTCTTCGTTCTTCACTCTTCACTTAAATCTCTTCACTTAAATTTCTTCGCTGTTTTTTATTTTACAATCTTTGACGATTTTTTGCCCTGACGGAGAATGTATATGCCTGGTGCAGTGGCATTTGTGCGGCGGCCGTCGATGGTATAATATTCTGTCGGAGCCGATTTGTCTGCTGTTATGCCTTTCACGCCGGTAACATCAGAATAATCGCTGAAGTCAACCTTGTAGATGTAGGCATATTCTTCAGTTTCGGGATCAAAACTTTGAACGGTGAATGTTTCTGGGTATCCATATTCGAGATTTTGCCCGATTTCACCTTTTGTGTGCTCCATCACCATTACAGGCTCATCGTTCTCTTGAGCTGTCATGAATATTTCGGTCTCCAGTCCATATTTGTTTTTGCGGTAAAGTTCAGTCTCTGTATAAGTATAATCTTCCTCACCTTCCTCTTTGTAAATTTCGGTTGATTTATAATTATAGCTGCCGTAGTTGTCGATGACGGAATATTCCACTTCCACTGAGCCGTTCTCGTAAGTAAGCATAGAGTGGTATGAACCGTGTTCATCAGGATAATCCACCGTCACCTTGTTTTCGCCGTCATTATCCATAACGGTGCATGATGCGATGCCGTTTTCCGTAGTTGTGATATCCTCTGTGAGAATTTGTCCGTTGGTGTGGTGCCAAACAATGTCTTTATATTCAATTTGGTCCTGCCAATACAAGTTGCCGTCTTCATCATAGGTAAGCGCACTTGTCACGATGCGGTTTGCCTTGTTGTCGTCGCCATACTCCACGGTCATTTTCTGTGTGGCCTCATATTCGCCTTCGTAAAGCACCTTAATGGTCACTTCTGTAACATTTCCGAGGTTGTTGCGTGTCACTTCCCTGCGGTAGCAGTTGCCCATGTCGAGCCATTCGTCTCCCATCCATATAGACTCAGTGTTGGCTATGATTACATTGTGGACTTCTGAATCATACTCGCGTATCTGCTTAGTATAATTCGCAAATCCGTTATCAGCAGACTCTTCTACCAGCCGTGATGTTGGCATGCCGAATTCGTTATATACGTATGTGGTGCGCTGTGCCGGTTCATCTTCGGCGGGTGTGCCCTCGGGAGCAAGCGGTGTCACAAGGTCTGTCAAAATACGCCCTGCGGCATCGTAGGTTGTCTCATATTTGGCAGAATACATCCATTCAGAAGCTTCTGAATCCCATTCTGACAAAATCTGCGTTCCCGGGCGCCAGATAGAGGTTGTGGCCTCAGCTTTCTGGAACTTTTTAACAGGACGCATCTTTTGTATTTTGTATTTTCCGCCATTCTTTAGCGATTTTGCCTTAATTGGTGAGAACACCGGAGAGGCACTCATGGATGTTGCGGCGATTGCAGCTGCAAATAAGATGTAAAGTTTTCTCATGCTAATTAATTTTGATTGATATAATATTGTTTTCTAATTGTCGGGGTTATGTGCGTTTTTGTTGCATAATGATATTATTTGTCATTTGCAAAAGTACAAAATATTTTTTTATTACCAGTTGATATTGCATTTTTTTGCCGGCTAAATAGAAAATATATACAGAAAGACGTCTCAAAATGCATGAGATTAATGTTTAAAGCTTACGATTTAAGCGGAAAAAACGCAAAATGTTCACAGCCTGTTTTATTTCTTATCCCATTCCTTCAATATCTCCTTGGCTTTCTTCAGATGTTTTTTGTCACGCCTTAAGCGTCTGTCGAACATCATGCCGGCATCGAAGTTGACTCCCGTTTTAGGATGCGGAACACTGGCAGCCGCCGCTTTTGCAGCTGCGGTAAGCGACATTATAGACTTGTTTCTCAGGTCTTTTCCCCAAACCACGACTTCTGTGAGCGCATTCATAGCCGGCAGCAGCAAAATGGTGTCTGCCGTGTTCTCTGGCTTTAGGGTGTAGGCTATGTAATTTGGGCGCATGAAAGTTGCCTCGGTAAAAGTCACGGGCAGATGGCATACGCCGAGATAGTTTGTCGTGTCCCTGTATTTTTCGGTTGTCACAACGGCAACGCCGCGTAGAGGCGTGCGGGTTTCTATGTCGCATACCACAACAGCCCTTTGCGCCTGAAGTGTGGTGCAAAGATGAATGAAAAATAAGATGGACAACAATCGCCCGTATGCCAAGTTACTCATTTGCGCTCGTTTGTTTTTCGCTTCTGCAAAGGTAATGCTTTGGTACTGTTGTCTGTGCGGTGGTTAAATTTCTTTATGGAATATAAAGTTAAGTTTTGCTAAATGACAGGGAGGGCAGGTTGGAAACCTGCCCTCCCTGTTAGAAAGCCTCACGGTATTTTCCGTCTTCCTTGTCGTCGAGCATTGAGAGATAGCTTTGGTATCTGCTTGCCGAAATGTAGTGGTCCTCAACAGCTTTCAGCACCGCACACCCAGGTTCGTGTGTGTGTGTGCAGTTGTTGAAGCGGCAATGCTGCGAGAAGTGGAATATCTCCTTGAAATAGCTTGTTATCTCCTCTGGCTCCATGTTGAAAGTTCCGAAGCCCTTTATACCTGGGGTGTCAATCATGTAGCCACCTTCGGGCAGTTCCAGCATCTCGCTGAAAGTCGTGGTGTGCATGCCCGTGTCATGTGCGTTGCTGATTTCGGCGGTGCGTTGTGCGGCTCCGGGAATTATAGCGTTTATCATGGTCGATTTTCCCACGCCACTGTTTCCGCTGAGCAGAGTCGTCTTGCCTTTCAGCAGCGGCATTATGGTATCCATTCCCATGCCAGTCTGAGCCGAGACCTGCAGACATTGGTAGCCGATAGTCGTGTACAAATCTGCCATCATTTGCTGATAGCGCAAGCCGTCGCTGTCGAGTAAGTCGGTCTTGTTAAAAATAAGAACAGATGGAACGCTGTATGCCTCAGCCGAGGCGAGGAAGCGGTCGATGAAGGTTGTCGAGGTCTGCGGATGTGCGGTTGTGACGATGAGCATTGCCTGGTCGACGTTGGCAGCGATGATATGGCTTTGTTTCGACAGGTTTTGCGATTTTCTGATAATGTAGTTCCGCCTGTCCTCAATGTCTGATATGAAAGCCGTGCCTTCCTGGTTGGTTACAATCGTAACTCTGTCGCCAACGGCAACCGGGTTTGTGCTTCTTATGCCTTTAAGCCTGAAGTTGCCTTTTATTTTGCTTTCAATGAGCTGCCCGTCATCGGTTTTTACGCTATACCAGCTTCCTGTGTTTTTTATTACGAGTCCCTTCATCAAGTTTTTTTAGGGGATTAGTTGTTGAAGTTTTGTATAATCACGGTTGTTCGGAAATATGTAGGGCCGCTATGTATAGCGGCCGCAATTACTCCATGGCAAAGTTGCATGCAATTATTCCATGGTATTGTTGCTTGCTGCCGCTATACATAGCGGCCCTACATGTTTGTTGGAAATTTTGGATGACTATACAGTCATTATCTCCTTTTGCTTGTCGGCCAACAGGTCATCGATTTTCTTGATAAACTTGTCGTGCAGTTTCTGGAGGTCGTTCTCGGCGTCTTTCTCGAGATCCTCAGACAGTCCGTCCTTTATGGCTTTTTTCAGTTTATCCTTTATCTCGCCCCTGACGTTTCTTACCTCTACTTTTGTTTTCTCGCCTATTTTGTTGCATTGCTTTACGAGTTCCTTACGGCGCTCCTCAGTAGGCTGCGGAATGGCGAGGCGGATTATCTCGCCGTTGTTCTCGGGTGTTATGCCCACGTCGCTGTCCATGATGCCTTTCTCGATGTCTCTGATGGCTTTTCTGTCCCATGGCTTAATGGCAATTGTCCGTGCGTCGGGCACGGATACTGTAGCCACCTGGTTCAGCGGAACCATAGAGCCATACGAGCTAACCCTAACTCCGTCAAGAATAGCCACGTTTGCGCGTCCGGCTCTGATGCGCGCGAGTTGCTCTTCCAAAAACATTGCCGCCATATCCATACGCTCCTCGGCGTCGGTGAGTGTCTCTTTTACGTCTAACATAGTGTATTTGTTTTTTATTGGTTATTCTATTGCAAATATAGAAATAAAATTTTTACCAGACAACTCTTTTTGCAGTTTTCTGCATCAGAGAGCCCCAAAATTTTTGTTTTTATAATTCGGGGAAGCTGTAGGGCCGCTATGCATAGCGGCCGCAAGCAACAATACCATGGAATAATTGCAAGCAACTTTGCCCTGGAATAATTGCGGCCGCTATACATAGCGGCCCTACAGACTCCTTTTTTAATGTTTTACGAAAGGCTCTACATGGTTTGTCAGCTCCACGAACTGCTGCAGCGTGAGCTGCTCGGGTCTTTTTGTCATAAGCCCGTGAGTGAAAAATTCCTCTGGCGCCAGTGCTGCGTCCACAACCTGCCTGATGCTCACTCTGAGCATCTTACGCCTCTGGTTGAACACAGCCTTGACGATGCGTTTGAACAGTTTCTCGTCGCATCCCAGCTCACGGGTGTCGTTGCGTGTCATTCTTATCACTGCGCTTTTTACCTTTGGTGGCGGGTTGAACACGTTTTCGTCTACGGTGAACAGATATTCCACGTCGTACCACGCCTGTATCAGTACCGACAGAATGCCGTACGCCTTGCATCCCGGCTCCGACGCTATGCGCAATGCCACCTCGCGCTGTATCATTCCCGTGCAGCACGGTATGAGGTCGCGGTTGTCGAGCATCTTGAAAAATATTTGTGACGATATGTCGTATGGATAATTTCCTGTCAGCACAAACTGCTGTCCGCCGAACACATCTTTGAGATCCATGCGCAGAAAGTCGTCGCCTATAATGTTGTCGCGCAGCGACGGATATGCCTCGTTGAGGTATGCCACAGACTCTGTGTCAATCTCCACAGCCTTCACCGGGCGTTTTTTCTCTACAAGGAAACGCGTCAGCACGCCCATGCCGGGACCTATCTCCAATACTGGCAGCTCGGGGCATTTGTCAACTGTGTCGGCAATGCGCTTGGCTATGCCCAGGTCGGTCAGGAAGTGCTGTCCGAGGTTTTTCTTTGGTCTTACTTGCTTCATGTTTTGAATTTTACGCTACAAAGATACATCTTTTCCTCCGAATATCCAACTTCATAACCTAAAAACAATATTTCAGCCCGCTATGCGTTATATAATGGTGTTAAAAACAAAGTCAATGAATAACTCAGTAGACAACATACGTGAGCGGCAGATTTACCGCACAACGCTGTTGGGAAGCCTCATCAACGTGGTGCTTCTCGTTTTCAAGCTCGCAGCCGGCATTATTGGCAATTCGGCGGCCCTCATAGCCGATGCCGTACACTCGCTGTCCGATTTCCTCACCGACATCGTAGTTGTGGTATTTGTCAGAATATCCAGCATGCCCGAGGACAAGAGCCACGACTACGGACACGGAAAATATGAGACTCTCGCCACTGCAATTATCGGCATGGCTCTGCTTGCCGTTGGCATCATGATTTGCTACGACGGGACGCTGAAAATCTATCAGTCGCTCACGGGCGCTCATTTGCCCCGGCCTGCAATGATAGCCCTTGCCGCAGCCTTGGCAAGCATCGCGCTAAAAGAGTGGGCATACCGTT
>CABSIA010000045.1 GCA_902477645.1 uncultured Prevotella sp. | reverse complement strand
CATTGAGACCGGACACGCCGTCTACGACAAATGGGCCGGCGAGGTGAAATGCCCCATGCTCGGCGCAAACGTAATCGACGACAACACCGGCAAGCCATATTTTGAGCCTTATACCATCGTTGAGAGGCAAGGCGCAAAAATTGCCGTTGTAGGCATGATATCGCCAGCCATTCCAAACTGGCTCGCAAACCGTCTGTGGTCGGGAATGCATTTTGAGGAAATGGTATCGGCGGCGAGACGGACAATAGAATATCTGCGCAAAAACGAAAAACCCGATATCATAATCGGTCTGTTCCACAGCGGAAAAGACGGCGGCATAACAACCCCGGACTATGCAGAGAACGCATCGCTCGAGGTGGCCAGAAAGGTCGACGGCTTCGATGTGATATTCTTCGGACACGACCACACACGCTTTGCCGAAACCGTAGTGAGCGATGCCGGCCACGAGGTGCTGTGCCTTGACCCTGCGAACAACGCACATGCCGTGGCTGAGGCCCAACTCACTCTTGAGAAGAGACACGGAAAATGGTCGGTAAAGGAGAAAAAGGGACTGTTAGTAGATATCGACTCTCAGCCTGTCGACGAGGATTTTATGGCTTATTTCAAAGCCGACATCGACGGGATAAACAACTTCGTAAACAAGAAAATCGGCGAGTTCGGCGCAACCATAACATCGCAGGAGTGTTTCTTTGGCAGCAGCGCATTCACAGACCTCATCCTGAACCTACAGCTGCAGATTACGGGCGCCGACATTTCGTTTAACGCACCGTTGTCAATGAGCGCCACCATAAAAAAAGGCCCCGTCTACATGAGCGACATGTTCAACCTTTATAAATATGAGAACCAACTCTACGTTATGAGGTTCAAAGGCTGCGAGATACGGAAGCATCTCGAAATGAGCTACGACCAGTGGGTGAACACCATGCTGACGGCCGACGACCACCTGTTGCTGCTTGAAGAAAGCGAGTGGAACGGAGAGACACGGCTCAGATTTAAAAACATGACCTTCAACTTCGACAGCGCGGCGGGCATTGACTACGAGGTGGACGTGACGAAACCCGACGGACAGAAAGTACGGATTTTGCAGATGTCTGACGGCACACCTTTCGATGAGGAAAAATGGTATAAAGTTGCGGTAAACAGCTACCGTGGCAATGGTGGCGGAGAGTTGCTAACACGCGGCGCGGGCATTCCGCACGACAGCCTTGAGAGCCGGATAATATACCGCAGCGAGAAAGACCAGCGCTATTATCTTATGAAAGAAATTGAGCGTCAGGGCACCATAACACCAAAGGCCAACAACAACTGGCGCTTTGTGCCCGACTCATTGGTACGGCCCGCAGCAGAAAGGGATATGCAGTTGCTGTTCGGCAAAAAATAAACATATATATGGCTTACTATTTCATATTCTGCAAAGACGAGCTGCTGCTCGAGAAACATGGGGATGGAAGTTACTCTATCCCTATGTGCGACACACCTCCTGTCGAGCCACGGCCATGGACACACATAATGGACGTGGCACCTATGGAAGACGGCACACATGTGAAAGCGTTCAGCATAGACAGCCCAATATGCGACAATCCCAGATACGAGATGTGCGGACTGAGAAAATCGTACTATAAGCTGGCAATGCCACTCTACCTGAAAGCCGGAAAATGCCACGAGCTGCTATACTGGGACATGAACACCAAGTTTTGCGGTGTTTGCGGAGCACCCATGAAAATGCACACCGAAATCTCTAAAAGATGCACGCAATGCGGAAAAGAGGTGTGGCCTCAGCTGGCAACCGCCGTCATAGTATTGGTACACCGTGGCGACGAGGTGCTGCTCGTTCATGCAAAAAATTTCAGAGGAACCTTCTACGGACTCGTTGCCGGATTTGTCGAGACAGGCGAGACTCTTGAGGAGGCCGTACACCGTGAGGTGATGGAGGAGACCGGACTGCAGATAGCCAACGTAAGATATTTCGGCTCGCAGCCTTGGCCATACCCGTGCGGACTCATGGTCGGGTTCAACGCCGACTATGTTGAGGGCGACATACACCTTCAGCGCAGTGAGCTGGCATCGGGCGGATGGTTCCGCAAAGACAACCTGCCGGAAATACCCGAAAAGCTCAGCATTGCCCGCATGTTGCTTGATGACTGGCTAAAAAACTCACAGCTTTAACAAAGTTTTAGGTATTCTGTGTCATTATTTTACAAATAAAAGAGTAACTTTGTACCCAAAATAATTGAAAAAAGACAAAATTATGAAAAAGCTGTTTGTAATATCATTTTCTGCTATCAGCCTGCTCGCACTGTCATCGTGTTTCAAAGACGAGGCGCCAAACTCAGAATGCGACATTACCGCAGCCTATCTGCATACAGACAACCCTGAGGATATGTTCTACAACAGCACCGACACGGTTGTCAACGTTATGTACACATCGACAGACATTAATTTCAACGTCAGACGAAAGGCAGACCTCACGGCGTTGGCGCCACAATTCAGAATAACCCCTGGCGCCACAATTAGCCCCGCAAGCGGCAGCGTACACGACTTCAGCCAAGGTCCGGTTGTTTATACAGTGACATCTGAAGACGGAGAGTGGACCCGTAAATACAGAGTCTCGTTTGTACCCGTGACACGCACGAACAGAGACACACTGGAGTTCAATTTCGAGAATATGCACCTCGACTCCAAAGAAAAATATTATATCTGGTGCGAGCGTCACGAAGACGGACAGCTTTACGATGACTGGGCTACGGGAAATGGCGGTTACGGACTTACAAACGGCTCGGCAACACCACTCGACTATCCGTCAGTACCTGTTGACAACGGCTACAGCGGAAAAGGCGTAAAACTCATAACCAAAAGCACAGGCCCTTTCGGACAGATGGTAAAAATGCCTCTTGCCGCCGGCAACTTGTTCCTCGGCGCATTCGACCTCAGCAATGCGCTGAAAGACGCGCGCAAGGCAACAGCATTCGGTCTGCCGTTCGACAAAAAACCAAAACAATTCTCTGGATATTACAAATACCAGCCAGGCGAGAAGTTCCAGAATAAAGACCAGTCAATCGTAGAAGGCAAAGTCGATCAGGCATCAATATATGCCATACTTTACCGCAATCATGACACAGAGGGCAATTTCGTGACACTCAACGGCGACAACGTGCAGACAAGCGAGCTGATTGTCGCAAAGGCTATTGTGCCCGATGTTCAGGCTACCGACGATTGGACAGAATTCAAAATCAACTTCAACTACATCGATGATTTCGACCTCGACATTCTCGACAGCCGCGGATACAGTCTTGCCATCGTGTTCTCGTCAAGCTCCGACGGAGCATATTTCCAAGGTGCCATAGGCAGCACTCTGCAGATAGACAACGTGAGAGTTGTATGCGAGTCAATCGAATAAAAAACCTGCAACAGAGAAGAAAAATTATGAAAAAGAAAATCTTGGCTATCGCCATCATAATAACGAATGCCGCAGCTGCCCACGCCATCAGCCTGCCCGACAGCCTGAACTATACAGCCCGGATAGGCTACAACATTGGCGGAACAGCACCAATAGGCATGCCAGAGACCATCAGGAAAATGAACAGCTACAATTTCAAGGCAAACGTGTCGCTGGGCATCGACGTACAGAAAGACATCTGGGGCAAATGGGGTATGCTCGCCGGACTGCACCTTGAGAACAAGGGCATGGATATTGACGCCACCGTAAAGAACTACCACATGGAGATAGTGAGAGGCGGAGAGCGACTCGAGCGTATGTACACAGGACGGCTCGTTACGAAATGCGAGGAATGGATGCTGACGGTGCCTGTCATGGCAACCTACCGCACAGGCAAATTTCTGCTTAAAGGCGGTCCTTACATCTCGTATCTCGGCACTGGCACTTTCGAGGGATTTGTTTACGACGGATATCTGAGAGAGGGCAACCCTACAGGTCCGAAAATAGAAATGGGCAACAGCGACGAGAGCCGTGCCACCTACGACTTCAGCAACGAGATGCGGCACTGGCAATTCGGAATAGATGTTGGCGCCGACTTTCAGCTCAACAGGCGATGGGGATTTTACGCCGACCTGACATGGGGACTCAACGGCATTCACAAAAGCTCGTTCAAGACAATAGAGCAAACCCTCTACCCCATTTTCGGCACTGTCGGAATAATGTATAGACTAAAATAAAAATAACATTTAAAAAGAATGATTATGAGGAAAATTTTTACACTTTTATTTGCTGCTGTAAGTGCGGCAAACGTCATGGCGGCAAGCGATGACAATGTAGTGAAGTACGACTTCGAAAACTACAAACTCATTGATGTCGAGAATAGCGACTTCAAGTATTACGGATGGTATGAGCTGAACGCTGATAATACAGAGAATGCATTATGGGCTTCTGGAAACCCTGCTTTCACCATTGCATTGATGTTCGGAGATGGTGATAAGAGTGCTGCTGCCTTCCCTACAGTGGCTGTAGCAGACGGGTATGACGGAGCCTGCGTCAAACTCGAGACTAAAAGTACAGGCCAGTTGGCGGCAATGTTGTATGGCATGGGCATAGCAGCCGGCAACCTGTTCACAGGCTCGTTTGACTCAGAAAACGCCGTGACAGCCCCAATGCAGGCTACTCAGTTCGGAAAACCGTTCTATAAAAAACCTGTTAGATTTACCGGTTACTACAAATATGCGGCCGGCGCAAGCATGCAGGACGGAAAAGGCAATGCCGTAGACGGAACAGACCAAGGTCAGATTTATTCTGTATTCTACCGCAATACCGATGCTGACGGCAATCCTGTTGTTCTGAACGGTGAGAACATTCTTACCAGTGAGAACATCGTGGCAATAGCCGACTGCGGTGAAATCTCAGATGTTGCTGATTGGACAGAATTTAATGCAGATTTCCAACTCAAAGAAGGAAAAGAGATTGACGAGACTGTTCTTGCAGCAGGCGGCTACAGCATGGCTACAGTGTTCACATCGAGTATCAATGGCGCTTCTTTCATCGGTGCCGTAGGCAGCACACTCTATGTAGACAAGGTTGCCATAGAGTGCGAGGCTGAGGCTGCAGAGGAAGAGACAAAAGAATTTAAAGACGTGATGACTGTCAACGTAAACGGAACTGACGCTGACGCAACAACAACATCAATCTTCGTTACCAAGCAGGCTGACGGCAAGTACACACTGGCCCTGAAGAACTTCTATCTGGTATCAGAAGGCAACCCGCTGCCAATAGGAAGCATCATAATCAACGATATCGAGGGCGTTGAGGAGAATGGCTACACTAGTCTGAAAGCTGAGAACCGGACAATAACAATCGCAAATGGCGACGACGAGGGTGTTGACTTCTGGATGGGACAGATGATTGGTGAGGTTCCAATTAATCTCGACGCAAAGATGACATCCGACAAGCTCTATGCCACAATTGACATCAACGCTACAATAATGGGGTCACCAATGGAAATCCATGTTGTATTCGGCTCTGACCCGTCAGGCGTTAACTCTGTCACAGCAAATGGAAACAGCGTTGAGAGCGTTTACAGTCTCAGCGGCGCTAAAGTAAGCGGCATGCAGTCTGGCAAGGTCTACATCGTACGCAAGGCTAATGGCACAACAACAAAAGTCATCAAGAAATAAGAATTATAAAGCAATACCTAATAAAAAGTCCCGGACATAAAAAATGTCCGGGACTTTTCATATTCATAATATCATGGAAAACCATTAAAATAAATGCGCTGAGGCTCAACAGCCAACGCAGCCGCTTGCGATGGGCAATGCAAGCGGCTGCGTTGCCCATCGCAAGCGGCTGCGTTTTTTATGGTGTCTGAAGGCGTTCGCAGCCACCAATTGGGACACTTTAACCACTTTTTAGGACAATGCACACAAAATGACATTGTGCAACATTTATGAAAACTGAAAAAAGTTATCAAATATTAAAAAAAAAATGCACAAAAGGTTTTGAATTGCGCATAAAAGATTGTACCTTTGCACACGAATATCATAATTGTGCAATGAATACTATTCCAAGTTTCAATTCATACATAGAAAAAAGCATTTTAGAAAATTGGGACCGTGATGCCTTGACAGATTACAAGGGTGCCACACTTCAATTCCATGATGTAGCACGAAAAATTGAGAAGCTGCATATACTATTCGAGCATTCTGGTATACAAAAAGGTGACAAGATAGCATTGTGCGGACGCAACAGCTCACATTGGGCAGTGGCGTTTCTCGCAACATTGACATACGGAGCCGTAGTAGTGCCTATACAACACGAGTTTACAACCGAGCAGGTTTACAACATAGTGAACCATTCCGATTCCAAGCTGTTGTTTGTAGGCGATGTTGTGGCAACAGGCATCACGCCTGCCGAGATGCCAAATCTTGAGGGTATAGTTTATCTTCCAGATTTCTCACTGCTCGAGTCGCGCACCGAGGAGCTGACATTTGCCCGCGAGCATCTTAACCAGATATTCGGAAGCAAATTTCCAAAATATTTCCGCAAGGAACACGTAAGCTACCATCGTGACAGCGCAGAGGAGCTTGCCATGATAAACTACACCAGCGGAACAACAGGTTTCTCAAAAGGCGTAATGCTGCCATACCGCGCACTTTGGGGCAATCTCGACTTCGTAAACGAGGCCATAGGAAAAAATATCAATCCTGGAAGCAACGTACTTGCAATTTTGCCAATGGCACACATGTACGGACTAATGATAGAATTCATATTTGAGTTCTGCCTCGGCAACCATATTTTCTTCCTGACCAGACTGCCAAGCCCGAGTATCATAGCGCAGGCGTTTGCTGATGTCAAGCCTGCGATCGTGGTATCTGTGCCGATGATTGTAGAGAAGATAATCCGCAAAAGCATATTCCCTGTTGTACAGACTCCAAAAGTAAAACTGCTGATGAAGATGCCTGGCATAGGAAAAAAAGTAAAAGAGCGCATCCGTGAGCAAGTTATGAAGGTTATGGGCGGCAAAGCATACGAGGTGATAGTAGGAGGCGCTGGCCTGAACAAGGAGGTTGAGGAATTCCTCACAGATATAGAATTCCCTATAACTACAGGTTACGGAACTACCGAGACCGCACCTCTGATAACATTCAGCGATTACAAGGACTTCGTGGGAAGCTCGTGCGGAACTGCCGTAAAACACATGGAAGTGAAAGTTTTGAGCACCGATCCGGAAAACATAGCAGGTGAGATAGTCACCCGCGGACTAAATGTAATGCACGGATACTATAAAAATCAGACCGCAACCGACGCCGTATTGGACAAAGACGGATGGTTTCACACTGGCGACTTGGCAACAATGAGCCAAGACGGACACTTCTTCATTCGCGGAAGAATAAAGAACATGTTGCTCGGAAGCAACGGCCAGAATATATATCCGGAAGAAATTGAAGACAAGCTCAACTCTATGAGTCTCGTTGCAGAAAGCCTTATCGTGCAGAGAGGCGACAAGCTTGTGGGGCTTGTATATCCAGACCTTGAAGAGGCGCAGAGCATGGACTTTGGAAAGGAAGACTTAGAAAACATAATGGAGCAGAACCGGCAGGAACTGAACAACGGGCTGCCCCATTTCAGCAAAATCTCAGAGATAAGGCTGCAAGACAGGGAATTTGAGAAAACAGCGAAGAAATCCATCAAACGTTATCTGTATCAAAACGCAGACTAACCTAACAATAACAACAAATACATAGTTATGGAAATACCTTCTTTCATAAAACTCATTGAGTCCAGCATTATAAAAAACTGGAATCTCGATGCATTGACAGACTTTAAGGGCGCCACACTTCAATACCACGATGTGGCAAGAAAAATAGAGAAACTCCATATTCTGTTTGAGAACTCCGGAGTGACAAAAGGCGACAAGATAGCTCTCGCCGGACGCAACAGCGCCAACTGGGCTGTGGCTTTTCTTGCCACACTGACATACGGTGCCGTTGCCGTTCCTATTCTACACGAGTTCACAGCAGACCAGATACACAACATCGTGAACCATTCCGACGCAAAAATTCTGTTTGTCGGCGATGTTGTGGCCACACAGATTGACCCTACAAAAATGCCTGAGCTTGAAGGTATTATCTACATTCCCGACTATTCATTAGTTCTGTCGAGAACCGACAAGCTGACCTATGCCCGTGAGCACCTCAATGAGATGTTCGGAAAGAAATACCCAAAATATTTCCGCAAGGAGCACGTCTCGTACGAGGCTGAGGACAACGCCAACAATATGGCCATGATAAACTACACCTCGGGAACCACAGGCTTCTCAAAAGGTGTGATGATACCGTTCCGCGCAATGTGGGGCAACTTCGACTTTGCCGTTAGCGTACTCGGCAAGGAAATCAAGGCTGGCGACCACGTAATCAGTATCTTACCTATGGCGCACATGTACGGCATGGCTTTTGAGTTCGTATTTGAGTTCCTGTCGGGCTGCCATATTTTCTATTTGTCACGTATCCCATCACCGGCAATTATCGCACAGGCATTCACAGAGATAAAACCCAAAATCATTATCGCCGTACCTCTCGTTATCGAGAAAATCATCAAAAAGAAGGTATTCCCGAAGATACAGACCAACCGTATGAGGCTGCTTCTCAACATGCCTATCATAAACCAAAAGGTAAACGAGAAAATATGCGGGCAGGTAAAGGCCGCATTCGGAAACAATTTCTACGAGATAATCATTGGCGGAGCCGCATTCAGCAAAGAGGTAGAGGCATTCCTCAAGCGCATAAATTTCCCATATACCGTAGGTTACGGCGCAACAGAGTGCGCTCCTATCATCAGCTATGCCGACTATCAGACTTTCGTACCCGGCAGCTGCGGACGTCCTGTTGTACACATGGAGGTAAAGATAAACAGCCACGACCCGGAGAATGTACCAGGCGAGATACTTGCACGCGGGCTTAACGTCATGCTCGGATACTACAAGAACGAGGAGGCTACAAAGACAACTATCGACACCGAGGGATGGTACCACACCGGCGACCTTGGAACCATGGATGCCGACGGCAACATTTTCATTAAAGGACGCTCAAAGAACATGCTCCTAAGCAGCAACGGACAAAACATTTATCCTGAGGAAATAGAGGATCAGCTCAACTCCATGACTCTCGTTTTGGAAAGCGTTGTCGTGCAACGTGGTGACAAACTCGCAGCCCTTGTTCATCCCGACTTCGATGAGGCGAAGGCAATGGGACTGTCACCAAGCGACTTGCAGAACGTAATGGAGGAAAACCGAAACTCCATAAACGCCACTCTTCCCGCATACGAGAAAATTTCAGAAATTATAATCTGTGAGGAAGAGTTTGAGAAGACACCGAAAAAGTCTATCAAGAGATACCTTTATACATAAAACCAAATACGACCGTGCGTGTAGGCTTAAACATACGGTAGAGCCCCCAAACACGTACGGCCGTATTTTTAACAATTTATTACCTCCATTATTTTTCCACCGGGCCATTGATATCCTTGCCCGTAAAAGTCACGTCAAGCAGCACCTTGCCTGTTGAGCCAGAGCGGTAAACGAAGTGGAAATTAAAGCCAGCCTCTTTGTAAGCCCGCATTCTTGTATCGTTCTTAAGACTGGTTAGAAGCGCCTCCGTTACCTTAGACTTGTTTTTACTTACAACCTCCTCGTTGTCAGCAGGTCCTACAAGTGTATAAAAATAATTGTATGTATGCGTACTCCGTGTAAACGTGAGACTGTCCGTACGCTGATTGTCACGTACAGATGTCGGACAATAACGTTCTGTATAGCTCTTGGTCTCCTTCTCCGCCCTATCGTCAAGGCTGTCGTGGCATGACGAGAGCAACAATGCAACTACTGCAATAGAAAAATACTTATTCATAGTAACTTAACAATAATTTTTGTGCAAAGATACAACAAATATCCGAAAATTGTATTATCTTTGCAGCTTAAGAATTAGGACTTCAATGGATAATATAAGAAACTTCTGCATTATAGCGCATATCGACCACGGCAAATCAACACTTGCCGACCGGCTGCTGGAGCATACAAAGACCATACAGATAACAGCCGGACAAATGCTCGACAACATGGATCTTGAGCGAGAGAGAGGCATCACCATCAAGAGCCATGCCATACAAATGGAATACAAATACAACAACCAGAACTATATTCTCAATCTCATCGACACTCCCGGACATGTGGATTTCTCGTATGAGGTTTCCCGAAGCATTGCCGCCTGTGAGGGCGCGCTGCTTGTTGTAGACGCCACACAGGGTGTGCAGGCGCAAACCATATCAAACCTTTACATGGCGATTGAGCACGATTTGGAAATCATTCCCGTCATAAATAAAATCGACATGCCAAACGCCATGCCCGACGAGGTTGAGGACGAGATTGTTGATCTGATAGGCTGCAAGCACGAGGAAATACTCAGAGCCTCAGGCAAGACAGGCGAGGGTATTGAGGCTGTGCTCGAGGCCATTGTCAACCGCATCCCCCACCCTGTCGGCAACCCTAACGCACCGCTTCAGGCGCTGATATTCGACTCTGTGTTCAACTCTTTCAGAGGCATCATAGCCTACTTCAAGATTGAGAACGGCTCGATTTCCAAAGGCGACAAGGTGAAGTTCTTCAATACCGGCATGGAATATGTCGCCGACGAGGTCGGTGTTTTGAAAATGGACATGATACCGCGCCAGACAATCTCTACCGGCGAGGTAGGCTACATCATAAGCGGCATAAAAGACGCAAAGGAAGTAAAAGTCGGCGACACCATCACACATGTCGCCAACCCATGCGAGAAGGCTATCGCAGGTTTTCAGGAAGTAAAACCCATGGTGTTTGCAGGCGTATACCCGATAGACCCGAGCGACTACGAAAATCTCCGCACGTCACTGGAGAAACTTCAGCTCAACGACGCCTCACTCACATTCACACCAGAATCGTCTGTGGCATTGGGCTTTGGCTTCAGATGCGGATTCCTCGGACTGCTGCACATGGAAATCGTACAAGAGCGGCTTGACCGCGAGTTCAACATGGATGTCATCACAACCGTGCCCAACGTATCGTACATGGTTTACGACAAGCACGGCGAGGCTAAGGAAGTACACAACCCGTCTGGACTTCCCGACATAACAATGATAGAGCACATCGAGGAGCCATATATCAAAGCGACCATCATTACCGACGCACTGTATATAGGCCCTATTATGAAGCTCTGCCTCGACAAGCGTGGCGAGCTGATTAAGCAGGAATATGTAAGCGGAAACCGTGTGGAGCTGCACTTCATGCTTCCTCTCGGAGAAATTGTCATCGACTTCTATGACAAGCTGAAATCAATATCAAAAGGCTACGCGTCGTTCGACTACCATGTCGACTCGTTCCGCCCCTCAAAGCTTGCAAAGCTCGACATTCTTCTAAACGGAGAGCCTGTTGACGCCCTGTCTACACTTACACATCAGGACAATGCCGTCACACTCGGACGCAGAATGTGTGAGAAACTAAAGGACCTGATACCGCGCCAGCAATTCGACATAGCAATACAGGCCGCAATAGGCGCAAAGATTGTGGCACGAGAGACCATAAAATGCGTCAGGAAGGATGTAACCGCGAAATGCTATGGCGGCGACGTGAGCCGTAAGCGCAAACTTCTTGAAAAGCAGAAGAAAGGAAAGAAGAGAATGAAACAGATTGGCAACGTTGAGGTTCCGCAAAAGGCATTCCTCGCTGTGCTGAAACTGGAATAACAAAACACAGTCTATTTTACTACATACACTTAAACAAAACTATCAACACAAGGAGGCAAAAAGATGAAAGAACTACCAAACACCCCCAGAGACATAGCAAGAGAGCTTGCACGGAAGTACAGCACCATGACTCACGATGAGCTCGACATTCTTGAGAGCATACTCGTACCAATGAAATTCAGCAAAGGGCAATCTATCCTTAGCGAAGGAGAAGTATGCCGCAACATTATGTATATAGACAAGGGGCTTGTACGCCAGTTTTATTTCAAGAAAAACAAGGAAGTCACAGAGCACTTGGGAGTAGAAGGCAACATCATAATGTGCATAGAGAGCCTGTTTAAAGAGGAGCCGACCAAACTGCAGGTTGAGGCACTTGAGGCCACAACTATTTACGCCTTGCCCAAGAAACGACTGGAAGAAGTGGCCCTGCACAATGTCAACATACAGATTCTCTACCGTAAAATTCTTGAGGAAAGCCTCATACTCTCACAGGTACACGCAGACCTTGTACGCTTCGAGACGGCTCAGGACAAATATAAGAGAATATGCAAACTGATGCCCAAGGTTATTATGCGTGCGCCGCTTGTCTACATTGCAAGCTATCTGCAGATGACTCCCGAGACATTGTCAAGGGTAAGAACCGCTGCACTAAACGATGATTGACAAAATTTTGTGGGCTCATCCGAAATTTGATTACTATAAATATCAGATGAACCCACAAAAAATCCCCACAAAAGCAGAAAGCTAAAAACAACTTTTTGGCATTGTTTACGCCCACAATCAAGACACCCAAAACTTTAACATTCATTAGCAGTCTGTAAACATCAATATATCAACACTTTACAAAAAGGTTACAAAAATCGCAAAAAAAAATCTCTAAAAATAGTTTGAGTTATCAAAAAAAGCATTACCTTTGCATCGTTTTAATAAACAAATGATTGTTTTACAGATTTAAAAAAGCAAAGAAAAATGAAGAAATTAGTTTTTATGTTCGTAGCTATGGCTGCAATCTCTTTCGCATCATGTGGTGACAAGGCTCAGGCTCCTGTTGAGAACGACACTACTACAGTTGACACAGCTGTTGTTGACACAACTGTTGCTGACACAACTGTTGCTGACACAACTGTTGCTGAGTAATTGCAACCGCTCGAATGAAAAAATGAGAGTTAAGAGTGCGTCATACCAAGTATGACGCACTCTTTTTATTGTCTCAGAACAAATATTATGACGATATCAAACAAAAGGGCGTATTATTCAAAAATGAATAATACGCCCTTTTGTTATCTTTTAGTATTTTATTACAGAAGCTCCGCTCTTAGCTTCTCTGCCATTTCCTGATATTCGGCATCTGTGAGATAAACCTGCTTGGGGTTCATCTGGAACACGCCGCCGAAGTCGGGACCACCCTGATATTTCGGAATGAGATGAAAATGCAAATGCGACAAGGTGTCAGAATATGCACCATAGTTGATTTTGTCGGGATTGAATATTTTCTGCATCGCACGTGTAGTGCGTACTACATCGCTCATAAATGCGTTGCGCTGTTCGTCTGACAGCAGGTTGATGTCGTCGACATGCCCGTCGTAGCTCACAAGGCAACGGCCGTGATAGGTCTGCTCCTTAAAAATAAATACACGTGAGCAACTAAGGTGTGCAACCTCTATCATGAGATCGTGCAGGGTTTCATTGTTTGTGCAGTAAAGGCACTGTTTTGGATCGCTTTTCATTTTGTTTAGTTTTTAGTTTTTAATTATTATTTATTGCAATTCATAATGCATAATTATTCCATAAGCATACACAAGGTGCCTGCCAATTATGAATTAAGAATTATGAATTAACTAATTATCTTAAACTTCGCAAATTTCAGCAGAAGCTGCTTGGTGCCGACATTCTCGAAACTGACGGTAGCCTTGGTGTTTTCGCCCTTTCCCTCTATATTGACAACCTTGCCAACGCCAAAGCGCATGTGTTCGATGACATTGCCTACACGAAGATTGGAAGAAGTATCAGTGCCTACGGACTGGGGAACAAACGACAACGGCATCTGGCGGCCACCATTTGTCATGACCTCAGAAACACGTTTTAAGTTGCCGCCCTTTGAGGCTATAAGCTGTTTGAAACCATCAGAGAACGGATCCACAGCCGCTTCCGGGCGATGACCGCTTGTAAGTTTCGGCTTAGAGTCAGCAACAAAACGGTCGGCAACAGGACGGCTGTTCTGCATACCTCTGCCCCAACGTGGCGAATTGCGATCCCAGCCAGCTGCGCCACAATAAGGTTTGTCTATCTCAAAGTCCGTCTCTCGCCAGTTGTCGCCAAACGACTGTTTTCTGCCCCATGAATTTCCCGTTGCCACCTGTGCCGACTGGGTGTTTACAGTCAGCAGCCTTGAGTCGATCTCACGTATAAACATGCTTGGCTCCATGTATTCCACACGCCCGTAACGGAAACGGCTCTTCACATAGGTTATGGTGCAATGCTTCCCGGCACGTGTCATGGCGACATACATAAGCCTTCGCTCTTCCTCAATCCCACGAGGAGAATCCATGCTCATCAGGCTTGGGAAAATGTTGTTCTCCACACCTACTATGAAAACGGTGTTGAACTCCAGACCTTTTGCCGCATGCACCGTCATTAGTGACACGCGGCTCTGTGCATCGTCGCTGCTGTCGAGATCTGTGAGCAGCGACACTTCCTGCAGAAAATCGGCAAGGTAAACAGAGCCTTCCCTGCCCTCCTCGCGCTGTGTCTCTACGAAATCGTGAATTGACGAGATAAATGTGTCGATGTTGTCACGCCGCGCCTCTCCCTCGTCAGAAGAGTCGGCGGCAAGGTCTTGCAGTATGCCGCTGTGCTTCAGAATATCCCCGCCGAGAGTGTAAGCGTCGGTAGTGGCGCTCTCGACAACAAAACTGTCAATGAGAGCCTTGAAATTCAGGAGCTTTCCGAGTGTACCCTTACTGATGCCCATATCGTAGGCTGCGGGATTCTCAAGAAGTTTCCAGAAACCCACACCATTGTCTACAGAGGCTGCGGCAAGTTTCTGAATTGTGGTGTTGCCAATTCCCCGTGCAGGATAATTGACAATCCGCCGGAATGCCTCCTCGTCGTTGGGGTTGGCAACGAGACGGAAATATGCCATAAGGTCTTTTATCTCCTTGCGCTGATAAAAGCTCTGTCCGCCGAAGATGGTATAAGGTATGTTCTGTTTTCTCAGCTCCTCCTCAAAGCCGCGGCTCAGGGCGTTGGCACGGTAAAGAATTGCGAAATCAGAATATTGCAGTCCCTCACGCTTCATAGTCTTCTTGATGGAATTGCATACCACAACAGCCTCCTCTTTGTCGGAGTAAGCCTCAACTACAGTTACTTTGTCGCCAGTCTCGTTCTCACTATATACCCTCTTAGGTATCTGACGGCGATTATTCTGCATTATGCTGTTCGCTGCCTCAACAATATTTTGTGTAGAACGGTAGTTGCGCTCAAGCTTAAACATCCTCGCCTCTGTATATTGCCTCTGAAAACCCAAAATATTGTCGATATTTGCGCCACGGAAGGCATAGATGCTCTGATAGTCGTCACCAACCACACAGATATGCGGATTCTCACGTGTGAGGAGCGTTAAAATCCGCTGCTGCGCATAGTTTGTGTCCTGGTACTCATCAACAAGGATATACTCATATCTTTCCGCATATTTCCGTCTGACAGCCTCGTTTTCAGAAAACAGACGGTGGGTAAGCATCAACAGGTCGTCGAAGTCCATGGCGTTTGCCTGCATAAGCCGTTGCTGATAAACCCTATATATATCGGCTGTTTTCTCAATGCCGGCCTTTGCGTCACGCTCAGCGTTGTAAGGGTCTGTGGCATAAGCCTCGGGCGATGCCAGCTTGTTTTTGGCAAACGATATGTGCTTGTGTACGGTTGCGGGTTTATAGAGCTTATCGTCAAGTTTCATTTCCTTGACAATATTTTTCAGCAGCGAGCGTGAGTCTGTCTCATCGTATATTGTGAACTGCGGGCTGTAACCAAGGTATTGAGCCTCAGTCCTAAGAATGCGTGCAAAAACAGAATGAAAGGTACCCATATTCAGCCTTTGTGCAGACTCTGCGCCTACAAGTCCGGCTATGCGCTCTTTCATCTCCCGTGCAGCCTTGTTTGTAAACGTAAGTGCTAGGATGCACCATGGCTGCATGCCACGTGCTATGAGGTATGCTATCTTGTATGTCAGTACCCTGGTTTTACCCGAGCCTGCGCCTGCGATGACAAGTTGCGGACCGTTGAGCCACTCAACGGCCTGGCGCTGCGACTCGTTTAGTTGTGAGAGAATTGCAGCCTCTCCCCCTGCCCCCTCCCCAAAAGGGAGGGGAGTAGTATGACTTGTAGGATTTGGCATTTGTTATTTATTATTTGTTTTTTATTATTGTAAAATTCATCCATTAGGGCAATTACTCCCCTCTCTTTTGGAGAGGTGGCGGCGGTGAGGCTATTTTTATTTTTTATGATACACTCCTCCCGAAGCCGTATTCGGGTCGTAGTCCTCGCCTTCTTTCGGGAACGACGGTATGAACCTCATGTTGGCACAAATGCTCCGTTGGCGTTTGCGCATATAGGGACTTGGCGACTTTGAGCTGTATATTCGCGGATTGGGCAGCGTGGCCGCTACGAGCGCGCACTCGCTCCGTGACAGCTCCGAGGCCTTCTTTCCAAAATGTTGCTCAGCCACAGCATCGACTCCGTATATTCTGTCGCCCATTTCAATAGAATTGAGGTATACTTCCATTATTCTCTGCTTGCTCCACATCATTTCGATGAGAGCCGTGAAATAAACCTCAAACCCTTTTCTCACCCATGAGCGTCCTGGCCACAGAAACACATTTTTTGCCGTCTGCTGCGAGATTGTACTTGCGCCAAATTTCTTTCCTCCCTTATTCTGCATATTTCGTCTCGCAGCCTTGCCTATGGCATCATAGTCGAAGCCATGGTGCAGAAGGAAACGCGCATCCTCGCTTGCCATCACAGCCACGGGCATGTGGGGCGACATCTCGTCTAACGGTACCCAATGATGATGAAAGGTCAGGTGGCCTGTCTCTATACACCTTATAACCATCAGAGGCGTTATGAAGACTGGTACAAAACGAAACAGCACCACAGAAAGAATTGTTGTTGCAAAAAACAGCGCAACAGCCCACTTGACGAATCTCTTAAGTATTCCAAGCATTTTATTTTTAAGTTGACGGGTGAACAAGTTGACGAGTTGACGAGTTGACAAGTTGCCAGATAGCAGTTTGCATGCAAAAAAACTAACAACTTGTCAACTCGTCAACTCGTTCACTTGTCAACTGAAAATATCAATCGAGGTTACCGGCATTGGCAGCGTCAATCATGGCCTGGCTTGCATAGAGATAAACCTCTACACGGCGGTTGGCCTGACGGCCAGATGCTGTGCCATTGTCGGCAACAGGCTCTGCGCTACCTTTACCTACGGTATTCTGGAACTGACCATTGCTTACACCGCAGCTAACGAGATAGTCAACAACGCTCTGTGCGCGGTTCTTGCTTAATGGCAAGTTGATGTTGTCGTTACCTGTTGAGTCTGTATGACCGTAAACGTCAACATGACAGTCGGTATTGTTCTTCAGCATTGCGGCAAACTTGTTGAGGTCATTCTTAGAAGCCGCATTCAGAGTTGCCTTGTTTGTAGCGAAGAGCAGACCTGAGTCAAATGTAACCTTGACAGCCTTCAGACCGTTAGCATCGGTTACCTCCTCAACTTTCGCACTCTCAATTTTGGCAGCCTCAGCAGCAACCTTGTCCATGTGCTTGCCAATAATGGCACCTGTACCTGCACCTACAGCGGCACCAACAGCGGCACCAACAGCTGTGTTGCCGGCAATCTTGCCAATAATGGCACCCAGTGCTGTACCCGCACCTGTTCCAATCAATGCTCCTGTACCTGTTTTTGTAGAACAACTGCAAACTGCCAACACGCAAAGTCCAGCAGTCATCATCTTAAGATTTTTCATACTTTTTGATAATTATAATTTAGTTCAACATTATATTTCTGCCCCTAAAGGTCTGCAAAGTTAATTCTTTTTTCAGCAATATATGTCTAATACCAACATTTTTTTGTAATTTTGCGGCAAAATTAAGCATTTAATCAATTCTACACAAGGGGAATATCCCTATTATTGCATAGGTTTTCCCTAAAACAACAATAAAACATATATAAAACAAATAAAATAATGGCAAAAGAACTCAAAGAATTAACAAAAAGAGCCGACAACTACAGCCAGTGGTACAACGACCTGGTTGTGAAGGCAGACCTTGCCGAGCAGTCGGCCGTGCGCGGATGCATGGTCATTAAGCCTTATGGCTATGCTATCTGGGAGAAGATGCAGCAGCAGCTTGACAAGATGTTCAAGGAAACAGGTGTGCAGAACGCCTACTTCCCATTGCTCATACCGAAATCGTTCCTTAGCCGCGAGGCAGAGCACGTAAAAGGTTTTGCAAAAGAGTGCGCCGTAGTGACACACTACAGACTCAAGGCAAGCGAGGATGGCAACAGCGTACAGGTAGACCCTGCCGCAAAACTTGAGGAAGAGCTGATTATACGGCCAACCTCAGAGACCATTATCTGGAACACATACAAAAACTGGATTCACTCCTGGC
>CABSIA010000044.1 GCA_902477645.1 uncultured Prevotella sp. | reverse complement strand
ATGCTGATTCTTTTCGCTTCTATATCATATTATGCGCGTAGTTGCGGATTTGAGGATATGCAATGAGAGGGGTGAGCTTTTGAATTTCATGCTTACCAAGGCTAACGTTGACGACAGGAATCCAGAGGTGTTCAACAGGCTGAGCGACAATGTGTTTGGGAAACTGTTCGCAGACAAGGGATATATTTCACAAGGACTGTTTGAAAGATTGTTTAATGACGGGATTGAGCTTGTGACGGGGCTGAAATGCAACATGAGAAACAGGCTCATGCCTCTTTATGACAAGATACTTCTTCGCAAACGCTCAGTCATTGAAACGGTTAATGACGAACTGAAGAATGTTGCCCAACTTGTGCATTCAAGACACCGCAGTGTTTTCAATTTTGCGATGAATGTACTGTCCGTTTTGGCCGCATACAGCTTCTACGAGAAGAAGCCGTCCATCAACATCGATTATTCTATAGAGCATGTTGACGGGATGCTCACGGTTATCCAATAAGAGAATTTATTGACGTTTTTATAACTTACCAATAGCCTTTCACTCATGTGGATGGATGATGAGCTATGTCTTATAACATAGTTGTTTTTCTCGCTTCATCTTATCCCGAACTCAGGTTGATAATAACCGATGCATCTTTCGATTATCTGACGAATGAAGAAGCAAAATGTTTAATCAGCAAGTAAATCAAAAGAAGTCAGGTCCATTGGGACAACCCAATGAACCTGTCATTAAATATATTACCAAATAAATGAAATATTACTTTACGATGATTTTCTTAATCTTCGAACCACTCTTTTGTATATAGCAACCGGGACGAAGATTTTTAGAAGAAACACTATTTCCTCCAAGGTCGTACAATGCGGTTGTAACATTAGAAGCACTCTCAGCAGAAGAGATACCGGTAGAGCTTGATTCTGTGATTGATATCGTCATATTGACTACATCCACTGTAACATCATACTTTCCTGCCTTGGTGATATTCCACTTGTTGTCATCACCGCCAAACACCATTTTAGTTTCATCGGTAGTGTCGCGAATATAGAATGTCTGTCCGAAACCTGTTTGATTGTTCACCGCAATCTTCATCTCTCCCTCCACAAGGTTAACAGTAGCCTTGAACACTGTTGGATTGTCAACCGTGGGAACAAGCATTGTGCCCTCACCGATACTCCATCCTCCAGGTGTGGCCGAACCTATCATCCACAGGGCAGTATGCTTCAGTGGACTTGTCTGATAACCAGCCTTCTTGACGACAATAGTCTTTGCTGTGAGGTCACAAACGATGTCATAGTTGGCTGTTTCGCTCACCTTGAACTGCTTGTCGTTGGAGTTTTCTTCGGTAGATACCAGGGGTGACGCAACACCTTCGGCGAGAGTGACGTCATTGTCACCAGCGCGATATTCGAGGTTGCCCCAATCAGTGGTAGTAAGAAACTTAAAAGTTCCATTCGCGTTTAGATTTACTGTGGCCTTAAACACATCAGGATTCTCGGTGCTGTTAAACATCACAATACTGTTGTCGATAGACCAACCTCCCCATACAGCCTCACCGACGATTAGCAATCGGTCGGCGGCATTTGCGGTTAATACTGTGGCTGCAAGAACCAAACTGCAAAACATTTTTCTAAGAAAATTTATTTTCATAAGCTTTTAATTTATTGGTTTGATACTAATGGCATATCCACCACCACGAGCGGCTTTGAGCTTGAGAATGCTCTTGTTTGTCACCTTACACTTGGAGATAGTGTATGCTTGTGGATTCTTTTGATAGTCGGCATCCTTAGCGTCGGCATATATGACAGCCTCATATTTGCGACCCTTGTCAAGGAAGTCGAGCTTAAGAGTGGACTGATGTCCATTCTCACCTGCCGTGCAGCCCATAAACCAGTTATCTGTACCCTTTGCCTTACGGGCAATGGTGATATACTGCCCTGGCTCTGCCTCAAGATAGCGACTCTCATCCCAGTCAATAGCCACATCCTTAATAAACTGGAAGGCATCTGAATATTTCTCATAGTTGTCGGGGATATCGGCCGCCATCTGCAGCGGACTGTACATTGTGACGTAGAGCGCCAACTGACGGGCAAGGGTGGAATTGATGTGATGATGCTTGCCAGGGTCAATCTTGTTCATGTCGCCTTCAAGGATGCCCGGTGTATAGTCCATCGGTCCTCCTTGCAGACGTGTGAACGGGAGAACAGTGGTATGGAAAGCCTTGTTACCTGCAAACGACTCGTACTCGGTGCCGCGTGCCGACTCGTTGCCTATGAGGTTGGGATAGGTGCGGCAGAGTCCGGTGGGACGTACAGCCTCGTGGGCATTGACCATGATATGATGCTTGGCTGCCTCTGTGACACAATACAGATAGTGGTTGTTCATCCATTGTCCGTAATGATGCTCTCCACGAGGCAGTATGTTGCCTACATATCCGCTCTTGACAGAGTTGTAGCCATACTTGTCCATGAGGTTGTATGCCGCTTCGAGATGACGCTCGTAGTTGCGAACAGAGCCTGATGTCTCATGGTGCATCATAAGTCTCACACCTTTTGAGTGAGCATAGTCGTTTAGAGCCTTGATGTCGAAGTCGGGATAGGGAGTCTGGAAATCAAACACATAGTCTTTCTCATGACCGAACCAGTCTTCCCAACCTATATTCCAACCCTCGACAAGCACCTGCGAGAATCCGTGCTTAGCCGCAAAGTCAATATATTTTCTCACATTGGCATTGTTGGCAGGATGATTGCCATGGGGCTTGCATTTGGAATAGTCGGTAGAACCTATATGCACCGACGGCAGGTCGTTAGTGTAAGACCAAGCCTTGCCTCCGCCTATCATCTCCCACCATACGCCGATATACTTCACAGGTTTAATCCACGACGTGTCTTTATATTTGCAAGGCTCGTTGAGATTGAGGATAAGACGTGAAGCGAGAGCTTTCCTTGCATCGTCAACCACCATCACAGTGCGCCATGGAGTGCTGCAAGGTGTCTGGCAGTGTGCCATATTTCCTTGTGCATCAGGGGTGAGCTGCGAACGGAACACTAAGTTCTTGTCGTCAAGGTCTAGGTGCATACATGAATAATCCACAAGTGCAGCCTCATGGATATTGACATATAATCCTTCAGCTGTCTTCATCTGCAATGATGTCTGCACACCTGTCGGCGAGAAAAAGGTCTGGGAGGCATTATCGCATTTGGCGGCCTCCATCAACCCGCGTATCTCAGAGAGCTTCGACTCGGTATAGTCGTATTCCTGCGTGTCATAGTCTCCCGGAATCCACCACGCCGTATGATCGCCAGCCATGGCAAACTCAGTATGCTCAGCCTTTACAGTGAAGTAAGGCAGGAACTGTTGCTGTGGAAACTCATAACGAAAACCTACGCCATCGTCATAAACTCGGAAACGGAAATTCATAAATCGTCCGTTAGACGGTTTCTCCAATTCCACGAACAACTCATTGTAATGGTTGCGGATATTACTCTCCTCACCCCACACAGGTTGCCATGTCTCGTCAAAGGATGAGGTGGAGACTTTATTGATGCGGAATTTGTCCATCAACGAGTTCTCCTCATTAAGTTCCATGCCGAGGCGACTTGTCTTCACCACAGGAATGTCCTTGTAGTCAATCTTATATGTCGGCACGCCTTCATCTGTCAGCGAGAAACTCAGTTTAAGATTTCCGTCGGGCGAAGCCACGGAATGACTGGCAACCTGTGAGGTGGCACTGATGGCCACCATTGCACAGATTGCTGATATTATAAATCTATTGAATGTACGAATCATAACTGAACTACATTTGATATTAGACATGTTTTATTTGGTCAACTTCACCACCTTGCATCCATGAGCAGGGATATTGGCGGTGACGGACGAAGCTTTTCCCTCATCGGCATGTGCCCAAAGGTCGCGTACGTTCATCTCGCCACTGATACCTATTTCAGAGAATTTGACCGATACGGTAGAAGTATTGTCGCTGCGGTTAAAGAGAGCGAGGACATAGTCTCCATTTGACATTTGGCCATACCAAATCTCGTTCTTCTTGTCGCCGAGCTTGTCGCTGAGCGGTTTACCTACGAAACCGTCCTTGTTGAGTGCGAGGAGCTCGTCGTTGACATAGAATTTGAGGTTATTGCCTATGGTAGAATACTGGTCGGCTGCCGCTACGGGTCCGCCAGCCATGAGCTGTAGGGAAATGACTGTTTCGCGCTCAGCGTCGGTATCGAACTTATTGAGTCGGATGAAGTCGCCGTCGAGGATTATCTTGTTACGTCCCGAGAGATGCGACCAGTAGGTGAAGCCGTCAAACTGGTTCATGCACTGCGGCCAGTTGGCATACGACTTGCCTTTATCCTGAGCAGAGGTGTGCCACCAGCCTCCGCCACCGGTATCACATACTATTCGCATCATGTTGCCATAGCGTGCCTCTATCTCGGCATCGTTGAAGTTGTGGGGCATGACGAGCGAGGTGAAGATGCCGTATTTTTTTGCAGCTTCGGCTATGTAAGCCATGGCACGTGCGTAGCTTTCCCGTCCGTAACCACGTCCTACGACACCCATGCCGCGGTCTTTGCCGTCCTCATACCATGAGAGGAAGTCCATACGGATGAAATCCACCCCGAGGTTCTTATAATGCTTGAAGAAACCGTCGATATATTCCCTGCATCCGGGATTCTCAGCTACTGCCCAATGAAACCACTTGTCTTCCGCACCAGGATTCTGAACTGCATTTTTACCATTATAATACAGGTCAGCAAATGTATAGTCAGTGCCCTCAATCCTTGTCTCCCTCGGTCCGTGTATCCACAGCGGATTGTCATATACTCCGAGTTTCAGTCCCTTTGCCTTGCACTTGGCAATGAGGTCTTTCAACGAAATGGAACCATACTGGGTCATATATCCCGAGGCATCTGTGGAAAGCATGGCGATAAATCCGTCAGTGCATATCATGTCATATCCGTGGGGCTTTAGCTCCGAAGCCACGAAGTCGATGATTTTGTCCCATTCGTCGGGAGTGATGTCTATGGTGCTTTCGCCCTGGCGCTCCTTGTCGTAGCAATATTCATATACGCTCCAGTATAGCGGTGCCTTCACATTCTCGTGGATACCCTCGACAACGGGCAAGTCGGGCAACTCGTATTTGGGAGGATACTTCATCTCCACGTCATCCTTGCATGAGGCAAACAATGATGCAGCAGCAAGGGCTATTGTCATTAATGTCATATTTTTCATTGCTGTTTATTATTCTATAGTTTAAGATACATTATTTTTTCTCTACGGCTATAGTATAGTCCTTGAGGTTGAAGGTGATGCGGTATATACCAGCCTCAGTGACCTTCCATTTATTGTCTGGATCACCGGCATAGAAGACAAAGTCGGAAGCAGCCACACCTGCAGATGAAATCTCGGTATTTGCTACCGACGGATGAAGGAACGGGCATGAATATGTGCCATCCTTGACAAGGCAAGCCTTCATCTCTCCCGGAACAAGTTCGCCCTCCCATGTGAAGACATACTTGTCGTTGGCATCACGGGTAAATGGCGAGGCTGAATCCATCCCCCAACCGCCTGGTGTCGCATCTCCTATCATAAAGAGTGTCTCGGTCTCTATGGGGTCTTGTTTCACATCGATTTCACTTATGAACTCTGCCTTTATAGTCCAATGCTCAAGGTCGAGGGTAAGGCGATATATGCCAGCCTCTTCCACCCGCCACTTGTTGTCGGGACCTGTGGTGAAGACAAAGTCGCCGCTCTCCACACCACTCTTGTTGATTTTGCAGTCGGCAGAGGCAGGACGAATGAACGGCACATCCCAACTGCCCTTCTCAATGCAAGCCTTCATCTCACCGGCCTTTAGTTCGCCTTCATATTCGAAGATGTACTTTGACTTCTTCACCAGTTCTGTCGGATTGTTGTTGTCCCAACCATTAGGTGTGGCGTCGCCGAGCATATATACTGCTTCTGCCTCAAGAGGCTCGATTACGGGAGCGTCATTCTCTCCAAGGAACTCTGTTGACATCGTCCAGTTGCGCAAGTCGAAGGTGAGACGATACTTGCCAGCGTATGTCACTCGCCATTTGTTGTCGGGGTCGCCGGCGTGCATGATGAACTTCTGTGCCGTTATGTTCGACTTGCTAATTTCCGCACCATTGTTCTCAGGACGGATGAAGGGTGCATCAAAGCTGCCTGTGGTAAGACAGAGCTTTATCTCGCCTGCATATAGCGAGCCTTCCCATGAGAAGACCAAGGCATCGTCGGCTGAGGCCTGCAGGGGTGTAGGATTGCCTATGTCCCATCCGTTGGGAGTGGCATCGCCCACCATAAAGAGGGAAGAAGTCTTGATAGGCAGATCTCCTTCTATGATTACAGGGTCTTTTTCTTCGTCGCAGCCGATAAGACATAAAGCCATGAGAGTTGCGGCAAGACCGGAAAATATATTCTTCAATTTCATAATCGTTGTCATTAATAATGTTATACTTACTCCTTAGTCATTATATCCCGGATTCTGTTTCAAAGCCCTGTTGGCATTGAGGATAGGACGCATAATCGGGAATATTTCTGTATGAGAGTCGGCGTCCGGTGTCTTGTCCCACCAAGAACTGGAGGTGAACTTTCCGAAACGGATAAGGTCGATGCGGCGGCGGCTTTCGGCAAAGAACTCACGTCCCCACTCGTCGAGCATCTCATCCATGTCGAGCTGGGCATTACCCTCAGGAGCATAGAGCACTTCCTGAAGATTCTCCTCGGGATAGTTGCGGCGGCGCACTGAATTGAGCAGTCGTGCTGCCTCGGCTTTCTTTCCCTGACGCAATTTACATTCTGCGAGTGAATAGATTACTTCGGGCAGGCGTATCTCAGTGTAGTCGCTTTCCATTTGGTGAATGTCGTCATCGGTATAGAATGGATATTTGGCGAAATGCCATCCTGAGTTGTGGTCGCCATCGCGCAGCGTACTTGTTGTGGCGGCAAGCCATTTGTTTGGATCCAGTCCCTGGAACTTACCCACAGCGTCACGGATATACAGCTCGTAGTCAACCTCGGGAGCCTTGACCCTCTTCGTAGCACCATTCTCGTCCTTGTATTCGAGATAACCATAAAGGAACATTCCCTCGCGGCGGCTATCGCCAAGATTACGGTATAGTTTCAGACGCACGTCGCCTGGATACTTGCGGAACTTCTGCACTGTCATTCCCAACTGATAATCCAGCGGCTCGCCATTGGGAGCATAACTTGGCGAAGCGGCATACTTTGTGTTGTGGTCGCCTGCCTTGCACTTGGAGTCGTTGAAATAATAACGTGCACGGGCAGGAACAGTCCACCAATATGTGTCGCTCTGATATTGCCAATAGGTATAACCGGCATCAGCGGGGAAACCGAACATCACCTCATCGCAGTTGTCGTTGTCCCAGTCAAAGGCGGCATCCCAACGGTCAGCCACGGCATACTTGCCGTAATCGCCATCGACAATCTTCTGCGCTATTGCGGCACACTCGTCATATTTCTCCTCACCAATATACACCTTGGCATTTAGGTAGAGGCGCACGAGAAGGGCTGCGGCACTGGCCTTTGTCCATTGGCCTTGTATGGTAGAATTGGTTCCAAGGCTTGTTTTCTCGGTGAGCATGGGTATTGTCTCCTGCAGTTCTGTCTCGATGAAATCGAATATTCTCTTAGGCTCCACCTGAGTCTCAGTATTCAGCGACACGTCATTGTAGCTAACAGCAAGTGGTACATTGCGGAAGGCATCAAGCAGTCGGATGTAAAACCATGCGCGTAGCACCCTGCACTGTGCCTTGAGATTGTCAAACTCAGCCTGCGAGAAGCCAAACTTATCCGGCGAGAGCGTATTAAGGTCTTCAATGACATAATTGGCCTGCATAATACCCTGGAAGCATCCGTTCCATTCTGTCTGGGCATCTCCTCCATCCTCCACGTTCCACTCATGATAGTGCAGGCGGCGCCATTTGCCTCCGTCGTCCCACCATCCGTCACGGGTGGGAGTGATGAGCTGGTCGGCCGACAGTTCGTTGAGCACGTGCCGGCTCTGTATGCTCCAGAAAGCATGTTCAAATGGGCGGAAGGTGGCACGCACGACATCCATCTTCGTATTATAGTAGTTTTGTGTGCCCACCTGGTCGTAAAGAGTCTCGTCGAGGTCTGTACAACCCGAAAGTGTGGCTGCACATAGAGCCGCAGAAACTAAATATTTGAATATCTTCATATCTTTATCTAAATTAATCGTTATTAGAAATCAATTTGCATGCCTACGATAAACTGGCGGGTTGAGGGGAAATAGGTTCGTGAGCCTTGTCCACCCGGAGTGAGTCCGTTAACTTGATATGTCGAGGGGTCAACGCCACTGAATTTTGTCAGTGTGAACACATTCTTCACTGTGCCATAGAGCCTGATACGGTCGAGGAAACGGCAGTTTTCGGGCTTATAGGTATATCCCAATGTTATCATGTCAAGCTTGAGATAGTCACCACGCTCAAGGAAATAGTCGCACACCACGGGATTGGCAGTCGATGAAATCACGAAATTCTTGGCGTATGCCTTCTTCAGACGGTTGCCAGTGAAGTTGCGTGTGCCATAATAGAAGTCATGTATGTTGAAGATGTCAAATCCGAATGCCCCACGGAAGAAGAGCGAGAGGTCGAAATCCTTGTAGCGGAAGTTGTGTGACGTTGACATGGTGAACTTGGGCATACCATTGCCCACCACCGTGCGGTCGGCATCGCTTGCCTGTGAAGCCCTGATGATGTCGCCGTCCTTGTCATATACTAACCATTCGCCATCGGCGGTGTGACCTGCATATCGCCACATGTAGAAATTACCAAGCGACTTGCCTTTTTGTATGCGCTGCAGATTGTAGTAGGGATATGGGTCTTCGGTACCGCAAACGTCATAGTAGTCCTGGCCCACATACTGCGAGTTGCTGAAATCGACGAATTTGTTACTTTGGGTGGTTCCCACAAAGTTGATGTCGTAAGAAAAATCCTTGGTATTCACCGCACGGAAGTTCAGGTCAATCTCTATACCACTGTTCTTCATCGTTCCTACATTGACAAATGTTTCGTCGAAGAGATATGGTGGCACCGACACCTTGTAGTTTCCGAGCAAGTCTTGCTGACGGCGGTTGAAGTAGTTGACCGAACCATACAGACGATTGTCAAAGAGTGAGAAGTCGATACCCACGTTCCAGTTCTTGCCTTTCTCCCAGCGTAGGTCGGGATTGACGTTCTTCGACGGTCCCCATACCTGGAAGTACTTGCCGTTATAGAAGTAATATCCGAATCCTGTCATGGTGTTCAGAGAGAGATAGCTTCCGAAGTCCTGGTTACCGGTGACACCGAAGTCGGCACGTAATTTGAGGTCGTTCACCCATTTCACTCCCTTCATGAACTTCTCGTCGGATATGCGCCATCCTGCTGATACGGCAGGGAAATTACCCCATTTGTGGTTAGCTCCGAACTTCGACGAACCCTCATGGCGCAACGAGGCTGTAAACATATACTTTCCTGCGAAGTCGTAGCTGACGCGACCGAAGAAGGCAATCAGTTTCGAGTCGTTCTGATAGCTGCCCATACATATCTCCCCCTCTTCCTTGGCATACTCTCCCGAACCAAGATTATCTGCACCAAGTCCGTCATTTGGGAAATCCTTGTTATAGGCATTAAAGCCCGAATAGCGCGAATACTGGTAGGAATAACCTGCCATAGCCTTAACGTTATGCTGACCGAAACTGCCGCTGTAGTTGGTGAGCCACTCCATAATCTGCTGGCGCTCCTTGCTATAGGAACGACTTGCCTCGCCCTCTCGACCGTTATTGATGGCAATGGTGCTGGTTGACGGACGGAACCATGTGTTGTCGTTGCTGTATTGATGGTCGGCAAACATCAATTGCGTCGTAAGGCGATGGTTGCTCTTTCCTTCCTTAGCAAGCAATGGCAACAGATTAAGCTTGACTGTGGCATCCCAGTCGAGAAGTTTCGTGTCGGCATGATCTTGTTCGAGCTTCTGACGTTCCACAGGATTCGAGCCCACTACCTGTCCCATGAAGTTATAATAACGTGCGGGATTCTCCGGGTCCATCAAGGGAGTGGTGGGATTGGCCTCAATGGCATCCTTAAATACTCCCCAATCGGCATTGTCACGATATATGATACGCGGAGCCACATTGGCGGTGAAGGTGAACAGTCCTCCCTTGCTTGTATGCATCACCGATGCACGTGCACCATATTCCTCACGCTCCGAACGCAGGTCGATACCTTTTGCATCACGATAGTCGGCACTGATGCGATAGTTGTTCTTGTCGTTGCCGCCACTCATGGTGAGGGTGTGCTGCATGGTAACACCTGTGCGGCTCACCGCGTCAAGCCAATCGACATTGCCACCAAGGTCAACACCAGTGTCGCCCCATCCAAGACGGACGTCACGATAATCCTGCGCGCTCATCATGTCGAGTTCTTTCTTGATAACATCAAACGACATCATACCTGAATATGATGTATGAACCGAACCGTCCTTGCTTCCCTTCTTCGTCGTCACCACGATTACACCATTCGAACCACGTGTTCCGTATATTGCGGAAGCTGCACCGTCCTTGAGTATGTCGAATGAGGCAATGTCGTTGGGATTTATATTAGTAAGGTTGCCGCCAGGCACACCATCGATGACAATCAACGGGCCAAGACCGGCAGAACGCGAGGAGACACCACGTATCTGGATGCTTGCCTGATTATTGGGGTCGCCGGCACCAGTGTTTGTGATTGACACACCAGGCACCTTGCCCTGAATCATCATTGAGGGGTCGAGCGAACTGACTGTGAGGAAGTCCTTCTCGCTCACATGGGAAATGGCAGAGGTGAGCTCTTTCTTGTCCATAGTGCCATAACCAATGACCACCACCTCATTAAGAATATCACTCTTCTCCTTCATCGTCACATCGATGACCTTGCGTCCGTTAACCTTCTCGCTTGCGGTCTCAAATCCCACATACGAAAAAATCAACGTGCCCGAAGAAGACACCTCGATGGAATAATTACCATCAATGTCTGTCACTACTCCCTGACCGGTCTTGTCGGCTCTCACACTGACACCTATCAGAGGTTCCCCGCCCGGGTCTTTCACCGTACCGGTTATCTTTGCCTTTTGGGCGGATGCTGTCATAGAGACACACACCATGAATAACATCATAAGAAACCGATACATTCCATTCTTTGTCGTTAATAGTTTCATCATGTTTGTATTAATTAAAGTAAGTTATTCAGATTTTTTGCAAAGATATGGACTTTTTCATTCAATTGTTCCGATAAGTACTCATAAAGTACATTATATTTTTTCACCTCTTCTATTACTACTCTGATTATCAGCTTAATACCCAACAAACATAAATCCATCAAAGTACATTCACCTATTAGTGTAAAAAATACAAGATACACGTGTAATTAATATCTTTTATATACATTCCGTAGCTATTCTCTTGCTACAATTGATAATTTTCCGTACTTTTGCTGCAAATTCGAAACCCTAAACATATATATGATGATATGCAACCTATAGATTTTAAAAAGACGGTATCAGTTGTTATTATGATATTCTCTTGTGCAATACTTTCCTCTGCCAATAACGCGGCATTGCTTCAAAAGCTCGATAGCGTGATTGAAGCAAGCGAAACCATAGTGGCTGAGAAGAACAAAAAAATTGCCATGCTTAAGCAAATGGCAGCAAAGGAAAACAACACTGCAATGCTCTTGGAAAGATACCGCGAACTCAGTGAAGAATACTATGTCTTCAAATTTGATTCAGCAAAAGTATATGTTGAAAAAGGTCTTGCATTAGCAAAGAAAGTACAGAACAGTAGATATATTGTGACTAACACAATAATGAAGGCCAAACTGCTTTCCATCGGAGGACTATACAGCGAAGCTATAAACACACTGAATACGATAGAACAGGATAGTCTTGGAGAACAGAATATGACATTCGACTACAACATCGCCTATTCAACTATTTATTCCTACTGGGCTGACTATTGCAACGACGACACCTATTCACCGATATACAGGGAGAGGTCGAATGCTTATCTCAAAACCGCCATAGCCAACATCGACAAAAACAACGCTGCCTACGACTATTATATGGGCGAATACCATGTTTATATTGACAAAGACGACGATAAGGCTCTCAAGCATTATTTCAGAACACTGGAAAAAAACGGCATGACATCAAGAGTATATGCCATGGCATCATTTGCAATTGCCAATAACTACAGCGCACATGAAAATATGGAGAAGTACGAGGAATACCTGATCAAAGCCAGTATCTGCGACATTCTCTGCTGCACTAAGGAAAACCTCGCCATACAGGACCTTGCCATGCACCTCTTCAAGCAAGACAACGAGAATATCGAAAGGGCAAGGGTGTATATCAACACTGCCATGGACGACGCAAAATCATACAACAACAGACTTAGAATACTGGAGATTTCACAGAAACTGCCAATTATTGTGTCAACATACCACAAGAGGCTTACAACACAAAACTCAACACTAATGTATGCCGTTTGGGGTATATCACTGCTTGTAGTTTCAATGATCGTGCTATTGTATTTCTTCGTCAGACAAAACAAACTGCTGTCGAAAAGACGTCACGAACTGCATGTCAGCAACAACATGCTTACGGAAACTAACGAGCGACTGAACCGTGCAAACGAACTACTGCTCGACACCAACCGCAAACGCGAGGGTCTCGCCAAGCTATACATTGACCTTTGCGCCAAATACATCGACAAGATGGCGAAGTTCCAAGTCATGGTGCAGAGGAAAATCAAGGCCAACCAAATAAACGAACTTATGAGTTATGTGTCCTCGTCAAGACTCAACTATGAGGATGCCGACACCTTCATGAAGCGTTTCGACGAGGCTTTCCTTAATCTGTATCCATCGTTTGTCACTGAGTTTAATGCCCTCCTGAAAGAGGATGAACAAGTCATAACCAAAAATCCACACTCCCTCACCACCGAATTACGCATCTTCGCACTCATACGCCTCGGTGTCAAGGAGAGTTCGGAGATAGCCGCCCTACTCTACTACACCCCGCGCACCATATACAACTATCGCTCTGCCTTCAAAAACAAGGCCTTGAACCGTGAGTCTTTTGAAGAACGTGTGTGTATGCTGTGTACGATTATCAATAATTAACTCCCTTACGTCTTATCCATATCTTGTGGGATGCCTGGCCTGTGTAGTCGATGGGCATATTGGGATCGCTCAAACTTGGTCACCCTCCTCAGTTCGTGTAACATTTCAGGTGAGGTCTTGAAGTTAATGTCCTTCACTCCCACTCGCCTGTAGAGCAGTCGGTCGTCTTCCTCTTGTATCTCAGTTGACTTTTCATCAATAAACTTCAGCGACATGGAGAATGTACCGATGTCGTCAAGGGTCACGTTGTAGCCTCTCGATAACAGGCTTGACAGTGTGTCGGAGATGAAGATACAGACAAAGTCAAACTACGGATGGTTGCCACGTATCTCGCCCGGACTCACTCCATACTCGTCCTTGAAGCATTTGGCGAAATATGAGGGGGCACTGAAACCGGTGTCGTAGGCTATTTCGGAGACCGACTTGTCGGTGGTTTCGAGCATCTGCTTGCCGCGGGCAAGGCGCGCCTTGCGGAGAAGCTCTACGGGGGTTGTGCCCGTGAGCGACTTTATCTTGCGATAGAGCTGCACACGGCTCATGCCCATCTCCTCACCTATGCGCTCCACGTTGAAGTCGGCATCGTGAAGATGCTGCTGGAGGATGGTGCGGAAGCGGTCGAGGAAGCAGTCGGAGACCCCACTTTCGGCAGAAACGGTAGAGATAGGAGCGGCAACCTCGCTTGCCACCTCCTCATGAACAAAGACCTTAGCCAAATACAGACGATACGCCTGCACGATAAGCCCGATGATGATAACCAATACTACCACAAAGCCGATGATGACATTCCGCTGGGTGTTTATCCTGTCGAAATAAACATCCAGCTTGCCATGGAGGACATCAATATTGTCACTCACACGACTAAGCTCCTGATACTGCATGAGCAGCAATTCGGCATTCGACTTGTCCACAACAGCCGAATGCAGGATGTTGTCACGGGAGTATTTCTCGCCATTTATAATCCTCAGCGCCAGCTGTATCAGCTCAAGTCCCTGAGTGGGATATATATGTAGCCTCGAAAATACCTTTCTGTACCAGCTCTATGCCACCCCCGGGAGTTGGCAGCGCATCGACACCGAAATACCTGATGCCGTTCAGTCCATGAGCCATGGCCACCTTGCGGGCACCATAGGCCAGACGGTCGTTATGGCCAAACACGCATTGAATATCAGTAGTGCCACGCAGCACCTCATCCATTGCCTTGCTCCCGCTTTCCTCTGTCCAGTCGCCCAGCTCCGATGAAATCAGCCTTATTTGCGGATATCGGGAGACAGCAGCAAGGAACCCGCGATGTCTTTCTATGGCTGGTGACGAGCCTTTAAGCCCCGTTATCTCTACGAGCGTGCCGGAACCGTTCATCTGTGTTGCTATGAGGTTGCCCATAGTATGCCCAATGTCGTAGTTGTCGGCACCCATATATGCCATATATTTATCGCTGTTGGTCTTTCGGTCAAAGAGTATTACAGGAATTCCACAGTCGTAGGCACTGTCTATCACATGCGACAGTCTCTCTGCAGAATTGGGAGCCACAATGAGCAAATCCACCTTTTCTTCGATGAAATGGCGTATTTGGCCTATCTGCCTCTGGTCGTTGTCGTCAGCCGAAAGAAACTCAAGCTCTACCCTCTCATCAACATATCCGCCGATGATCAGCTCACGGTTCAGCTTGTCGCGCCATATATCCTCGCTGCACTGCGACACTCCTATACGCCATTTGTCTTTACCTTCAGAACAAGAAAACATAAAGAGAGCTATAAAGACCATCTGGAAAATGACTCTTACTTTGAACATAGGACAACAAATAAAAAGAAAAAGATATGAATAGAAAGAAAAAGGGGACAGCAGAAACTGCCCCCTTTGATTTATTTAGGTTTATGATGCCCTGATATTAGTCAGCAAGCTTTGCCTTAAGATACTCGCGGTTGAGGCGGGCAATGTTGGCGATGCTCTCGCTCTTAGGACAAACAGCCTCGCATGCACGTGTGTTTGTACAGTTACCGAAACCAAGCTCATCCATCTTGGCAATCATAGCCTTGGCGCGTTTTGCAGCCTCAGGACGGCCTTGTGGCAACAGTGCCAGCTGGCTTACCTTAGAGCTTACGAAAAGCATGGCAGAGCCATTCTTACAAGCTGCAACGCAAGCGCCGCAGCCGATACATGTAGCGCAGTCCATAGCCTCGTCTGCATTCTCCTTGGGAATAAGGATAGCGTTGGCATCCTGAGCCTGACCTGTGCGGATGCTGGTATATCCGCCTGCCTGAATAATCTTGTCGAATGCAGAGCGGTCTACCATACAGTCCTTAATTACAGGGAAACCTGCTGAGCGCCAAGGCTCTACAGTAATGACATCACCATCGTTGAAGCGGCGCATATAGAGCTGGCATGTTGTAGCTCCGCGCTCTGTCTTTCCGTGTGGTGTGCCATTGATGTAGAGAGAGCACATACCACAGATACCCTCACGACAGTCGTGGTCGAAAACGAAAGGTTCTTCACCCTCCTCGATGAGTTCCTCGTTGAGAATGTCAAGCATCTCAAGGAAAGAGGTGTCATCGGGAATATTCTTCATCTCACGTGTGTCAAAATGACCCTCTGCATTTGGGCCACTCTGCTTCCAATACTTTATTGTGAAAGAAATATTTCTTGCCATTGTTTTTTTTAAGTTAACAAGTAAACAAGTTGACGAGTTGACAAGTTGTTTGACTTACAGCATCAGCCTTATCGTTGCTCCTTTTGAGACATGCTTAATGTCTTTATGAGAGAAGAGAGCATTCGTATTATCTCCGCTACTTTCTCTGTCATTGCATCCGCAGCCATCTCGTCTATAAACCCTAAATCCTTAGATAGAATCCATTGGGTCTCAAGTTCTGACGCAGAGCCAAGAGCATTGCTCAGGAACTTATAAGTTTCCTTATCGTATGACCAGCCATAGCCTTCTGCTATATTGGAAGGAATAGAGACTGCCGCACGGCGCATCTGTGACACAATTCCAAAAATTTCTTCTTTTGGATAAGCCTTGGTAATCTCATATACCTCAGCTACATGCCTCATGCTTTTTTGCCAAACTAACAAATCCCTATGCCCTTTCATTGTTCAATACATGTTTTCGTCAGTTGTTCACTTTGATTATTATTTGCAAGTTGACGAGTAAACGAGTTGACAAGTTGACGAGTCGCTTGTCTATTTGTTTCCTTGTTTATAGAGCTAACAACTTGTCTACTTGTCAACTCGTCATCTTGTCAACTAATTTTTATAATTTCTCGTTTGTACCTTAATAGCCTCATACTCAAGAGGTTCCTTGATAAGTTCAGGAGCCTTGGTGTCGTCGCCCTGATACTCCCAGCAACCTACATAGAAGAAGTTGGTGTCGTCGCGCTTAGCCTCGCCTTCCTCAGTCTGGTGCTCCTCACGGAAGTGGCCGCCACAGCTCTCCTCACGGTGCAGTGCATCGTATGCGATAAGCTCACCCATAAGGATGAAGTCGCGGAGGTGGATAGCCTTGTCAAGCTCAACGTTAAGTCCCTCCTTGTCCCCTGGGATGAAGAGGTTCTTGTTGAACTCCTCACGGAGGTTCTTAAGCATCTTGAGACCTTCCTCAAGACCAGCCTTTGTACGGCCCATACCAACGTGCTCCCACATGATGTGTCCGAGCTCTTTGTGGATAGAGTCAACAGAGCGGCTGCCCTGAATATCCAAAAGGCGGTCGATTTCTGCCTGTACGCTCTTCTCAGCCTCGTCAAACTCCGGGAGGTCAACAGAAAGGCGTGGCCACAGGCTCTGGTCTGCAAGGTAGTTCTGGATGGTGTATGGCAATACGAAATATCCGTCAGCCAAACCCTGCATAAGGGCAGATGCGCCAAGACGGTTGGCACCGTGGTCAGAGAAGTTGCACTCGCCGATAGCGAACAGACCTGGAATTGTGGTCATCAGCTCGTAGTCTACCCAGATACCACCCATTGTGTAGTGGATTGCGGGGAATATCATCATAGGGTTGTAATACTTCACACCATTGATTTCCTTTGCAAACTCGCCTGGGTTAACGTCGGTGATTTCCTCGTACATATCGAAGAGGTTGCCATAACGCTGGAGAATAACGTCGATGCCAAGACGGTTGATAGACTCAGAGAAGTCAAGGAATACGGCAAGACCTGTGTTGTTTACGCCGAAGCCCTTGTCACAACGCTCCTTAGCGGCACGTGACGCAACGTCACGGGGAACAAGGTTGCCGAATGCAGGATAACGGCGCTCCAAGTAGTAGTCGCGGTCTTCCTCTGGAATGTCAGAGCCTTTAATCTCGCCAGCCTGCAGACGCTTGGCGTCCTCAATTTTCTTTGGTACCCAGATACGTCCGTCGTTACGCAGAGACTCAGACATAAGTGTAAGCTTAGACTGCTTGTCGCCATGTACAGGAATACATGTCGGGTGAATCTGCACGTATGATGGATTTGCGAAATATGCGCCCTTGCGATAGCACTGAACGGCAGCTGTACAGTTGCAGCCCATAGCGTTTGTAGAGAGGAAGTATGTGTTTCCGTAACCGCCAGTGGCAATTACAACGGCATTTGCCGAGAAGCGCTCGAGCTCGCCTGTCACGAGGTTCTTGGCGATGATACCACGCGCATGTCCGTCAACAATAACAACGTCCTCCATCTCGTAGCGTGTGTAAAGTTTAACCTTACCAGCATGAACCTGTGCGCTCAGTGAAGAGTATGCGCCAAGCAGAAGCTGCTGGCCGGTCTGTCCCTTAGCATAGAATGTACGTGACACCTGTGCGCCGCCGAATGAGCGGTTGGCAAGCATACCGCCGTACTCACGGGCAAAAGGAACGCCCTGTGCAACACACTGGTCGATGATGTTGTTTGAGACCTCTGCCAAACGGTAAACGTTGGCCTCACGGGCACGGTAGTCGCCACCCTTTACAGTATCGTAGAACAGACGGTATACAGAGTCGCCGTCGTTCTGATAGTTCTTAGCGGCGTTGATACCACCCTGAGCGGCAATAGAGTGTGCGCGGCGTGGAGAGTCCTGTATGCAGAAGTTCAACACGTTGAAACCCATCTCGCCAAGAGATGCTGCGGCACTGGCACCAGCCAGACCTGTACCAACAACAATTACGTCAAGTTTGAGCTTGTTCTTTGGGTTAACCAGGCGCTGATGAGCTTTATAGTTAGACCATTTCTCGGCAACAGGGCCTTCTGGTATTCTGGAATTTAATGTCTTAGCCATAATATTTTATATATTTATGTTCAATAGAAGAATAACGGTTATGCGGCGCAGCAGCATGTGCAGAGGCTTGGTGCCAAGCCGAAGAAGAACGCAAGCACTACTACGAGGAAGCATGCTATGAGAACTGTCACATAGGCAATGCCGATGGCTTTCCAGCGGCAGAACCATGTCTTGCCGTTCCAGCCAAGGGTCTGCATAGCACTCCAGAAACCATGAGAGAGGTGGAACCAGATGGCAACAAGCCAGATTACATAGAGAACTACGTAAACAGGGCAAGAGAATGTCTGCTTCATAAGCTCGAAGCCGTCTGCGGGATCGATAGCTGTTTCCATTTCAACAAGCTCTGCGAACATCATGT
>CABSIA010000043.1 GCA_902477645.1 uncultured Prevotella sp. | reverse complement strand
CTCTTGCCGTAAGCGGAGATATCTGGCAAGTGTGTCTTCATTTAGAAAATGAGCCACAAACAATACTGCTGTTTTCATACCCTTGCTGTTTATTTTAGTAATCGGAACAATTTAACCAACACTCAATTTTAGTAATATTCATACAGATAACAGAATCTGTTATTTCTTGAACTTGCTGAAATTGTACTGAACGTGCAGCATTGCATAGCTTGATATCACGTTGTAATATGTCTCTGTTCTGCCTTGCGGATTTATCTGGCGGCGTATGTTGCTCAGATTGCCCAATATGTCAAAGCCGTCAGCCATGAGGAGAAGTCTGCCCTTGAAAAACCGTTTAGTGAGACGTGCGTTCCATACTAAGTTGTTTGTGTTCATTCCGTCATCATTATATCCGCGCCGGCTGTACATTGTGATGTCTGTTGACAGGCGGAAGTTGAGAGGAAGCTCGAAATTGGCTATCAGGCTGTAATCGAAATCGTAGGCGTTGACAGGGATAAAATCCTCACGTTTGCTGTCGGAATGTGTGTAGTGCAGATTTCCCTTTATTCCGAAAGTATGTTTGTCTAAAAGTCTGTAGTCCAGTCTCAGCATGCCGTTGGCGTATGCGTTGCCTACTGTGCTCTTTGTGGCAACAGTCTTTGTGCCGTCTGTGGCCGCCACGCCTATCATGTCAACGTTGTTGTAATACGATGCTGACGCCGATGTGCCAAGCGTCAGGCGGTGAGCCTTGTCGAGCGGACAGTTGTAGCCTCCGCTTATTTTTGCGCTCCAGTTGCCGTCCACATTTTGCGGTGTCACGTTCTTTATGCCAGTTGTGCGGTCGTAGACATATCCCATAGCCAGGCTGTTTTTAGAAAGTGTATAGGAGGTGCTGACGTTGTACGAGCGTTGCCCGGTAAGGTCGCTGCGCAGGTTTAGTGAGACCTTGTGGCGGTAACTTGGCGACAGGTCTTTATTTCCTGTAAAGATATACAGAGGGTTGGTAGTGTCGCTCAATGGAATCATATTAACAAGCGAGTGGACAGACGCGCTGCCGTCGTATCTCAGCTCATAGTTGCGGCGGTGCTCCTTGAATTTCAGGTTTACCTCAGGCTCAAAGAACCACCAGTGGCGGTCAACACGTGTATAGAATGACTTGCGGTTGTAGTCACGACGGTTGACGTAGCCATTGACGGGAAGGTTGAGATAAAGACTGAATTTTTTATTCTTATAGTCTGAGAGGTAAACGTAAGCCCCGACAATATGTTTCTGGTTGAGCCCCTTTTGCCATGAGCTGTTGGCGTTGTCAAGCACGGTGAGCAGCTCCGCCACAGACGGAAGCATGCCAAGCTCCGGGTCTTCCTCCCAGTCTGTGAGCTGGTGCAGCAGATACCTCTTGTCGTGGCTTTTGCGCCATGTCACAGAATATTTGTAATAGGGCATAATATCAAAACCGTATCCTGTATTTTCAGGCCGTATTGAGCTGCGGATTTCCCCCGTCAGATTGTGAGACTCATCACCCCGGTCCATATAATTGTTCCTGTATATAGGACTTGAGTTGTCTTGTGACGGGAAATCAAGGTTGTAGTGCTCGAATTCCTTGCCCGCCGAGTTGCTGTAGCTGTAATTGAAAAATGTGTGTGTCCGGATTTTGTCCAATACGCCGAAGCTTGGATTGAAGTCAAGAGTCGCATATAGCGAGTGGCCGCTGCGCTGCCTCTCGGTTATGTTGCGGTTGATGCTTTTAGAGAAAATAAGGCTTCCCGGCTGGGGCGACAAGATGCTGTCGACCCATTCCTTGCCAAGGGCGGAGGTGACATTCTCGTTGAACAGGGCGGAGGTGTATTGCGAGTTGCGCTCGAACTTGCTGTACCTAAACGCCGGATTGAGATCAAATTCGGTTATGAAGTCAGATATTCCGCTGAAACTTAGGTTATGTCTTGTTGAAAACGATATGTCGCGGTTGTGCTCTGTCTTGAATGATTTTTGGAAAGTGTTGCCACCCGCCAGATAGTTCTCACGCAGAGAGGCCGTCTCTATGTCATTGCTGCTGTATGAGAAATCTGCAGAGCCCCATGCCCTGAAGCTGTTATCTTTATTCTTGGTCTCATATCTGACACCGGCGAGTGTGTTCTTGGGTATTCCGTCGCCTGCGCTCTGCGGACTCCAGTTCCCCCGCTCGCCCGGCTTAGCCCTGTCGTTGAGGTTGTTGGCGTTGATGTAGGCATTCGCCATTGAGCGTTCCGCCATTCCTAAAATAAATGCGCGCGCCATGTAACGCCCGTCTGTTCCCGCACCGGCCTCTGCATTTGCTATTACACTGTTGAGAAATTCCTTTTTCAGGTTGACATCCATCACATACTCCCTTTTTAAGGGATCGGCTTTACTCCCCTCTCTCTCAAAAACCTTAAGGTTCTTCACTGTGAGGTATGGGAGGTTTGCCAAGATAAGCTCTCTGTTGTCGTCGAACATGTGCTTGCCCTGCAGCAGAAGCTGGTCTATCTTTCGCCCGTTCACCAGTATCTCGCCATTCTCCCGCAGCTCCGCTCCCGGCAACTGGCGTATCAGGTCATCCAGCATGGAGCCCTCCGGCAGTTTGAATGCCGACGCGTCATAGACAAGGGTGTCCCCTTTATAAAAGAACTTCAACCGCGTTGCAGTAACCGTCACCTCGTCCAAATTCTTCTCCCATGTGGGCTTGGGCGGTGCCGGCTTAAGATATATGACAGGCAGCGGCTCTTTGCTTCTCATTTTTATAGGAACGGTCAGCGTATGGTAATCGGGATGTGAGACCTTCAGAATAAACTGGGTGCCCCTTGGAAATCTCCCGCTAAACATAAATCCGCCATCTTTTCCGTTCATATCCTTTCTGACGCTCTGCACAGAGTCGATGACATTTTGAGCCGTGTCCATCCTTACTACCCATGCACTGTCAATAGGCGCACGGGTAATTATGTCTGCCACATAGCCATACAACATATACGTTGTCTGTCCCATAGTGATACCTGAGACAGATAAAAACAGTAGAATAGAAACGATTCGGTGCATAAGCTCTGAGGTTTTAGTGAGTTATATATAGTCAAAAAAGAAATGGTTTGCGAGTTAGCCAATCGGAATTTGAGAATCAGAAGTGACTTCAACTCATCTCCGAAAAGTGCGATATTATCGAGGGAGCGTCTGATAGCTTGTCGGAATTCCTCCCGCTCTGATGTTGTCAATCTCATTTCCATAGGCAAAGATACATTTTTTTTTGAATCATTCGCATTTCAGATACGACTTTTTATGAATTATTCGCATTTCAATTATTTTTTACTATAATTCTGCTAACTGATTGTTTTATATCATAGTTTCCGCATGAGTTTGTGTGTTTTACCATAAACACTCATATTCATCAATTATAGAACGAAATTAAGGATGTGTTTTTTATCGGATGATAAAAGGTATTTGCCTTTCGTCCGTATTTATAGCGTGCCTCATATTCTTCTGCGGGTCCCCAGGACACATCAAAGCGGTAACCGAAATTCTCAAACTGCTTAACCGTGTAATCTCCATTGTATGCCATAGTTGGGAGCAAAAACTCATAATAGAATGTGTCATTTTGCTGCATGAACACAATTAAATCCGTCAGATACCGGTGGCTGACCAAAAACAATTGGCACCAGGAGAAATACAGTTTCTTGAACGGGCTGTTCTTGATGAACTTGACAGGCCAGTGTGCCTGAGGTCCGCCAAGCACATCCGTGGCGATGTGAATGTAATCGATGTCACGCTCTTTTTCTATCGTTTGAAGGAATCTGCGCCAGCTACCGTTGAGCACAATATCGTACTCCATGAGCATGTAGCGGTCATAGTGGTGGCTTTTGGCAAAATCCGCCAATGCCAGAAGAGGGCTTGCCAACAGTTTATCACCCTGATGAAAGAAATTTGGCAATTTGGATGAACTGAAAAAATGTATGGGTATGTCGTCACATTGTATATTGGGCTTCCCATTTGCGTAATCATATATTAAATGTATGTCCACAACACCTTGTGACGAATCGCTCAGTAATTCCAGATAACACAACAAATTGCTGTCCATCTTGTGGGCAAGCAATAGTAAGCAGATGGTTGATGTCTGTTCCATATCGTCTTACTTTATCGGATGATAGATCTTGTTCGGGTATTTCATAGTTGAGACGTTATGCCTTGGATAGTAGCGGTGGGTACATTTGTCCGCCTCCGTGTCCGCCTCGTCATATATGTAGAACAAGTTGGGGTGCTCCTTGTAAGTATAACGTCCTGTACCGCCGAAGTCGGCAATCTTCAGCTTGAAGTATTTGAACAGCGTAGGCATCAACAATTCGTTGTGCCCCCTGTCACCCAACAGACAACGTGAATGAAGCAATGCGAATGCCCTGTTAGAGAAACGGCAGATTGGGTTAAATGATTTGAGGAGCGTGGAGTCATTCAATGGAATGTTCTTCAGTTCAATCTCATGCCAGCGCCCCCAGGCAGGATGGTCTTCTTGAGTTTCTAAATGTGCAGCCCAGAAATCCTCGTTCTTATTATGGAAAAACGAAAAAAAGGTTTTCCAGTTACCGCTGAAACGCACGTCATATTCAATAAGCCAGTAATAATCGTATTCTGGATGATGTCTGTAGAAATCCAATAGTACAAAGTGGAAGTTGCCGTCCATTATCGTGCATCCCCATGGCCTATAGCCAAGTTTGTTAAGCGCACCTATCGTAAACGCATGCTGTCTTACGTCCTTTGGCAAATCCAGTTTCACCTTGTCAGCCTGGTACACGACATACACCGATGCAAGTCCTTCGGCTTCCATTCGCATTTTTTTATTTGACGCTCTATCTCCTCATTATATATATGAGTTACGAACATTATAGCTGTTTTAGTTGGCATAGTTATCTCGCTTTATGATTATAGTCATGTTTATAATATAGTATCTCCGCCAGCATCAGGGCATCGGCAAGGCTCACCAACTGCGGGGCAAGGTTCTTCATTTCCTCCCTCACACGCACATGCAGATGCCCGTCACCTGTTGCAGCATAAAGTCTGAACAGGCAATACACCTGTTCCAGCTGTGACATCCCCATCTGGTTTATCCTCCGCTCCAACGCACAGGCAAGCCTGGAAATATCCACTCCACACCCGTCCATAACCTCCAACGCATCAAGCGATACCCTCATGTTATGATGACACTGTGGCTCTTCCATATTTATATCAATCGCATGCACCACATTCCGCAATGCGTCCCTATTGCCTTCATCCGGTCTGTTGCGGAATTTTGCGAGATAATACTTTCCCACGCCTGTCAGCTCCTCCATGGTTAAATTGCCGTCATGTTTCTTCACATACTGACGTATATGCGCGTCAACATCCTCCAACAGCTCCTGAGGATTCTCATTCAGCAGCCTCTCCTCCGCAAGATGCTCTATCAGCCAGCAGCATCCCGTTATGCCGTGCAGGAAAGACATGTCATCCTTAACCGCCCCCAATCCCTCTTGTATTTTTTCGAGCAGCTCCAAGGCGACATCCGCATACTTCTGTGACTGGGTGATGCCTGCAAGCAGGAACAAAAAGTGGACATAGCCGAAATATCCGTCCTCTCCAATGTGCATGGATGAGATTCCCTCACGGCCAATCCAGTGCATGAGCATTGAGCGGATGGACGTGAATGTAGGCCTGTCACAGCAATACATGCCCTCATCCCGCGAAGGTATCACATCATAGAACTCTACCCGTGTCGTCAGCCCGAACTTATGCAGATAGGCGGCAAGCTCCCTGTTGTGTATCTCCTGTCCCGACTGTATCGGGCGTGTGTGGACTACGCTCACCTCATCGATGATAGCCATGTCCCGCTGAGTCGCCTCTATTAACAGAGGCCAATGGGTCTCAGTGCCCCATCCCGTCTCGTTCTCGTTAAACGTGAACAGCACCTTTTGTAAAGCCTCACGGGAAAAACAAGGCGCCATCATTTCCACGAAGTTCGTATAGCGCAACTTGCTGTATCTGTCATACAGCGTGTGCTGCCATGTGTAATACGACATCCTCAGTGACGGCTGAGCAATCTTCAGATCATAGCGACGCATGGCATCAAACAGGGCGTTTATCGTTGCCGCGTCCATCCGTATGTCATCATCCGGGAAGAAATAGTAGTCGTACATGTCCTTAAACTGCGGATTTGCCTCAAGATACTTGTATATTACCTTCAGTTTAAACCCTTTAATGTGACAGACGTATTCCGCATCGTTGCGAAACAGTTCCATTGAGTCATCATACACAATTAGGTGAAGGTCAAAGTCTCTCTCACCATCTGTCCACATTTTGTGTAGGCTATTTTTGCCCACGGCAGATATTACACAGTTTCTTGCTTTCATAATCTTTCTGGTCTATATTTTATTTGTTATCTGGTTTACCGTATGCTCTATCATTTCTTTCATCAACCGTTGTGAGGCTCCTTCCGACAGAAGAGAAAATACAACAATAACAATAATGATAAGTGTAACAAGAGTGATACCACACCTTGTCACCAACGGCATCTTCCCGCCCATCAGGTTCTCTACCTCAGGACAATGGCTGCGTATATTGTTCTTTTCCATATTTGTCAATTATTCAATCATGCTAATCTGGTGCTTGACAAGCTCATAATATCTGCCATGCTTTTTCACAAGAGTCTCATGGTTGCCTTGCTCCACAATCTTGCCGCCATCCATCACTATAATCTGGTCTGCATCGCAAACGGTACTCAAACGGTGGGCGCTTACCACCACAGTGCGTCCCTTGTAGAACTGTCGCAAATTGTCCATAATCTTAGCCTCGTTTGTGGCATCAAGCGAGTTTGTCGCCTCGTCAAGGAAAATATATTCAGGATCTTTGTAAATGGCTCTGGCTATGAGTATACGTTGCCGCTGTCCCTGGCTGACACCCTTGCCCTCCATGCCTATGATAGTGTCATAGCCCAACGGCAACGACTTCACGAAATCATCAATGCGGGCCATGTGTGCGGCATTCATCATCTGCTCCTTGTCAGCCTCATCCGAATTGACGGCAATGTTGTTTGCTATGGTATCAGAGAAAATGAAGCTGTCCTGCATCACGGAGCCAGTGGCGGCTCTCCAGACATGCGGATTTATCTCAGAAAGGCTTACACCTCCAACTTTTATGCTGCCATGCGTAGGCTCATAGAAACCCTGGAGCAGTTTTATGAGCGTAGTCTTTCCGCATCCGCTCTCGCCAACTATTGCCGTAACTTTGTGGGATGGAATAGAGAGCGACACATTTTTCAATGCCAGCTCATTCTCTGAGCCGTTATAGCTGAAAGACAAGTCTTTTATCTCAATGTCATGTTCTGTGGGCAGTTCGGCAAGTTTCTTGCCGATGCCAGTCTCCTCATCGTCCTGCGAGTGTATCTCGTTCAGACGCTCGAGGCTTATCTTCGCATCTTGAAACGACAGGGCAAAACCTATAAACTCACCTATTGGTGCAGACACCTGCCCGATGATGTATGTGAGCGACATCATCATTCCAAGAGTCATCGAACCCTCCACAACCGATTTTGCGGCTATGTAGTAGATAAGAATGTGAGTCGTCTGTGTGAAAAACACCGAGCCAGACTGCTGTATCTGGCCTATACGCAGACCTTTCAATCCTATCTTGAACAGCTTTACCTGTATGCGCTCCCATTCCCATCGTTTCTGCCTCTCGCAGTTGTTCAGCTTTATGTCCTGCATTCCCTGCACCAGCTGTATCATCTTGCTCTGCTCCTGTGCCGACTGGTGAAAACGCTTGATGTCCAGCTCCCTCCTGTAGCGCATAAAGAAGGAAATCCAAATAACATACAGTGTATTGCCTATAACAAATATCGTCAGCACCATAACATTGTAATATGCAAGGATGGCAAGGAAAACCGCAAAGTTGATGAGCGAGAACACGATGCGCATGCTGTTCGACAGCAGAAAATTCTTGATGCGCCCGTGGTCGCCTATGCGCTGCAGTATGTCACCCGTCATGCGCGAGTCGAAGAACTGCAGCGGCATGGCGGTAAGCTTTATCAGGAAGTCGGCTATAAGCTGTATGTCTATGCGTGAGTTCATGTGCAGCATTATCCACGAGCGGATATAGTCTATGCTCAATGTGGCAACGAAGAATCCCAATTGCGCCAAGAGTATCAATGTGATGACATTCAAGTTTCGTCCGTTGATTCCCTGGTCTACCATTGCCTGGGAAAGGAACGGCAGCACCATCTGTATCATGCTGCCCACAAGCATGGCCAGCACCAATTGGCCAATCATGCTGCGGTAGGGAGTAAAATAGCGGGCAAACGATAGCATACTGCGGCTGTTCCTCTTGTACTCATCCTCCACATTGCCAAAATCATCACCCGGCTCGAGCATCAGTGCCACACCGCAGCTGTCCTTATCAGCTTTTGGACCTATCCAGCATTGTTCAAACTCTTCTTTTGTATAAGTAAGGCGTTGCGATGCCGGGTCCGATATATGTATCCTGTACCCTCCACGCTTGTTTTTTTCTATGCCATAGCACACCACGAAATGGTTTTGGTTCCAGTGCAGGATACAGGGAAAAACACTTTTATCGACCAACTCCTCAAAACTCATCTTCACCCCTATAGTGTCAAAGCCGATATGTTGTGCCCCCTCACTTATGCCAAGCATGTTGACGCCACGGCGAGAGATGTGGCAATGCTTCCGTAGCATCTCTGCCGAATAGTTCTTTCCATAGAACTTGGCTACCATGCGTAGAGAGGTCGGACCGCAATCTGAAGTGTTGTGCTGTCTGTAATGCGGGAAACGTTTTAAGTGATTCATGTCTTTTTTACTTTCTCTTAGGGGTCTTGTTGAAATGATACACCAGATGCGCCATGACGTAGTGTGGCAGTGAGCGATACCACGTTTCGGTGCGTCCTTGGGCGTTTACTTCGTATTGTGTTGACGAAAGCTGGTGCAGGATGTCGAAGGCTTCGATGCGGGCGGTGAGTTTGCCCTTGAAAAACGGCTGGCTGATGGAGGCGTTCAGAATGAAGTCGTCAGTGTTCAGCTCGCTGCTGCCATATCCCCTGCGTGAGTACATATTCCCGTCGGCGGAGATGGTCGTATTCAGTACGGGGATAGTGTAGCGGGCGGAGAGTCCATACTGGAAGTCTGTGGCGTTCAGCGTCTCAAAGTCATACATTTTTCCCTCGCTGTGCCGCCAACGTATGTCGCCCGTGGCACGGACATTAAGTACACCTTTATTATATTGTATGTATGCGCCGTCGTGCAGAATCAGGGTGTTGACGATGTTTTTCTCACTCGTTGTCATGCCCGTGAGCATGGCATAGTCAACATTGTGGTTTAGTGTGGCATCGGCGTTGGTCTGCCACGTCCAATAACGGTTCTTGTCTATGGTGCGGGATATGTCGAACTTTGCATTCAGCCTGTATGCCCCTTTCACGTTCACGGGCTGGTAAGTATAGACACCGGTTTCTGTGTTATAGCTTACCGACTGGGCTGTCTGCCGGTGATAGATGTCTGCTGATGTTCCCACATGCCATTGCTGCTGGTTCCTGCCTTTCTTGTCATACAAGTCCATGCCAAGGCTGGAGGTGATGAAGCTTTTAAGGTCAGGATTTCCTAACTTTACTATGAGCGGCTGGCTGTCGTCGCGGTAGGTGATTCGGTCGGAGAGGAAGGCACCTCTCTGTTTGAAATCGGCATGCGCCCTAAAATCGCGTTTGCCGTCTTCTGATATATTTCTGAAAGATGCTGATGTGTTGACGAACAGGGTGTTTTGTCTGGCGAGCGTATCGAGCCTGCCACGCTGATAGTCGAGCGATTCATGACGTATGGGGACACTGATGTCCACGGACCAGCGCCTATAGTCGGTTGTGTAGAAAGCCATTTTGTATTTCCCTTTGCCGTAGAGCGAGAGGCTGACCGTGTTCTCTGTGGCGTTCGTTCTGCTGTCATATGAATTATTAAAGTCTGTGACGGCGCTCAACGCGTCTGTTTGGGAAGCCAGTGTCAGCGTATCGGGATGGTACAGATAGTCGTGGGTTTCCGTATGGGTCAGGTACAGGCTCTCGACCAACGTCATGTCCACGCCTTTGAACAGCTTCGTGTTGAAATCCACAGATGCACACCCCCATGTTGTGCGGTTACTGATGTCATCCGCATTGTGCCGAATCGTCTGCTGATTGTTTGCGTATTGTGCCGTGTTATATCTTTGGGCCGATTCGGAATCGTTCTCCCCGTGTTCCGCTTTGATATAGAAGCCGAGATGCTTCTGTTTCTTGCCTATGTTGAATACGCCCGAAGCCTCTATGTATCCGCTCCATGCCTTTCCCTCACCGAAACCGCGGGTGTGCTGCGATGCCGTCAAGGTGTCGGTCCACTGGTCAAACATTGAATTGAATCTGCTATGAGTTTTGGAATAACTAAAATCAGACTCAACATGGAAGTAAAACGGTTTGATCAGCGTGAACTTATCGTGTGCGTTCCATCGGTGGTTTCCAGTACTGTTGAAACTTTCTGTCAGCGATGTGGGAGTAGCTCCTTGTAGGAATTGTTCGTATCGGCTTCTCGATTCACAGACATCTGTTGTTGAAGTGTAAGAGACGGACAGGTTGTTCTTCACTATACCCTCTTTGCCGTGGTAGTCCATCTCTCCTGCGGCACTTCTGGTCGTGAGCAGATTTCTCGGCATCGTAGCGGGAGTCCAGTTGCCGGATTCGCCGATATGACGTGACTCGTTTACGTTGTTTAGATTCCCAAGAAGCGTAAAGCGATAGTGGTCTGTAAAGCCAAGAAGGAAAGCTCTGCCGAGCCATCTGTTCTCTGTTCCGAAGGCTCCCTCCACGTTGGCGATATAGCCGCGCTGGTATTCCTGTCTTAGATTCACGTCCATCACGAACGATTTGGTGTCCACTTCATAGCCAAGCGCCTTGCTTTTGTCGCTCTGCCGGTCATATACTTTGATGTTTTTCACTGTGTAATAAGGCAGATTTTCAAGCAATACCTTGCGGTTAGCCTTAAAGAACGAGCGAGAGCCAAGCATCAGCTCATCCACCTTTCTGCCGTTCACGAATATTTCTCCCGTCTCATTCATCTTCACGCCCGGCATCTGGCGTATCAGTGCATCAAGCATGGACCCCTGCGGCAACTTGAAGGCAGTGGCGTCATAGACAATGGTGTCGCCCCGGTAAAACATTTTCACCCTGGTTGCCTTTACGACAACCTCCTCCAGTGTTTTTTCCATCTTACGCCGCATCTTGATTACGGGAAGGTTCAAATCCTTTTCCATGTCTGTTACTGTAAAGGGTAACCACTTCTCGCCATAACCTTCCTTAGAGGCATGGATGATGTAGATTCTATTTCCCTGTGGCGTAAATGTAGCTTGATATTGATATGCCATAAGTTTGCCGTTCCTGTTTTTGTAGGAAATACAATGTAGCGAATCTTGAATCATCGTACTGTCACATTCATGAAGTGACAGGACTACATCCTCCAATGCAGTGCCAAGAAATTCATCTTCCACATTGCCCGAAAGAGTTACGGTCTGGGCGAATGATAATTTCACTGTACAGAATAATAGAGATAACAAGAGATAAAATTTCATTTTCATTGCATGATATATAATTTCTTTTAATGTAAAATCAGACAAGTGGAATAGCCTGCTTTAAAGTAATAATTTAGAAGTTGCTGTCTTGACACATGTCAAGACAGCAACGATTTTAATCACATGTAAAATACGTTGTTACAATCCCATTTTCAGTTTTTGTACGTAGGGTACATACACCAGTTGTAACTGTAGAATGAGAACCATCGTATGATACATTATACACACATGTCTGCCCTGATGAAGTACATACATCAACAGCATAGACATCCATACCTTCTATTGAGGCCATTTCCTCGCATGAAAGGCATTGTGAAGTATTCAAAACGAATCTTTTGAGCTTCTTCATAATACTTTTTAATTGGTTTTACAATTACACTGTCTCTTCTGCAGTTCGCGAATCTGCTCCCAATGGCGTAGTGCTTCGACCATTGATATCTTGCATGATATTTTTCTCTGTTATATCTTTATCCACTATCATTGCCACATCTTCTAACTCATATTCGTCTGGCAATTTATAACCGTTTACCAAGATAGTGGGAGTTGCTGTTAGAGAGGTCCTCTCACGCCACATCCTATGTTTTTCCATTTCCTCCTCTATCATTTCTGTATGGATCAGCTCCTCTTCTCTTGCGATAACCGTTTTATAGTTGAATTTATCTTTGGCGTACCATTGCGCAAACTTATACAGTGCCTTGTCTTTTGAATTATTAAGATAGCAGAATATAAGATATCGGCTGCTGTCCCCCAGTTCATCATTAAATGATGAAAATATATATTGCACACAAATACCGTTCTCTTCCATGACCAACAATTTTTCCACACGCTCGTGCATCCTCGCACAAGGGTTGCAGTGGGGATTACTAAGTATCGTAATGCGTATTTTGGCATTCGGATTGCCGAAGATTATAGAAGAATCACTGAGGGAGGTCTCGTAATACTCACTTTTCTCAAAGAGCGCTTTGGCAACATCGCCGTCGGCTTTCAATGCACGGTACTGCTGTATGGCATGCGCACGCTCTTTTTCTGTCACATTGGCTACAGCAAACAGATGCACGCCCATGATGCTGGCAGCAAAGACAATGCAGGAGAGCAGACTACTTGTAAAGCCGGGAAAACAAGATACCGCCAGGCATGAGATAAATGCCGCCGTGCCCATTGCCCAAATAATTACCTGTACTATTATGCACAGCACGCACCAACTTCTGGCGACACGCCACTGATAGTAGATGCTCCACACTCCATAAATCATGGCCAGCCAATTTGCCGCTGCGACAAAACCTGAAGATTCCGGATATAGTGACAGAAGCAGAATATTCGCCACAAAATATCCAAAACCTATCTCGCTCCAGCTGATACCGAAGACTTTTGCCATCGGTCCGTCAAGCACGCTGTTGCAGTCGGCATGGTGGAACATACTGCACACCCTGTCACCATAACTGCTCTCGCCGAACAGCTGTTTCTCCATAAGCATTGTACAGACAAGAACACCTGCCAGATTAAGTGCTATGCGTATGATACCAAAGATACCAACAGCGCTTATGTTGTTTGCAATTCCTACAGCGGCTGCCAATATCAGCATTATTGGTATGCTGTATGTTTTCGCCATTGAGATAAGCCCGTCACGCTGATGCTCCTTATAATCAGGCTCTGCAGCCTCCGTGGTCTCTTCCACAACAAGAGCGTTGCCTGTCCACATCCGCCTGACTTCGTCAATAGTCCCGGTTGTCTTCTTGCCATGGTGCAGGTAAGTCACAGTATCGCCATCACACTTCAAACCTATTACAAAATCACCATGAATATGTAAAATGCATGGATAAGTCAGCTCTTCCAAATCTTTTGAGTTTACATTTATACCCAGTGATTTTATTCCATAAACATCCAGCATTCTTTTCAGTCCATACATATTATACTTGTGCGGATGCTCTTGGTATAGGGCATTGGCAAAATGTCTTGTATAGTCTGTCTCTAAGGCATCTAAGAAATGTTCAAGAATAGTTTTCATTTTGAGATATATGATTTTAGCTCATCTGGTGACATACTACAAATATTTATAAACTCCTCTCTCATGCGTCTGGCATCTTCTTTTGACTGATAATTTGAGTTTTTTCCACGTGGATGGTACAGATGGAATAACTCGCCGTCGGATATATGACAGGCCTTATGACCGAGAATAATCACCCGGTGCAGACGTTCTGCATCCTCCGGTCCCCATCCTGTGAAACGCTCATTCTCACCGCCACACAGCAAATACCGCTGTTTATGGACAATATAAGCCCCGCCGCATAGTTTGCGCCCGAGAAAGGATTTCATTCTTAGGTTACGGAGGTATTCAAAGTCCAATTTGCGGCGTGTTTGTTCGGAAAGTTGCTCCGATAACATGACAAAGCGTCCGTCGTATGGATATGAGATAGTTGCCCCCTGCTGTATCAGCAGCAAGGCCTCAAATATCTGGCTATAGTCCACAAGGACATCTGTGTCCCAAATGGCGACAATCTCCGTTTGTGCCATGTGGAGAATGTCATTGATGTAATGCGTTCTATGAAAGATTGTATTTGTATCTTCTATAAATCGGTATTCTACATTGTTCATACAGCCAGTTTCGCTGACATGTGGCAGCGCATCGGCCTCTAACACAATGATATGGCATTGTATGGCGGCAAGATACCCGATTACCGCCAGCAAGTTTTCCTTTCTCTCCTTGCTGTCAATGCGTACGGGAATGCCGAAAGTAAGGCATTTGCCTATTCGGGGATGTGTATTCATATCTTGCATGTACATATTTTCAATGTATTATGTAATATCTCGTCTTCTGACGGGAAAGTTGTGTTATCGCAGGTCGCTTTGCCGTTTCTCAGAATGTTTTCTACCATTGTTCGGTAAAATGCGTGCTCGCTCATGCTGATAAGCATTTCATATAACTCTGCCCCTAAAGGTGCGTCGTCTATAATCTCTTCCACCCAATCAATATAATAGACAAGATGTTCCTTTATCATGGCAAGTTGATTTGCATTGGCTGAGGCATCCTTCTCCAACTGCAACACACGCCACCAAAGATAGATTCCAATACCTGCCATGCCAAAGAAATCGATATCTATGTCTGGGTGCCCATTAATTAAGTCAACCATCCGATTGTCTATGTGTGGCAAATAGTCTGGCGAGACGATGGACAAAGGATTTGCCTGCAATACCCTCACTGCATCCTGCACCCCCAGTGTCATAGCTTCCAACGTGTATCTTTCCTCATATTCCTTAAGGACAGCGTCCGACGCAAGACGATAAGCCGCATCGTCTGACAACAGCAAATCCATCCTTGATGCTATCTGTGACACAAAAACATCTTCGTTAAAATCGTCCTCATCAATATGTACCCGCAGTTCAGGAGTCGCATCAAGCATTTCCGCCAAGCCTGTGGAGTCTGTACCAATGATTGGAATGCCGTGGCGCATCATCTCAATGGCTGTGTAACTGCATTGCTCATGGAATGAAGGCATTACGCCTATATATGCGGATTTGTACACCTTGTCCACATCGCAACTTTGCATTTTGCCAAGGAAAGATACATGCCCTTGAAGCATTCTGCATTGTTCCATATATTGTTGGAAATCTCCGTCACCGACAATCACAAGGTGTGTATCCTGGTGTTTATCAACAATCTTCCCATAAGCACTTATCAAGTATTTTAGTCCCTTAATCTCATCCAACCGACCAACATACAATATATTGCGAATGTTTCTACCAGACAGGTGTTCTCTGCCGCTGATATAATTGTCTATTCCATTGTAAACGAGGTGCATCTTGTCTGCAGATACGCCATAATCGTTTGCGAGAATGCTCATCGTGCTTTTTGACAGCACAAGCACGACATCCGCCAAATGCAAGAATGTCTTCTCGTTTGCAAAGCTTGACAGCACGTTTCTTTCAACATCATCCGACGGCTGATAGCCTTCAGTAGTAATCTCTCTCAGCTTCCGAACGTTGCCTTTCAGTTCGAAGCACCAGTTCATGTAATGTACAGTCTGTACAATCCTGCAACTTGGACACCAGGCCTTGATTAGCAATGCCAATGGATAATGCTGGAAGTAGTTAAACTGAAACACAATATTGTCATCCTCGCTAAATTCCACATTCCTTGCAAGAAAATAGAATATGATACGGCAATATGTCTCGCTTTCCACATTAGACTGCAACGGCGGTATCAGATAGTGGCGTGTTCCATTATCATCATCGGATATGGCGAACTCCTTGGTGTCGGCATACATCTCAACAAGAGACACTTTCGTATCAGGTATAGCTGACAGACCATCGGACAATTGCCTGACGTATGTGCCGATTCCATAGCCGGCAGCCCGGCTTGCATTGTTAAATATGAAGATTTGCGTCATGAGAGAATGTCTTTCAGTATATAGTAAGCACAGCCTCCGTCTATGCCGGTGGGATTCTCAAAATAGTTATCAATAGCAAATGAAGGCTCGTTTAATATGTCCAATATGTTTGCGGCAGGATTAAGCGTGACCTTGCCTGTGGCCGCAGATTTCAGCTCGACAATATATTGGCTGTCGAAACTCAACAGAGCTCCTCCTTTTTCCTGCCTTAGGGCAAGATAAAGCAACACTCCTCCTGCACCCGAACGCATCGAGAAATCCGACATGCGCCGGGGATCACGCTCCATTATCTTGGCATCGACATCCGCAAGTATGGCATTCAAGTCACACTCAACATGGCCGAGTTTGGAGAGCAGTGTAGTGCCGTAGCCTATTCCTGCCAGTCCGTATTCCATACCTATGGGCATGTCGGTATGCACGCTGTCATAGACTTGCTGCAACAAGTCCCAAGCGAAATCTTCCAATAATTGGTCATGATACTTGTTTGCATACGCATACAGGGAGACAACAATCCCCATCTTGCCATGGAACAGCCCTATATTCTGGATGTATGGACTCTTCAGTAGAAGATAATCTGCTATTTTTCTAAGCTCTGTATTCATGTTCTTTTCTTTCTAAAGACATTGCTGCAGTAACGGTTTTGTCCATATCCAAATATCTATATGCTCCCAACCTGCCTACAAAGATTGTTTTTGCAGCTTCCTCTTTTGCCAAAGAGAGATATTCCAGATATAATCCCGTATTGCGTTCATCGTTTATCGGGTAGTATGGCTCAGCCCCAGGCGTGAATCCTTGTGGGTATTCACGTGTGATGACTGTATGCGATGCGTTGACGGCATCTGCGTTGTGGATGTCAAACCACTTGTGCTCAACCACCCGTGTGTATGGCACATCGGCATTGGTATAGTTCACAATGGCATTGCCCTGGAAGTTATTTGTAGGCAGGTCCTCATGCTCAAATCTCAGACTGCGGTATTCCAACCATCCAAGCCTATAGCCGAAAAACTCGTCAATAGGGCCTGTGTATACAATTCTATCCGCAATTCCCTCAAGGCTACCTCTATTTTCTATGAAATTACAGTTGGGGCGACACTCTACCCCTTTTAACAGGCCGTCAATCAGGGCATTATATCCACCTTCGGGTATGCCCTGAAAACAGTCGTTGAAATAGTTGTTGTCAAAGGTAAAGCGCACAGGCAGGCGTTTGATGATGTCGGCAGGCAACTCACGGCACGGCCGTCCCCACTGCTTTTCCGTGTAGCCTTTGATGAGTGTCTCATACACATCGTGACCTACAAGGCTTATTGCCTGCTCCTCAAGATTGTGGGGACTATGTATGTTTGCGGCTCTCCGTTGCCGCTCAATGATTGCGACAGCTTCTTCCGGCTTTGTCACTCCCCACATCTGGTAGAACGTGTGCATGTTGAATGGCAGGTTATAGAGCTTGCCGCCGTAAATGGCGATGGGATTCAGCGTGAACTGGTTGAAGGTCACAAACTTGTTGACGAACCTCCACACATTCTCATCATCGGTATGAAAAATGTGCGGCCCGTATTTATGAACCGTTATTCCGTCAACATCCTCGCAATATACATTGCCGCCAAGGTGCGGGCGTTTGTCTATTACCAGACACCGTCTCCCCCTTTGCCGTGCCATATAAGCGAATGTGGACCCAAACAGTCCGGCACCCACTATCAGGAAATCATATTCTTTTCTCATAAACACTCATTCCTGAAGTAATCTATAGTTTTCTTCAGTCCATCCTCTATGTTCACTTTCGGTGTCCATCCGTTGAGTTGTCGGGCTGCAAGAGAAATGTCAGGACATCTCCGCCTCGGGTCATTTTGAGGCAGCGGCTTTGATATTATACTGGAATGTGATTTTGTCAGTGACATAACCATTTCTGCCAATGACTTGATTGTAACCTCGTTGGGATTTCCAAGATTGACCGGTCCTGTAAAGTTGTCACCAGTCTTGACAACCCGCATCATAGCCTCAATCAAATCATCCACGTATTGGAACGAGCGCGTTTGTGAACCGTCGCCATATATGGTAATGTCTTCTCCACGGAGAGCCTGAATGATGAAGTTGGAGACAACCCGGCCGTCATTCTTTGCCATTCGAGGCCCATACGTGTTGAAAATGCGTATGATTTTCACTTGTACACCATATTGACGGTGATAGTCCATACATAGACTTTCTGCACACCGCTTTCCCTCATCGTAACATGAACGAATACCTATAGGATTGACATTGCCATAATAATCTTCCGGTTGGGGATGGACAAGAGGGTCGCCATACACCTCGCTCGTTGAGGCCTGCAGTATCGGGCAATTATTTTCCCTGGCAACCTCAAGTAAGTTGAGAGTTCCCAAGACTGCAGCTTTGGTCGTGTTGACAGCGTCTTTCTGGTAATGAACAGGCGATGCGGGGCATGCGAGATTGAATATTACGGAAATATCATCGTAGGACACAGGCACTGTCACATCATGGCTCACAAACGAGAATTTGGGATTCTGCAACAGATGGCGGATGTTCTCCATACGTCCCGTATAGAGATTGTCCAGACACAGGACCTCGTACCCGTCTTTGACAAGCCTGTCGCACAGGTGGGAGCCAATGAAGCCGGCACCGCCTGCCACTAACGCTTTCTTATATTTACTTGCTTTCATCATGCTTTTTCTGATGTATACTCGTTGGCGGAATTAATTTATTGTGTATTTGATTCTGCCAGTTGACTCTTTTTTATGCTGTTTACATATCGTAAGATGTAATTATAGTAAAGGCTGTAGGGCCGCTACGTGTAACGGCCGCAATTGGAAAATGTAATCGTGTATAGGCCAATTATTGCTTGCGGCCGCTACACGTAGCGGCCCTACACCCTTTCCCGTTCACAAATTGATTGGATTATAACTATTTAATTCCGCCAACGGGTTGATGTATGTTAATGTGCATGTCTGTTTGCTTAATTCCGCCAGCGGGTTATGAATCATTTCCTGTTTGCGGTATCAGATATGCTTCCGGCTGCTACAATTCAACCTCCGCACTATACGCCTTGTCGCCTACGTACAGCACGAGCGTATGCTCGCCTGTGATGTCATCAGGGGCGGTAACCGTGCCGTCTTCACCTATTACAGACGTGTACACAACGGTGTCGCCAG
>CABSIA010000042.1 GCA_902477645.1 uncultured Prevotella sp. | reverse complement strand
AAGCGAAGAGAATGCAAATGAATTTGTATTCTTGAGCGTGAGAAATTTATCTAAAATTTCGGTTAAGCGAAGAGAATGCAAATGAATTTGTATTCTTGAGCGTGAGAAATTTATCTAAACGAATGGAATATAAAAGGAAAAACCGCCATTTCGTCAGCAACAGTTAAATAATTTAATTCTTGCCGACATATTGTCATCCCGTTTTCCGTTGGCACGGGAATTGATAGTTTCTGGTAAAAGATTAAAACAACAATTTAAAAACAGGAGGTTATTATGTTACCAGTTATGAATTCAAACAGTTGGTTCCCAACAATGTTCGACGAGTTTTTCAATAACGAGTGGACACCCACAGTAAAAGCCACAGCACCGGCAGTAAACGTGAAGGAAAGCATCAGTGAATATACCATGGAGTTTGCTGTTCCAGGCATAACAAAGGATTTCTGCAGGGTAAACATCAATGCTGACGGGAACCTCGAGGTTTCTATCGAGAACAAGATGGAGCACAAGGAGGAAAACAAGAAAGAGCGCTATCTGAGACGCGAGTTCAGCTATTCGAACTATCACCAGATATATGCGCTGCCAGAGGATGTCTTAAAGGACAACATTGCCGCCAAGGTTGACAACGGCGTGCTGACCATCATACTGCCGAAAGTCACCAAAGAAGAGGCGAAGAGGGTTCAGCGGCAAATCAACATTGAATAGCCGAGTTGGAATTTCCCCAACTTCTAATACAAAAACGGTCTCATCTGCAGAAAACATTTGAGACTCAGACGGAAAGCGCTGCCGTAAGATTACATGTCTCTCTACGGCAGCGCTTAACTGTTATTCTATTTTTCGTAAAATCTGCAAACAGAGATTACTCCTTCACGCGGTTCAGATATGAGCCGTCGCGTGTGTCAACCTGAATAAGGTCGCCCTCGTTGATGAAGAGAGGAACACGTATCTCAACGCCAGTCTCCAGAGTAGCAGGCTTTGTCGCATTGGTAGCGGTGTCGCCCTTAATGCCTGGCTCAGAGTGTGTCACGCGAAGGTTTGTCTTTACAGGCATCTCTGCCAGAAGAACTGTACCGTCGCTGGTATCGGTAACAACCTCAACGATGTCGCCTTCCTTCATGAAGTCAACACCCGTTATCTGGCCTTTGGCCACAGGTATCTGCTCAAATGTCTCCTGATTCATAAGGATGCAACCTGTCGGATCCTCATAAAGATACTGATAAGGACGGCGCTCTACACGTACATCCTCGAGCTTAAATCCAATCTGGAAAGTGCGCTCCAAAACGCGGCCGTCTGACACATTCTTCAGCTTTGTAATCATTACGGTGTTTCCCTTACCTGGTTTTCTGTGCTGGAAGTCGATACAAGTCCAAATCTTGCCATCCATGCGGATGCAAGTTCCAATTTTGATTTCCTGTGAATTAATCATTGTCGTATGTATTATTATTGATATATTTGCGTTTACAGGATGCAAAGTTTTTGCAAGCGAGGGCAATTCAAGCTTGCTTGGAAATTGCCGAGTGCAGCAAAACTTCTGCAAAGTTACTACATTTTTATAAAAAAACATATATTTAGGGGTGAAAAATCGCTCAATTCTTTGTCAATTGGAAAATTATGAGTAATTTTGCAGCCCAAAAGGTGGATTATGCCAGTCTTTAATATCAAGCACATAACATTAAAAGAATAACAATAAGATGAAAAGAACATTTCAGCCCCACAACCGCCGCCGTGTAAACAAGCACGGTTTCCGTGAGAGAATGGCAACAAAGAACGGCCGCCGCGTATTGGCTTCCCGTCGCCGTCATGGTCGTAAGAAGTTAACCGTTTCTGACGAGCACCACGGAAAATAATCCTGATTTACACAGGAGGCAAATGGCAGCAAGGAGATTTCGACCTCTTTGCTGCCATTTTTATTCAAGGCGGGTTCTATTCGAATGTTGCAGACTTGAAATTTTTCTCTTCTATGGAATGCCAGGCTCCACAAATGTACTTTCATGGGGCAGCGGATTTCAAACAGCAACTATTCAGCTATCATATTTTTAACCACAGAGCCACTCTAACTTTGCAGAAATTGCTCTAACTTTACAAAGTTAGAATGGCTCTGTGGTAAATTAAAACATTCGCAGAATAGTTATTTCAAACCCATAAAACCTAAAAACTCCATAAAAAAAACGCAAGCGGCTTCAACGGCACCCGCACCCGCTTGCAATGCCACTTGAACCTGCGTGCATGTGCTTTTGAAGTCGTCTGCATAAAACTAAGCCTAATTTCGTAAGACAACTAAAATAAAAAAATCTTTGTGTTTGTTTTGCTATCTAATCTGTTTGAATAAACTTCTTGTCTGCAAGTGTACTTAGAAGCAGAAAGAAAATTTGCATTTTTCTTTTATATTCCATCCGTTTCAATTATCTTTGCATAAGATAGGCTGCGCTCGGCAATTTTCAAGCACGCTTGAACTGCGCTCGCTTGCACTATCTTTGCATAAGATAGGCTGCGCTCGGCAATTTTCAAGCACACTTGAATTGCGCTCGCTTGCACTATCTTTGCATAACATAGAACTACAAATATGAAATACTCCATTATAGTACCAGTATTCAACAGACCTGAAGAGGTGGAAGAGTTGTTGGAAAGCCTGACGACTCAGACTCTGCACGACTTTGAGGTTGTGATAGTTGAGGACGGCAGCAGCATTCCGTGCAAGGATGTCTGCAAGAGATACGAGAACAGACTCTGCCTGAGATATTTCGAGAAGCCGAACAGCGGACCGGGACAGAGCAGAAACTACGGCGTGGAAAGGGCCGAGGGCGAATATGTCATAATTCTCGACTCCGATGTAGTGCTGCCCGAAGGCTATCTGAAATCCATCGATGACGAGCTGGCACGTGAGCTTGCAGACGCTTTTGGCGGTCCGGACAAGGCCCACCCTTCGTTCACAGATACGCAGAAAGCCATATCCTACTCCATGACATCATTCTTTACGACTGGCGGCATAAGGGGAGGAAAGAAAAAACTCGACAAGTTCTACCCGCGCTCGTTCAACATGGGAATAAGCCGTAAAACCTACCAGACATTGGGCGGTTTCTCGAAAATGAGGTTTGGCGAGGACATCGATTTCTCTATCCGCATATTCAAGGCCGGCTGCCGTTGCCGCCTGTTTCCCGAGGCATGGGTATGGCACAAAAGACGCACCGACTTCAGAAAATTCTGGCGGCAGGTATACAACAGCGGCATTGCACGAATAAACTTATACAAGAAATATCCCGAGAGCCTGAAACTTGTACACATGCTGCCCATGGTATTCACTCTCGGCGTGGCATTCCTTCTTCTGCTCTCCATTTTCATAACCCCTTGGGCACTGCTGCCGCTGGCTGTTTACTGCATCGCCATCTTCATTGACTCCACAATCGGGAACAAGAGCATAAAAGTAGGCGCGCTGAGCATCGTATCGGCTTTCGTACAGCTTACTGGCTACGGATGCGGATTCATCAACGCATGGTGGAAACGCTGCATAATGGGAAAGGACGAATTCTCCGCTTACGAAAAAACATTCTATAAATGACCGGGAACATAAAACTCAACATAACCGAATGGGCAGAGGAAGACCGGCCGAGAGAAAAACTGATGGCGAAAGGCGCGGAGGCTCTATCCGACGCAGAGCTGCTGGCTATCCTCATAGGCTCCGGCTCCACTAAGGAAAGTGCCGTTGACCTGATGAAAAGGGTTCTGAGGCAATGCGACAACAACCTGAATGCCCTGGGCAAAATGACCATCAGCGAGCTGATGCAGTTCAACGGCATTGGCGAGGCTAAGGCTATAACCGTCATCGCGGCATGCGAGCTGGGAAAGCGCAGAGCGGCGTGTGCGCCTAAAGACCGTGAGGACATGGGCAGCGCACAAAACATTTATAACTTCATGCATCCGAAAATGCAGGACCTTGATGTTGAGGAGGCATGGGTGCTGATGATGAACCAAAGACTCAGCCTGATAAAGGCTACGAGAATAAGCCACGGCGGACTGAGCGAGACAGCTGTAGACGTAAGGGTTGTAATGAAAGAGGCCATACTGAACAATGCCACGGCAATTGCACTATGCCACAACCACCCGAGCAACAACCGCCATCCAAGCCGGCAGGACGACCAGCTGACAAAGCGTATGAAGGATGCCTGCGAAACCCTGCGCATACACTTCGTCGACCATGTGATAATTTGCGACGGTGCCTATTACAGCTACATGGAGGAGGGAAAAATTTGAGTGAAGAGTGGAAAATTGTAGGGCCGCTATATATAGCGGCCGCAAGAAATAATCGCAAGCTACGAGCAAACTGGTTTTCCACAAGCAACGAACAAATAACGCATAAAAAAATATAAAACTAAAATATGACGCAAGAAGAAAAAACAAAAATTGAGGAAAGAATAGTAGACGTGCTGAAAACCGTGTACGACCCTGAGATACCTGTCGACATCTGGAACCTCGGCATGATATACAAAGTTGATGTCCAGGAAGACGGCAACGTTGAGCTTGACATGACTTTTACCGCCCCGTCGTGCCCCGCCGCCGACTTTATTCTCGAAGACGTAAGGACTAAAGTTGAGAGCGTTGAGGGAATAAAGACTGCAAACGTAAACCTTGTTTTCGAGCCAGTGTGGGACCAAAGCATGATGAGCGAGGAGGCAAGGATTGAACTTGGATTTGACTGATAATCACACCTGCTATTAAAAAAGTATGAAAAACATATATTTCCTCAGCGACGCACATCTTGGCTCACTCGCCATAGACCATGCCAGAATGCAGGAACGCCGTCTGGTACGGTTTCTCGACAGCATAAAAAACAAGGCCGCAGCCATTTACCTGCTTGGCGACATGTTCGACTTTTGGAACGAATACCGGTTTGTAGTGCCCAAAGGCTACTCGCGCTTTCTCGGCAAGTTGTCGGAGCTGACAGACATGGGGGTAGAGATACACTACTTCACCGGCAACCACGACATCTGGACCTACGGATATCTTGAGGAAGAATGCGGAGTGCATGTACACAAAAAGCCTGCCACAATAGAAATATATGACAAGGTTTTCTATCTGGCACACGGTGACGGACTCGGCGACCCGGACAATAAGTTCAAGCTGTTGCGCAAGATGTTCCACAACCGCACATGCCAGCGGCTGCTCAACTTCATGCATCCATGGTGGGGAATGCAGCTCGGACTGAACTGGGCAAAACATTCAAGGCTGAAACGCACCGACGGCAAAGAGCCGCCATATATGGGCGAGGACAAGGAATATCTTGTGCTGTATACTAAAGAGTACATGAAAAACCATCCCGGCATCGACTATTTCATGTATGGGCACCGCCACATTGAGCTTGACCTGATGCTGAGCCGAAAAACACGCATGATGATTCTCGGCGACTGGATATGGCAGTTCACATACGCGGTGTTCGACGGCGAGCACATGTTCTTGGAAGAATACGTTGAGGGCGAGAGCCAGCCCTGACTACTCTACTTTCCAGTCACTGATTGTCCGCCGTCCGGAGTCGAAGTTTATACCGACCTTTACTGCCGGCAGTCCACACAGGGCAAATTTGGAGGCGTAATCCTTGAGAGCTATCTGTCTCAACGCCCTGTCAGCAGACTTATCCAGTTTCAGCTCAAAGAGATAAAGAGCTTTTGAGGTACGCATCACCATATCCACCCGGCCTGTCGGAGTATGAACCTCAACGTCGAGACCCTCAAACTGGCCAAGGAGTGAGAATATTATATACAGCATCTGCTGGTAATGTTCCTCGGTATTAGTATTGTCGCAATAGGGAACAGTGAGCAAATAAGCCTGCAGCAGGCTCAAGGCGCCGTCTATGTCTTCGTTCCTCAAAGCGAGGCTCATCTTCGCAGCTGTTGTCATACCGCGTCCGGTCATTGTTGTGGCATACAGAGGCAAAAGGCTGTTCATAAGCCCTATACGGACTTCGTTGTTAGGGATATCGAGTGTGTATATGCCAGATGCCCGGTCGAAATCCTTAATAGTTATATATCCGCTTTGATAGAGCAGAGGAATAATGGACAGCATACCCTCTGTAGGGGCATCAAATTCAAAAGCCATGGTTTCCATACGGCTTATGTCTGAAGGCACGGTATGGAACTTGCGCATCATTTCCACAAGGTAAGTGGGGGTGCCTGTGGCAAACCAGTAGTTGCTGACATTCTTCATGTTGAAAGCCTGCAGAAGGCTGAACGGATTTACCAAGTTTATCGTGAGAAAAAGAGCTTCTTGTTTTGCAATTAACCAAAAATTTACAACTTTATGCATTACATGCCTATAACCTCTTCAGCAGTCTCTTCAACAGATATGTGGCATTCTGATTGCGGGCAACTCCCGGCGTTATCTTGTAGCTATATGCCACATCATCTTTTAGCTCTATCTCAAAACAATAGTTGTGGAAACGGTCAGGGCGGCTGTCAGCCATTTTGGAAAGTTCCAAGTCGTGGGTGGCAATAATGCCCGTAACAGGAAGCTCAGAGATTGCCTCCAGAAACATTCTTGAGCCGCTCAGCTTGTCGGCAGAGTTGGTACCCTTCAGTATCTCGTCAAGAATTATGAGCGTCGGGCTGTTTTTGCGGCATGCCTCTATCAGCAGCTCAAGGCGCAACAGCTCGGCATTGAAATAGCTTATGCCATGGGCAAGGTCGTCGGTGGTGCGCATGCTGCTGAACAAAAAGAAACGGCTCACCGTCAGCCGTTTGGCAAAAACAGGCATTCCGCACATTGCAAGAATATAGTTTACTCCTATAGAGCGCAGGAAGGTGCTCTTGCCGGCCATGTTTGCGCCAGTGACAATATAATAATGCGAGTCACTGATGCGGAAATCATTCGGCACAGCCTTGCTGCCAAGGAACGGATGATACATTCCCTTTGCCTCATATACCACGCCGCAGCTTTCAACGATCTCGGCATTGTTGGCACAGGGCTCGTTGTATCGGAATGTAGCCATAGACACGAGTGCGTCAAAATGGCTCACAGCATCTATCCACTCGTCTATCTTTATAACAAAGCGGTTTCTCCACCGGAAAAATTTCCTGATTAGGAAAAAGTCGTTGAGGAAAATGGCATCGCACACTATGCGGTATAAAGGATTGCCGTTGCGGTCGAGACTGTCGATAATGTTTTTCAGCTGTTTTATCGACAAGAGGGCATCACTCCCTGTCTCCGACAGTATTGAAATTATCGCTTTATTATCTTTGGCACTCAGACGGCTGTTAAGGATAATCTCTATTAACGAGACATACGATTTCATCTGCCGGCTTATAGCCCCAACTGTCTTGTTCATTGCATGCAATGTCCGGGAACAAAAAACTATCATTGCCAACAGCTGAAGAAGTCCCCACTGGAAAGGCACGGCTGTAGGCAAATAATCGAATTGCGCGGCAATGAGCGAGCAAATGAAGCCTACGACAGACAGCGTGGCAATAACGAAGACCACTTCTGATGATGCAAACGAGGGCAAATCAATATTCCTTGCACGTTCAACAGCCCTCATCACCTCTTCCGTATTTATCTTACCTTTCTCCATCTGACCTATAGAGATGAACTCAATTCTCAAATCCTCAAAACCAGCAAGCTCGCTGATTGCATCCCTCTGGTCTGTGATTTCCCGCAGAGGCTTTGTCGAAGTCCTGCTCAACTCACGGGCAAGCCAGCCGCTGCCACCAGAGGTTACGGTGCGGTCTATGCGGTGGAAAAGCGACTGCGGTCCGAAAACATCAAGGTCGAAAGAATACTCATGATTTGGATTTACGTATTTCCTGCCATCACAAAAAGAAGAAAAATTGCCATCAAGATACGCTGTCTCATTAATACAAACAGAACGGGCGGCCGCAAGCCTGTCCCGCTTTCCGCTGTTAGCGACATCTTTTCTGCGCACAAAAATATATGACACAAAAAATACGGCTGCCGACAGCAGCCACCAATATCCGCCAGCAATTGTGGTATATGCCACCACGCACAACACCGACATGAGAAACGACGCAAGCTGCCCTGCAACAAGCCACCGTCCCAGTCTTTTGCATTTACGTATATCCGCTGTCAGTCTCTCTGCTCTCTCCTCATATCTGGAGCGTATTGTCCTCTCTGTCATGTAGTTTCTTTATTTATTCCAATATTTTCACCTCAAAAGGCGTGCGTGTCATTGCCGAGAGAACACGCAGAATTTTATACTTATCCCTGACGGTCGCAGGTACGGTAAGCCATTTTGACTGAGACAACTGCACCTGATTGCTGTATTTCTTTATGGAAGTTGTAATTTGGTTGCCGCCAATCTTCAGATTGGTCTTGTCAACCTTTTCCACTCCAATATGGGTTACGGCGAGCTTGAATGTATGGAGAGGATTATCACCACATATCACCATCCCGTCGGGAAACGTGATAACAAGTCTTGCCTTATGCTTGCGTGTATTGCCCTTGCGACAGTTTTCCCTTGTGGCAATGGTCTCAAAATCACCAAGCTCTACTGCGGCATTAACAGATAGAGCCGAGAAAATAGCCTTTAGCTGACAATACTTCTGGTCAGTGTCACCCTGAGCCATCAGATACCATCCTTCAGCCATCTGCTTCGTCCATTCTGCATATTTGTCCACAATGCTTCTTGACACCAGCGGCACGTGGCAACTCTCCATGTTCAATGCGGCGACACGCTCTGTGCCAACCTTCTCGATAGCCATAATCATGGTGACGGTGGCACTGACATCGCAAATAACGGCTCCATCCTCAAATGTCACCCTTATTCTCTTACGTTTTGCCCTGAGGCGTGTGTCTGTAACCTCTCCCCGCCTCTGCTCTGGAGCAACCGGCTGTGCGCAACCCTCTTCCTTCTTTTCCTCCACAACAGCCTCATCGAACGGCAATTCAAGCTGTACATATTCTTTCTTGCTCATAATGTCTGACTAATATCCGTTTCTTGTATCACCTCTCTATCCTGCCAGTCGCATTTCCCATATTGGCGACAATCTCTTCCTCTGTCACAAGGTTCTGATCGCCTGGTATGCTGTTCTTTATGGCACTTGCAGCCAATGCAAAATCGAGGCAATGCTGGTCGTCGTTGCTCCACCTGCGGCGCGCATGAATAAAAGCCGCGACAAAGGCATCGCCAACACCCATAGGGTCTATGATGGGCTGAATGTCGTAGATACGTGTTGTATAGAGCTTGTCATCGGCATAAAGCACACCAGTAAGAGTATGATGGGCAGATGTTATCTGGTTGCGAAGTGCCATAAGCATGCGGCGGCAGCGCGGGAACTGCTTTTTCAGTTCCTTGAAATAAGCCTCGTATGCAGCTTTGTCTATCTTGTAGTCGGAGTCCAAGGCTGTGAACGGAATATGCTTTATTCCGCTTGCAATCTCCCATTCATTCTGGTCGCCAAATATAAAACCGCTGTATTCCATTAGCTTGTGCAAAGCGTCGTGGGCGTTGGCACCCTCATATCGCCAAAGATTTTTACGGTAGTTAATGTCGCATGTCACCTCTATCCCCATAGAGTCTGCCAAGCGGACGGCATCCATCGTGGTGTCGAGAGCCTCCTGACTTACGGAGCATGTTATGCCGGAGCAATGGAACAGGGATGTGTCGGCGAAAATGTCGTTCCAATTGATGTCGCCGTTGCGTAGTGTGCAAAACGACGAGTCGTTACGGTCGTAGACAACTACAGGATTTCGCATTGCCGCAGCCGACTCAAAATAATAAGAGCCAAGACGGTCTCCGCCTCTTACAATGTGCTTTGTATTAAGCCCATACTGCTGCAGGTGCATAAGCGCAGCCTTGCCCATGGCATTATCGGGCACCCGTGTGACATATTCCACATTATCGCCAAGACAGGCGAGCGATATTGCCACATTTGCCTCCGAGCCTCCATAATTAGCTTCCATGGCGTGTCCTTGAGTTAAACGTTGACAACCAGGTTTTGAGAGCCTCAGCAATATTTCTCCGAAAGTAACAATTTTATTCTTCATCCCAACTATCCTTTAAAATTTATGCAAAGATAGTGCAAACGAATGGAATAACAAAAAGAGCCAAGCAGAAAATAACTGTTTGGCTCTTTTGTTTATCGGTGAATTCTATATTTATTTCTTCAATACAAGTTCCATGGTGTCGCGGGCAATAACAATCTCCTCATCGGTTGGCACTACACATACCGTAACCTTGCTGTCGGGAGTAGAGATAACAGCCTCCTTGCCACGAATGGCAGCATTCTTCTCTTTGTCAATCTTTATGCCAAGGAACTCCAGTCCCTCGCAAGAAGCCTCACGGATATCGGTCTGGTTCTCACCAACACCGGCTGTGAACACTATGGTGTCCACACCGCCCATAGCGGCCGCATATTCGCCAATATACTTCTTGATACGGTAAGAGTACATTTTCAGTGCGAGCTTGGCACGCTCGTTGCCCCCGTTGGCGGCAGCCTCAACATCGCGCATGTCTGAAGATATGCCAGAGATACCGAGCACGCCACTTTCCTTATTCAGGTAGTTGGCCATCTCTTGCGGTGTCTTGCCAAGTTTCTCCATGATATATGTAACAGCTGATGCGTCGATGTCACCAGAGCGACTGCCCATCATAACACCGGCAAGAGGAGTAAGCCCCATAGATGTGTCCATAACCTTGCCGCCCTTTACGGCAGACACGCTGGCACCGTTGCCAATGTGACATGTGATGATTTTCTGTGTCTTGATGTCTTTGCCGAGCATCTCGCATACACGATGAGAGACATAGCGGTGGCTGGTTCCATGGAAACCGTAGCGGCGAACGTGATATTTCTCATAAATCTCGTAAGGTACGGCATAGAGATATGCGTAGTCTGGCATTGTAGAGTGGAAAGCGTTGTCGAACACACATACCTGAGGAACCTCAGGCATAAGGTGGTCTACGGCGCGGATGCCTTTCAGATGTCCGGCATTGTGTACAGGAGCGAGGTCGCAAAGTTCCTCTATACCATCCTCAACACTCTTGTCAACGATAACACTCTGGCAGAACTTGTCGCCACCCTGCACAATACGGTGACCTACAGCGTCAATCTCGTCAAGGCTCTTGATGGCACCAATCTCCTGGTCGAGCAGACACTTGAACACGAAGTTAACGCCTTCCTTATGGTCAGGCATATCGTGCATAATCTGCTTCTTCTCTCCGTTAGGGAGTGTTATTTTGATAAAGGCATCGTCGATACCGATACGCTCTACGCCACCCTGAGCAAGAACAGACTCGTTGTCCATGTCATAGAGCTTATATTTTATTGATGAACTTCCACAGTTTAAAACAAGTATTTTCATAATTTTTTGTTTAACGTTTATAGTTTATCTATATTATTTCTTAGCATCCATTGCCTGGCATGCGGTTATTGCAACCATGTAGTAAATATCGTCAATTGAGCAGCCGCGGCTGAGATCATTGACCGGACGTGCGATACCCTGGAGGATAGGGCCTACAGCGATGGCATCGCCAAGACGCTGAACGAGCTTGTAAGCTATGTTGCCAACCTCAAGACATGGAACAACGAGTACGTTTGCGTTGCCGGCGATATCGCTGCCAGGAGCTTTCTTTGCACCTACAGACGGAACGAGAGCGGCATCTGCCTGAAGCTCACCGTCAATCTTCAACTCCGGACAACGCTCTTTTGCCAACTTTGTAGCCTCGACAACCTTGTCTACAACCTCGTGCTTGGCGCTTCCCTTAGTAGAGAACGACAACATGGCAACCTTCGGGTCTGCAAAGCCCGCAACACTCTTGGCAGTCTGGGCTGTGCATACGGCAATCTGAGAGAGTTGGTCAGCATCGGGCATAGGGGTAACGGCAACATCACCCATAACGACTACGCCGTTCTCGCCATACTGCGGCTGTTTGGTGACAAGAAGCATAGCACCGCTTACACAGGTGATACCCGGAGAACATTTAATGATTTGGAGTGCCGGACGAAGAGTGTCGCCTGTAGTGCTGAGAGCACCGGAAATCTGTCCGTCGGCACCCTCGGTCTTGATAATCATACATCCGAGATACAATGGATTTTTCACCAGCTCGCGTGCCTGCTCTATGGTCATGCCTTTCTTTTTGCGAAGCTCGGCGAGCAGAGTCGCATACTCCTCGCTCTTTGGATTGTTCTCCGGGTCTATGATGGTAGCCTTGTCAATGTTCTCAAGTCCCCACTGCGTGGCGAGGTTCTTGATTTCCTCTGGGTTGCCAATAAGAATAATGTCTGCGATGTCGTCAGCCAATACACGGTCGGCGGCTTTCAAAGTGCGCTCCTCAGTAGCCTCTGGGAGTACGATGCGCTGCTTGTCTGATTTTGCGCGCGCAACAATTTGTTGTAATAAATCCATAGTTTGTATTTAATTAATATGATTTGTTGTTTGAAATAGACTATATCCTGTGTTTGTTCTGATAAAGCTATCAGCAGTGCAAAGATACGGCAAAATCGCTGAACAGCAAAACTAAAGACTATCTTTTTGTCTCCTTATGCCATTTCCCTTGCAAGCACACTCTCCAGTTCCTCTGCCGACAGGCGCAGGCGGAACTCCCCTTTTATGGCCACGCCTATGCGCCCGGTCTCCTCGCTGACAACGACCGCAATGGCATCGGAGTCTTGCGATATGCCAAGAGCGGCACGGTGGCGAAGTCCAAGATCTTTCGGTATGTCGAGACTGTGGGACACGGGCAAAATACAGCCTGCCGCCTTTATGCGCTTTCTCGATATAATCATCGCCCCGTCGTGGAGCGGTGAGTTCTTGAAGAATATGTTCTCTATGAGACGCTGGTTTATCCGGGCGTCTATAATGTCGCCTGTAGTCGTGATATCATCAAGCGGTATGGCACGCTCCACAACTATCAGCGCTCCGACCTTGCCCTTCGACATGTCCATACATGCCATAACTATCGGCATAATGGTCTCCTTGTCCTCCTCAATCTCTGTGCCATGTTTACCCGAAAACAGTTTGAACACACTCTTCATGCGCTGATGGGTTCCGAGAGAATAAAGAAATTTTCGTATCTCTTCCTGAAACAGCACTATAAGGCCTATGACTCCCACCGACACCAGCTTGTCCATTATGCTGCCAAGCAGACGCATCTCTATTACCTGGCTGACAAAAAGCCAGACTACGACAAACACTATTATACCGATGAAGACGTTCAGCGAACGGCTCTCCTTCATCAGCCTATATATATAATAGAGCATCAGTGCCACAAGCACTATGTCTATGATGTCTTTTACTCCAAAATCGAAAAACATTTTTATACTTATTTATTCAATGCGTCTACTACAGCTATGGTCTCAACTGCCTCTTTGACATCGTGAACCCGCAATATGCCGGCTCCCTTTGTCAAGGATATTGTATTTAAGGCAACAGTGCCAGGCAACGATGTCCCGGGACTGCCTCCTGTAAGCTTGTATATCATTGATTTCCGTGATATGCCGGCAAGCACAGGAAGGTTGAGCACAAGGAGTTTTTCGGCTTCCGACAATATCTGGTAGTTTTGCTCAAGAGTCTTGCCAAACCCGTAGCCCGGGTCGAGGATTATATCTTTGGCACCATAATCACGAAGTTGCTGAACCTCTGCTGCAAATGCCATCAGCATATCAGAAATGCACGATTTCACCGACATCAATATGTATGGAACCTTCAATTCGCCCACCAGCTCAAACATGCTGCCGGCCTCGTGGATTGGAGTGTTCACAATGCCTGTCAATCCCCCCTCCGACACGTCATTTATTATGTCGGCTCCCCATTCTTCTATGCACCGCCTTGCGACAACCGGACGGTAAGTATCAACCGAGACCGGCGCATCGGGCTGTTCCCTGCGAACTATCTCCAATGCCCATTTCAGTCTTCGCATCTCCTCTTCGGCATCTACCTCGAAGGCGCCGGGGCGTGTGGAGAAGGCTCCGACATCTATAAATGTGCCGCCTTCCTCAATTATTGCGTTTGCACGCTCGGCTATCTCACGCTCAGTCTGCTTTCGGCTTCCGCTATAAAAAGAGTCGGGAGTTACGTTCAGGATGCCCATCACACGGGGCACAGACAAATCTACGAGACTGCCCCTGACGTTTATTGTATAATCAACAGGTTTATTCATATTCTGCAAAATTATGAAATTTCCGTGAAAGAAAACAATGTTTTCAAAGTTTTTACCACATGCGGCAACATAATCTCGCCATTTTTATATAATTTTGCATCGTCATAAATATAACTTCATACATTATCATGGACATAGCACAGCTATACGACCTATATCTGCAAAATGGCATGCAGGCCACAACCGACTCGCGCAACTGCCCTGCCGGCTCAATTTTCTTTGCCCTTAAGGGCGAATCGTTTGACGGAAACAGATTTGCAAAGGCTGCTCTCGACAAAGGCTGCTCATACGCCGTTGTTGACGAGGCAGAATATGCCATCGAGGGCGACGGGCGTTTCATCATCGTCGACGACGTATTGACATGCTTCAAGGAAATGGCACGTGAGCACCGCCGCCATTTCAACATCCCGGTCATTGGCATTACGGGAACCAACGGAAAAACAACTACCAAGGAGCTAATCGCTGCGGTTTTATCGGCGAAATACAACGTGATGTACACTCAGGGCAACTTCAACAACGATGTGGGTGTGCCGAAAACGCTGCTCACTCTCAACAGCCAGCACGACATAGCCGTGGTGGAGATGGGAGCAAGTCACCCCGGCGATATCGAGAAACTCATAACCTACGCCGAGCCTACATGTGGAATGATTACAAATGTAGGGTGCGCACATCTGCAGGGGTTCGGCTCGTTTGAAGGGGTGATGCAGACCAAGGGCGAGCTTTACGACTTTATGAAACAGCATGGCGGAAAGATTTTCCTGAATGCCGACAACGAATATCTATGCAAGATGGCTGCCGAAAGGGGTATTACGCATATTGTCACATACGGACAAAAAGCGGACTCTGTTATGGTTAAGGGAGAGGTAAGAGAATGTGCGCCATTCCTTACTTTCTGTTTCGAGACAAACGGCAGCGGGCCACGCACCGTAGCCTCACACCTGATAGGAGCATACAACATCGACAACATGCTTGCCGCCATAACAATCGGGCTTGAATTCGGAGTAAGTACAGACGACATCTGCAACGCATTAGAAAACTATATCCCAACCAACAACCGCTCGCAGTTTGTAGAAACCGCACACAACAAGCTCATCGTAGACGCATACAACGCAAACCCTTCGAGCATGATGGCGGCGTTGCAGAACTTCTCATTTATGAGTGCCAAAAACAAAATGGCGATACTTGGCGACATGCGTGAGCTTGGCGACGTGAGCGGGGAGGAGCATCAGAAAATCGTCGATTTCATCGCTAATTCCGACATAGAGAATGTATGGCTCGTAGGCAGCGAGTTTGCAAAAACCGACTGCGATTTCAGAAAGTTCAACGACGTTGGGGAGGTAAAAAACGCCATCAGTACCGACATGCCGCATGGCTGCACAATCCTGATAAAAGGCAGCAACGGAATAAAGCTCTTCCAACTTCCGGAATTGCTGTAAAAGAGAGAACAAAACACGGCAGGGCATATCGGGTTACACGGCCTGTCGAAAACGGCAACACGGCAAGACGTATCGGCTTATACGCCCTGCCGTGTTTTTAACATTCTGTTATCTTCTCCTACTCTTTGCACATGCAACACACAAAAAAGTTTTAATTATACTTCAAACTTTTCCTGTAAATAATATTATCACCTATAAGAGCCCCGAACAGTAGAGTAAAAACTGGGAGGGCAGACTCCCAACCTGCCCATATATAGAAGAAATATTTTTCAAATATAGATATTTCTATAAATAAAGGCAGGTTAAAAATCTGCTCTCCCTGTGACCGAATATCTTATTTCTTTTCCTTATTCAATTTCACAAACCTGTTCCTATCAAATTCGTTGCCGTTTCTTTCAAAAACGACCTCAACTATATCCTTATCTCCAAGTTCAAAAGCTGGCACTGAGACCTGAATTTTTGTTGCTTCGTATGGCTGTAGAGATTTCAGAGATGAAGAGCCTAACCGCTGACCGTTTACAAGTAAAGCGACTTCGCAGTCTTCTGATGCGGAGAGGCCGAAGTTCTCAACTTCTATTTCAACGCCATTGTCGGCAGCTACAGGCAAACGTGCCGATAAAATGGCAGGTTTATAGTTCTGATAAGGCAACTTGGCATAGCCGAAAGCCACTTGTCCGTCCTTATACTTTCCTATGAGTTTTGGAGCAAACTCAGCCTCAGTAATGCCACTGTCCTTAGCCTTGAATGTCACCAACAGGTCATCGCCCACAGTTTTCGCCTTCACAGCCTTTGCGCCTCTGCCATAATTAACCTCGCTATGAGTACCGAAACGCAACGATGCTATATCGAGATTTGTCAATGGCTGCATATCCTTCTCTCCTTTTATCAGAAGCTCGATGACCTTTGTCTTCGGCCCGATAGGAGTCTGGTTCCGCACCTCCATGCGCAGCCCCTTGTTCATCGGAATACAGATATTCTTCGAGCTGTGACTGTCGTTTGGCAGGTCTTCCCATTTTATGGTGTCGATAACAGCAAAGTTCATCTGAACCACACGGCCATATTCATCCTGCAGAACTTTTGCCCGCTCGTATTTGAACCAATTTTCTACCATTCCATCGGCATGGCGCGATATTCCCGGGACGTAAGCCTCGCCATCCTCAACTACCCAATGCAGTCCGTCGAGCGAGCGCTCGTAGAAAGCCACACGCCCAAGCCAGTCGTTTACGATAAGATGATATTGCAACTCATCTTTCCATATCACCGGGTCTTCGAAACGTCCCTCAACATCTGGATAAACGCGCTTGTCGGTGAGCTGCTGATAAGTTGACAGTCCGTCACGGCTGATCCATACCCCACCGCCACGGCAAACCATAATCTTTGAGCTGTCCTGACGCGAGGCAAAAGTAAGATTAGAAAGCCCTTCTATGATTTTACGGTCTCGTGAGTCGAAACTGAAAGTTCCATAGAGCCAAGGCCCCTCCATACTGTCGGCAATGTAGTATCCGTCTATGACATATACCACATATCTGCCGTCGGGCAGACGGAACGCCTCCGGGTTGTGTCCCTTACCTATTGAGTTTACTATTCTGAAAGGTCCCCAAGGATTTTCAGAAACGGTGTTGAATACCGTTGACTTCGACCAGAACATGTGGCCCCGTGGTGAGTTCTCTTTCCATCCACAGACAAAAAGATGATACAGCCCGTCGTCACCTTTCAGTATATTGCCTCCCCAAAAAGAAATATCCGCACGTTCTATGCCATTGTCTACAAATCGTGGCTGTACATCCTTACAGCCCCAGTTGCCACTGCCCAGCTTACCTTCGGGCATTGCCTCAAATCGGTCGGCAAACCTGCCACCTTTAATAAGATGTTGCCACGCCTCGGGGCGTTGGCGTTCCGTAACCTGTGCCTGCATTGCCAATACTGCAATAAGCATACACGAAATAACAAAAAGTTTTTTTCTTATCATTGTTTTTTGATTTAGTTTCTGCGGACAAAGGTAGCAATTATTCTTTAAAACGCCATAACACAATAAAGGCATCAAACATGACATTATCGACAATTCACTCTTCGGAATGATGCCTATAATTTAAAATCTGAACCGTATATTTTATTTATCCACAACGAAAACAACCTGTCTGTCAAAGAGTAAGACTTTTTAATCTCTGTGATAATATCTCTTTCAAGTAGTTTCTTCGCTGCCGACTGCACAGAGCTTGCAGATGACAAACTATGGCTTTTGATAAATTTAGCCGAAGTTATGCCGCCAGCCTCTCCTTCTTTTGCTATTGCATACAGCAGCCCTTTTTGCTTTTCTGGAACATTAGACAATATTTCCCGAAATATAGTGTCATTAGACGCTATCATATTTTCTATGGCATCCCGTATAATATCCAGAGTACATTTTTCCCATTCTGAAGTATCAGCAAAAGACTCATTGAAAGTTTTTTGTATATAATAAGTATGACCTTGAAAAAGATTATAAGCCCTTTCCACATCAGCTGCATCAATCTTACGGTTACGCTTTTCGAAATGGTCTACAACAAAAGGAATATAAATCTCAGGTGCAATCGCTTTTAGCTCCAAGATGTCTGCACTATTATAGAAAGGGCGGGCTGCTGAGGTAAACATTTCCTGCATCATGCGGCGTTCACTGCCTGCAAATATAAAGTTGCTGTTTTCAGACTTCTGAATATAAGTCCGTAACAAAGCCTCCATGTTTTTCTCTGGATATTTGGCAATTTGCTGAAACTCATCAATAGCCACAATGCAAGGTTTGTCAGCATGCGATAGATATTGGAAAATCTCATCAAGTGTGTATTCGGGAATTTCAATATCTCCTAACTCTATATTGAATGTAGGGAGGTTTGTTGTCAGATCAAACCCAAACTTTCCACTTATAGACTTTAAGGTCTGGACAAAAAGAGTTGCCATTTTTCTGCTGCGTGGCTGTAGGGTCTCGTAGATTTTTCTGCCAAGCAGATAGGTAAGCTCACGAAGGCTTGACGTATGCAGAATGTCTATAAAAAAGGTATAATAATTCTCGCTAATCTCTGCCTTATCATAGCAAAATTGAATAAGACCGGTCTTTCCCATACGGCGTGGTGATATAATAACCAGATTATTGCCGTTGGTTATCGACTTTATCAGTCTCTCGGACTCATGTACACGGTCGCAGAAGTATTCTGGAGCTATCTTTCCTGTTACAATGAATGGATTTATAGTTTTTGCCATAAGAACTTAATTTGCTGCAAATATAATTATTTTATTTGAATTATGCAAATCGCATAATTCAAATTGCATAAAAAGAAAAAAACGGCTCACCCGATAAATATAGGGAGGAACACATAAATTACAGGGTGAGCCTCAGTGTCTCTGGTGAAAAATAAATAAATGCTCTTTTATATATATAAAGAGGGTGTATCAAAATTAAAATGACCGCTCTGAAAAGTTACAGATTGTAACTATAGATTCTAAAAAGAGTCGTATCAAACTCTGTTTTGAGTAATGATACGACTCTTTTTTGCCTTTATGGATGTTCAAGTTTCAAATCAAAGGTTTATCTGAACTAAAATTGAATTTTGATACACCCTCTAGCTACAGAATAAAAAA
>CABSIA010000041.1 GCA_902477645.1 uncultured Prevotella sp. | reverse complement strand
TAGGTTGATATCCGTGGGCTGATGGCTGTGCAGCCGTCTCGCAGAGTTTCTCTATAGTCTGTTTCGACGGCGGCATGTCGGGACTTCCGATGGCAAGGCTTATAATGTCACGCCCCTGTGCGTTGAGTGCAGCCACTTCTTTCAGTTTGCGGCTGAAATAATACTCCTGAACAGCCGATAGCCTGTCGGCAGGTTTAACATTCTTCATATTCTCCTAAAATTTTTAGTTCCTTGGTCAATGGTATTATGGCGTCAATCGACTGACGGTAGCGTGTTATATTGTCGTAGGTGACATCGACATAGAACAGGTATTCCCATTCGTGCCCGATGATGGGCAGCGACTGTATTTTTGTGAGGTTTATGTCGTAGAAGCTCAATATGGTGAGCACTTTCGACAGCGAGCCCTCATCATGCGGCAGCGAGAAAACGAGACTCGCCTTGTTGGTCTTGTCAATAGGTCTGAGCATATCCGCCTTGTTTGGATTGCATACAACGAGGAAACGTGTGTAGTTGTGTTTGTTGTCCTCTATGTGGTCCTCCAGCACTTTCAATCCGTAATGGCGCGCAGCCTCGGGGTGGCAGATTGCAGCCCAGCCACGGCATTGCTGTCTCTGGATGTATTCGGCAGCTCCCGCTGTGTCCTCAGCCTCAACAGCCTTCATATCTGGATGGTTGGCAAGAAAATTGCGGCACTGCATCAATGCCACAGGATGTGAGTGAACCTCACTTATGGTTGTCCAACCGTCTTCGGGCAAACAGCTTATGGCGTGCTGAATGTGGAGCTTATGCTCGCCCACCACGGTGGTTCCGCTGCCCTGCAGCAGCTCGTAGTTGTGTAGCAGTGAGCCTGCAATGGTGTTTTCTATGGCTACCAGCCCTATCACCGTAGGGTCGCGTTTGATATTCTCAAACACGGCCTCAAAAGTTGAGCAGCAGATGAGCTGTATCTGCTCGCCCTGGAAGAACTGACGGGCGGCAATATCGTGGAACGAGCCTATAAATCCCTGTATCGCTATGCGTTTCATCGTCTGTTGTTTATGTTTTTGGGTCTCCGTCTACGAAAAACGGTCCTGCTCTTTGTTTAAGCGGGACCGTTTCGTATGTCGTTTTCTTTGTTTCTTAAGTTGAAATCTACACGCAACTTCCCGCTTCACAATTCCTTGCAAAGTAAAAGTAAAAGCTAAAGTAAAATGCGTAAGACTTGTTCATTTTCTCAATATTTTATTGTTTATGCTGCAAAAGTAAAACATTTATTTCATTCCCACAAACATTTTGATATATTTTTACGGCAAAATGTTTCCTTTTGTAGATATTTTCTTATATAGCATGCGTAATAGCATTGTGTAAAAGGTAAGATGCGCTCCTATTTTCCCAATGATTTGAACATTTTACTAATGCAACGCTTCTTTTGTTCCATATTGGGATGGACATAGAGGTTGAGCGTGGTTGAAATGTTGGAGTGTCCTAACAGAACACTCACTGTTTTATAGTCACACCCGGCTTCAATGCAGCGTGTGGCAAAACTGTGGCGCAGCCCGTGGTACTTCAATTTGGGAATGCCGAGTTTGGTCATCAATTTATTGCGGTATGTGCGTGGTTCTGTAGGGTGCTCGTCATTGGTAAGCACATAGAAATCATTATTGACAACCTTTTTCAATGGTTTAATCATCGCGAGTAATTCTTTGCTCATAGGTATTGCACGGCAAGAGTTTTGGGTCTTGGGTGTGTTGATGACAAGTTCTGTGTGCTTCTTCTCTCCCTCAATGATATAGATGCGTTCAATAGTACGACTGACGGTTATAGTTCCGTCAGCCACATTGACATCGCTCCATTTCAAAGCACATATTTCCCCGATGCGTAGCCCTGTGCTAAGGCTGATATAAATGCCAAGCCCTGTAAAGGTGAAATGACTCTGGATATAGTTCAGAATTGCCCTATGATAGGCTACAGACAGCACTTCCAGTTCCTTATTTGCAGAGGCCGTTGGGTATTTTATATCCCATTCGCAATAATTCATCCATTCATTTTTGACCCCGTACTTCATCACCATTTTTAGGACTATCAGAATGTCCTTGACGGATTTGATGCTCAATCCTTTTTCCAACTTTTGCAGGACGAAAGCCTGCACTTCCTTTTCATGGAGCGAATCACTATCCCCGAAACAAGGAATAATGTGGTTCTCCAAGATTAACACGTATGCCGCCATTGTGGACTGCTTCACATAGGGTCGCTTGTACTCTTTCCAAGCTACCGAGATTTCTCTAATTGTTTTCTGTTTCATAATTGTCATTTTTATAAAATACCTCTATTAATATAATTAGGGAAATATAATGAGTGATGTTCCCCATTTGAGATTTCCTGAGTTCAATGGGGAGTGGGAAGAGCATACGCTTTCTGAATATTTGGAGTTCAAGAATGGTCTTAATCCAGACGCTAAACGTATTGGAAGTGGACTACCATTCATTTCCGTTATGGATATTCTTGCAGAAGGAGTTATCACATATAATAGTATTCGAGGTAAGGTTGATGCTACTGAAAAAGAAATAGAATGTTTCGGAGTGAAAGACGGAGATTTGCTATTCCAACGTAGCTCAGAAACATTGGAGGATGTTGGACGAGCTAATGTGTACATGGATAATCGTACCGCCATTTATGGAGGCTTTGTTATTCGTGGTCGTAAAATCGGCAATTATGATCCTTTGTTCTTTAAGTATTTGCTTGCTACGCCATTAGCGCGCAAAAGAACTTGCAGGATGGGTGCAGGGGCACAACATTTCAATATTGGACAGGAAGGATTATCCAAAATATCATTATATTTTCCATCAATCGAGGAACAGAGAAAAATAGCTGGATTACTATCTTTCATAGACAAGCGCATTGCAACACAAAACAAAATCATTGAGGATTTGAAGAAACTAAAGTCCGCAATTATTGAAAGGGCTTATTACAATCGCTCATGCCATCCATGTCGCATAGGCGATATTATTGAGCAAATCTCAGAAAGGAACAAAGACAAGTCTATTGATATGGTTTTGTCTGTCAGCAATAAACAGGGCTTTATAAATCAGAGCGAACAGTTTGAGGATAGAATTATTGCGAGTGAGGACACATCAAATTACAAGATTGTTCATAAGAATGATTTTGCCTACAATCCAGCAAGAATCAATGTTGGTTCTATCGCACGATTGACAACTATTGATATGGGTATTGTAAGCCCAATGTATATATGCTTTAGAGTGAAAAAAGGGGTTGCACCAGAGTATATGGAATATTTCTTCTCAACAAGTTATTTTTTCTACGAAATGCAAAAACGATTAGAAGGCAGTGTGCGCCAGTGCCTATCTTTTGAGGGTATATGCAACATCCCTATTTATATTCCAAGTTCAGAGGAACAGTATAGAATAGGCAGAAAAATATCAGTTTTATTGGATAAAATAGAAGTTGAGACTTATTATCGCTGCAAATTAGTGGAACAAAAAAATTATCTGCTTCGTCAGATGTTCATATGAACATCTGACGAAGTAAATGGTGTTTCTCTTTTTGGGCACAAGCCAACCAATGTACTTCTATTCCTATTTTATCTTCAATAGCAGTTAAGCATGTGGCGATTTCCTTTTGAATTTTTGAGGGTGGCAACATGATTCTGAAATTCTCTAAATCTTTCTTTTGGATGTTCGGTAATCCTGTACCTATACGTAAATTCATTATACTACTTTCACATCGTTTCAAATAGTGGAATAGATACTGATTATCAACTTCTTTATCAATATCTTGCAGTGTATAGCAATGTCCACCACTCCAAAATGGAGCTTTATTGTACTGTACATATCCACACGAGTTTCCTCCTTCGCTTATAGAGATAGTTTCGGCTGGAGTATTGTATTGGTCATAATACCCCGATGGCGTGACACCTCCATTCATGACATAGTATTCTCCTTTCTCCAAAAGTTCTTCTCCATTTACTTGTTTTCCCTTTATAACGCTACATATTGTTGAAAGAATCGCAATGCGCCCTTGTACTGTATTGAATATCGTTTCTGCAATTGCGGACTTTAGTTTCTTCAAATCCTCAATGATTTTGTTTTGGGTTGCAATGCGCTCATCCAACAAGTATAATAAATGAATAATGTTATTGCGTTCAGCCTTACAGCCATACCTAACTTTAATCTTTTTCAGCATCCCACCTGTTATTAGTGGTTGACCTGAACCAAACACCAATCTGTTCAAATTATAATGCTGCAAGAAGTAATAAATGTAATAGTTCCATTCTTTTGCATCAATTACAAGTGTGTTATCCGTCACACCACAAGGAGCATTTCCAATTTGCATTTTACCTGCATTTGCGCCAACACGAGCAACAAGAACTATATCCTCTTTGTATGAAGCAGAATTTGTCCTACCAATAACTCCTGTAGAACCATAAAGAACAACCTCACCGCTGTTAGAAATTTTGTCTTTACCTGAACATATATTTGGAACAATATCTTGTAATTTTGTTTCTTCCCACTCCCCATTGAACTCAGGAAATCTCAAATGGGGAACATTAAGGACTTTTTTATCTTTATTTTCTGCCATAGCCATTCTTTTTTTTATGAATCTGATTACGTAAACAGGTCGTTGTTTACTACTGGTTATTTGTGTCCTTTCTAAAACTGCAACAGGCTGTTGCAGAAATTACCGTATTCGACCAACTTAATATTCTCGGATTCATCATTGCCGTCTTTTATAGATTCTCAGTTACATGCTGGTTACATAAAACATTCCTTGATATTCAGCATTTTATAATTGCTTTCATCAATCCCCCCCCTCTCAGTTACATGCCAGTTACATGTGTCAAACATAATATGGAACATAAGTCATAAGCTTTTTAGAAACAATATCCGTGTTTGCAACCTTAATCAGATTGGCTTCTACTGTATCTGCAATTATCCGTGAAGCCACAGAAGATTGAGTTTTCTTTAAATTGAAACGTTCTCTGACTGATTGGTTATTCATACTTTTACCGTCCTCGTTGAGCAAACATGCGTGTTGGTAACAAGCCCCGACTTTTTCCTCCTTAGTCATGTCGTTGAGTTCCTTGTGCGGGTATAGCGTTACTCGTGTACAAGACTCCTCTTTTGCAATACGTGGAGCCGGAAGATGCATCTCCTCAATGGCTGCAATGGCACGGTCTATACCACTTCCACGTCTTTCGCAAAAACCGAGCAAAAACATTTGTTCTGCCAATTTCTCGTTACGAGAGTTTGGTGGTAAATCTATCAGTCGGTTCACATCATTTAGAGGTGCACCAGGATTAGTTATCACAATTCTGTTTGCAAAAATTTCAATGGTTATATTTATTCCAGATATGCCGAAATCTTGATGAACAAGAGCATTTGCCACAAATTCTCGGATTGCGACTCTTGGGTATTCTGCAACGGATTCTCTTTTCACATTAATATTTTCTGTTGATACGTACTTCATTATAAAATCTATGAGACCTTCAAAACCGACAGCATAACCAGACTGCTCGATTTGTTCTATGAGCATATCACGGTTATTCGTTCCAACATATTTTCTCACGATTACCTTTCTGTTCGCCAGTTCCTTAAAATCATTAAGATTATTGGCAAACAGTATAGCCCCAAGATTTGTTATATTCCACTGGTCTTCCGCGCCTGTACAAATGCCGTATTCTGTCATTCTTGAAACGATACTGTCAATGGACTTTGGAATGTCCTTATCGAGTAATTCGAATAACTTGCGGAAATTAAGCAAAAGGAGAAGGTCGTTTTTGCTGACATTCCTTTTTGCCATCCTCTCCTCAAAACTAATTCCTTGTGATGTGGCTATTAGATTGCGTACTTGAAGGTCAGACATACGCAAGGTTTGCCCATTGGAACGGCAATAGGCTTCCCGGTAGTCTTTCCCACGTAAATAAATGGGTTTCTCTCTTTGTTCCGGAACATAGACGAACAATACAGGATGACCTTCATATTCCAATATAGTATGGTCAATATCAATTGCATTGGAAAGATTATTGTGAGCGATATTTCCGAGTCTTTTCACAATTTGTTCAACCTGCTCTTTGTTCAAAGTGGTAAATGTTGCGTCGTCATTAATGCCGTAAACAAACATTCCTCCTCCTTGGTGATTGCTAAAGGCACATATATGCTGAGCCAATCTATCTGTCTTTGACGAAAGGCCGCTTTTCCAATCCAGTTCACTTAATTCATGTGGAACAGGTGTCATACTTGCCCTTAGAATCTCTAACGCTTTATCTTTCCAATCCATATCTCTTTCTATTTTGGAATTTACTTTGCAAATAAAAAGTTGTTGATAATCAAAGATTTATTAAGCAACAGAATTTACTTTGCAAATAAAAACCTTATTCCACTATTCCCAATTCTTTCAGATATACCTCAATCTCCTTATCCAACTCAGCACGCTTGGCTTCCAGTTCCTTGATTTCAGCCATTACCGCCTTGATGTCTATAGGTTCTTCCTCTTCAAAGGTATCCACATAACGGGGAATATTCAAGTTATAGTCGTTCTCTTCCACCTCCTTTAAGGTTGCAAGATGACTGTACTTTTCTATTTCCTTACGGTCGCGATAGGTTTCCACAATCTTTTGGATGTGCTGCGGACGGAGCTTGTTCTGCGTCTTCACCTTCTCAAACTCCTTGCTGGCATCGATGAACAGGATGTTGTCATCCTCTTTACGGCATTTTTTGAAAACGAGAATGCATGTCGGAATGCTCGTGCCATAGAATATGTTAGCTGGCAAACCGATAATGGCATCAATATAGTTTTTCTTCTCTATGAGGAAACGGCGGATGACACCTTCAGCATTACCACGGAACAACACACCATGAGGAGCCACACAAGCCATCGTGCCGCCCTCATTCAAGTGGTAAATCATGTGCAGAATGAAAGCGTAGTCGGCAGTCTTCTTCGGTGCAAGCCGTCCTGCCTTGCTGAAACGATCATCATTGTTGAATTTGTCAGCAGCACTCCATTCGGCAGAGAAAGGAGGATTGGCCACCACGGCATCAAACTGCTCCTCTGAAAAGGCATCGGCTTCGAGCGTGTCGCCATTCTCTATGCAGAAATCGCTGAACTTTACACCATGCAGCAGCATGTTCATGCGTGCAAGGTTGAAAGTGGTGGGGTTCTTCTCCTGTCCGTATATCAAATCGGCTTTACCGTTGCGTGCCGTGCGGAGCAGCAGCGAGCCGGAGCCACAAGTCGGGTCATAGACGTTTTTCAGTCGGGTCTTTCCTGTTGTAACGATGTCGGCAAGTATCTGGCTCACCTCCTGTGGGGTATAGAACTCTCCTGCCTTCTTTCCTGCACCTGCGGCAAACTGACCTATCATGTATTCGTAGGCATCACCGAGGATGTCAATATCGGAAGCCTCGCTCAGTCCGAAGTCGATGTCATCAAGTGCTAACAGCACATTGCTGATAAGCGTATTCTTGTCGTCGGCAGTCTTGCCTAACTTAGGCGAGGCGAGGTCGATGTCAGAGAAGAGACCTCCAAAATCTTCCTCACTATCGTGTCCAATAGTGCTGTCTTCTATCTTCTTCAGTGAGCGTTCGAGCATGGGAAGGATATTCTCCTTGCGCTTGATGGCTTCAATGACAGATGAATACAGAAAATCTGGCTCTATGAAATAGCCCAGATTCTCCATACTTATTTCCCTTATTTCGTCTTTCAACTCCTGCTCGTCACTCGCCCAAGCCTCCTTGAAGGTCATCTCGTCCGCTTCCAGTTCACCATCGATATACATCTCTATCTTCTCCGACAGATACTTGTAGAAAATGAATCCAAGGGTGAAATACATAAAGTCACTTGCCGACATATTGCCTCGCAAGGTATTTGCCACAGTCCAAAGCTGTGTGCGCAGTTTCTGTTGTAACTCTTCCGACATGGTGTTATGATATGGGTTCTATTTTATATCCTAATTTCTCTGATAGCGATACGATATCCTTAAAGTCAATCGGACAATTATCACCAACTTGTGTAGTCACATAGAAAGTGATACCATCGCTGCTTACCAAAGGGCTTTTTTCACGCCATCTAATATCTTTATTCTTATCAGTTGAAGTCTTCTTCCAATTCTCCACTTCTTCCTTTGATAGAACATATTTTTTAGGCCTCCGTTTATATGGCAGATGACCATTAAACACAGACACAATTGTGTTGTATGTAGATGGATGGTCATCTATATATTGTTTGACCAACTCAAAAGCACATTCGCCTTTACTGAATATGCCCTTAGCTTTAATAGAAAACTTTTGTTCCTTTTTATTGGATTTGGATTCATTTATACCCAATACAGGCATTGAACTTGCAATGTTAATAAGTGGTGGTTGTTGGATTGTTTGCCTCCTCCATTTGAGGGTAATCTCAATATCATCCATGAGCATTTCCACATCCGCCTCAGAATACCCTTTTGAAATATAATGTGATTTCAGTAAGGCTTCACACAATTTTGCGCCCTCATCAGAAGTTAACTGCTGAATGTCAATCTCCAACTGCTTTTCCTTTTGTATCTCTTTAATTCTATTTGTGCAATAATCAGCCAGTCGATTCTTGTCAAAATCTACAAAGTTGAAAAGATCGACAAATACTGAGCCATATTGGTTTTCTTTATTATATTGTAATGTAAACATCAGCTGAGGCATTTCTGCATCAGTAGGCTCATCATAATACAGTTGTATTACCTCTCCTATATATAAACCAAAATCCACTTTCTTCTGGCGCATATAGGAAAACAATTGTTCTTTGTTTCTATCAGTCTGAATATGATTGGGTTCTTTGGATTCTATCACCACCTGTGGTACATCGTCTTTGTATAAAACAAAATCCGGACGAATAGTGTTGGCTGCACCAATAGGAATACACTCTTCTGCAACGATGCTGTTTTGCCATCGCAGATAATAACGGAATACGGAAAAAATACAATTTTGAAATTCCCGTTCCGAACACTTCATATTTTTATTATTCAAAAAATCTTGATAAATATCATTCCAATTAAATTCCATATCTTTATCTGTTTCTATGCTATTATTATAAATTCCGTAAATGTTCTAATTGATGTCATTGTAACAATTTTCTACCCTGATTATCCTCCAGTACGTTCATCTGCTGAATGGCAATATGATTCAGTTTTATCAGTCGCTCGCCCTGCGGCAGTCCTTGGTCGATGAATACGGCATTGAGATTTTCCATGTTTGAGAGACAAATCAACTCGTTGATGGTGGCATAATCCCTAATATTTCCTTTCTTGTCGGGATTGGCATCTCGCCATTGCTTGGCTGTCATGCCGAACATGGCCACATTGAGCACATCTGCCTCGTTGACATAGATGATGCTCGCCTGCTGTGGTGTCACCTCTTCGGGAATGATGTTGCGCTTGATGGCATCGGTATGTATGCGGTAATTGATTTTTGATAATTCACGTTTAGCTGACCAACCGAGCTGCTTTTGCTCTTCGTCTTTCAGTCTCTGGTATTCTCTTATCAAATAAAGTTTAAATTGAGGAGACACCCAGCTGGCAAACTCGAAAGCCAAGTCTTTATGAGCATACGTTCCCCCGTATCTTCCTGATTTCGCAACTATTCCTATAGCATTTGTTTTGTTTATCCATTGCTTTACGGACATAACAAATCTGTTGAGACCTGCTTCGTTTTTAATTCCCTCGAATTCGGGGGAATTAAAAATTGGATTATACATCTCTTCCCATATACCCATGAATTCTATGGTATTCTTGTTCCTCAACCATTTTTCTATCAATGCAAGACCATTTTCTATATTTCTGACCATATCGGTAAGAGATATATAGTCTTTTTCTTCAAAAGAAATAACGGATATCTCAGTATCATTTACTTTTATCTTTGCCATAATATGATTATATGCTCTTTTATTCCCAGCTAAATGTATTTATAATGTTTCTCAATTTCGTCGTCAAACTTTTCAGCAGCCAAGAGCGTTGCAACAGACGAAGCCCTTTCTTCTGTTTGATGGCACGCTGGAGTATTTCCGGCTTCTCTCGTTGAAGGTAGTCGTACTCCTGTACATACTTGACAAGAGCCTTTTCGTCAATGTCCTCCTCCTTTGCCAAGTCGGAAATGGCACGCAAACGAGCTTCTGTAACATATTTCGTCAGGCGGCTCTCCAAGTCCATCGTTCCGTCTGCCTTGCTGCGAGTAAAACCCTCATGGTCGTTATCGACATTCTCACGGATGAAGTTGTCGATGATGCGAGTCTTGTTACGCATCACGGGGTCTTTTATCATCGTGTCTATGATATGCTGACGCTTTTCTCCATAGTCCTCACTGTCAGGATTGAGGTCGGCTATCAGTTCGAGGATATAGGCCACATTGATGACATCGCTGTGAAGCAGTTCAAGGCAGAAGTCAATGTCGGTGATTTCGCCTGGTTGCCCTTCTGCCACCATACTTGTGGTTTCTTCTGTCCCTTTTTCCTGTTCATCATCCTCTGTTGAGATAAAGCCAAGTGTCATGTCAAGGTACTTGGAGCGGTAGTCATTGAACTGCTGGTCGGTCATTTCCCATGCCGGGTCATCAGTATCAAACTCCTCGTATATCTGTATTTCGGAACGTTTCTTGATAATGTCTCTGAATGCAAGGATGAAGGCGCGCTTGTCATATTCGTTCTGAATGCGGTCAACAGATGCCATGTCGGGGTAACGGGTCAAGAAAGTATGGCACAGGGTGTTCAGTTCCTTCTTTACATCTTCGAATGGCGCACGCAGCACAAAGCCCAATGCCTCGGGAGCGTTGGTGTTACTGAACAGTTTGACGGCCTTATCCACATTGTCTTTCATATTGCGGAAACAGACCACCTTGCCAAACCGCTTTTTCTCGTTGAGCACTCGGTTAGTGCGGCTGAATGCTTGCAGGAGTCCGTGATATTCCAGATTCTTGTCAACATAGAGCGTGTTAAGTTTCTTGGCATCAAAGCCCGTGAGGAACATTCCGACAACAAGCAGTAAGTCGAGCGGCTCCATGTCGGCACGCTTCTTCTTCATGCGCAGGTTGATGTCGTCATAATAGGCGCTGAAATTATCGGTCGAGAAGTTTGTATGGAACATACCGTTGTAATCGTCCATGATAGCCTGCAACTCGTCTGCCGTCACTTTCTCATTGGCAAAGCCTTGGTTCATGCCTGTCTGCTCGTCGTCCTGACTGTCATTAGCAGCATAAGTGAACACCGCTCCGATGCGTATCTTCGGATTAAGTTCCTTGAATATCTTGTAGTAGCGAAGCAGCATGGGTACTGACTGTATGGCAAACAGGGCGTTGAAATCTCCATCGTAGGTCGATTTGTTGAAATTGTTGAGGATAAAGTGTGCTATCTCCCTCATGCGCTTCTCTTCCATTACATCCACATCGCCATTCTCCTTGTAGTATTCCACCAAGAAGCCCAGTACGTTCTCGTCGGCTATGGCATCCTTGATGAGATAGCGGTGGAGACAGGTGTCAAACACCTCGGCTGTGGTATGTTCGCCTCTGGCATTCTCAGAGAATATAGGTGTGCCAGTGAAGCCAAATATCTGTAGGTTCTTGAAGAAATTCACGATATTCTTATGACACTCGCCAAAATGGCTGCGATGACATTCGTCGAAAATCATCACGACCTTTTGGTCTTTCACCTCTTGCAGATGCTTGTTGTAGTAGTTTCGGGTGACGGCACAGTTTAGTTTCTGGATTGTGGTGATGATGATTTTTGAATTGCCACTGAGTCGTTTGATTAACTCGTAAGTATTGTCCGTACCATCCACGGCTCCCGGCTCGAAGGCTTCGTACTCCGACTGAGTTTGCGTGTCGAGGTCGTGACGATCAACGACAAACATCACCTTGTCAATACCATCTATCTCGCTGACGAGCTGGGCTGCCTTGAACGAGGTGAGGGTCTTGCCTGCACCTGTAGTATGCCAGATATATCCGTTCTTGTTGGAGTTCTGTACCTTGTCGAGTATGCGCTCCACTGCATAATACTGGTAAGGACGCAACACCATCAGGCATTTGTCGCCTTCATGCAACACGATATATTTGCTTAGCATCTTGCCCAACGTACATTTGTCGAAGAAGAACTGCGCAAACATCGAGAGGTCGTTGAACGGCACATTCTCTGCATCCGTCCAGTTGAACGTGAACTTATATCCGCTGTTGGGATTGTTGGCGAAATAGCGTGTATTGACACCATTGGAGATAACGAACAACTGGATATAGTCGAACAATCCGTGAAACGATGTCTTGTGATAGCGTTGAATCTGGTTGTAGGCCTGTTTCAGTTCCACGCCACGTTTCTTCAATTCTATCTGCACAAGTGGCAGTCCATTAACAAGGATGGTCACGTCATAACGGCACTTCTTCCTGCCTTCGACTGTTATCTGATTGGAGACCTGAAACTCATTCTGGCACCATTGGTGACGGTTCAGAAACTCTACCCAAATACGCTTGCCATCCGCAGTGTCCAATGGGTAAAGGTCACGAAGTTTCTTGGCTTTCTCGAAACGAGTGCCACCTTCAAGGTAGATGAGTATCTTGTCAAACTCCTCATCTGTAAATTCTGTACGGCCATGTTCTGCCAACCGTTTACGGTTATGCACCTCCAACTGCCTTTTGAAATTGGCTTGAAGATTTTCCTCCTCTGCAATTTGGACATATTCATAATCCATCTGCTGAAGTGTGGCGATTAGTCCGGCTTCCAACGCCGCTTCACTCTGTATAGACATATTCCTTTTACTTATTACTCATTTTTATTCAGCCCTTTGATAATATCAATGCCCAATGCGTTTTTTATCTTGTATATTCTTAGAAAGGAGGCCTGTTTTTGTTAATTTTTGAAATGAACTTTTTAATTCCGCCAACAGGTTATTCAATAAAAAAAAAGAAAAACTAATCCCAACCTTTTCACAGGGAGGAGAAAAGATAATAAGAATAATGGCACCGCAGTCTAAAAACCGTATGGGTTGATATCACGGTACGCCTGCTCAACCTTGCATTGTATGCCCTCACGTCCCTCGGCAGTAAAATCTCCGGTGGTGCCGTCGAGCGTGTCAGGCGCAATCTCCAGAACCTGACGCATATCCTCCTCTGCACCAGCGGCATCGCCTATGGCGTATTTTATTGCTCCACGCTCTTTGAGAGCATCAACATTGAATGGATTTAGTTTTATCACCTCCCCGTACATTCTGATAGCCTCCTCATGCTGTCCCTTTGCCTCCGTAACTCTTGCCAACAGCAGATGTGCGTCCTCGTTGTCTGGTTCTGTCTCAACGACTTTTCCCGCATCGGCAGCCGCGCCGTCACGGTCGCCCATTTTAAACAGCAAAGCACCTCTTTGCAGATATGCCTGAATATTTTCACCATTGAGCGAAACCGCCTTTGTAAGCATGGCTATGGCCTGAATGTCGCAGCCCTGCCCTATGTAAGCATGTGCATAGAGCAGGCAGGCGTTGCTGTTGTCAGGTTCTATTTCAAGCACTCTGACGCATGCGGCTATTACATCGTCGTATTTATCTGCAAGATAAGCCATTTCAGCCATTCGCATTATGAGTGCGGCATTATTTGGCTCCAATTCTACGAGCTTTGCATATTGCTCCATCGATGCCACATAATTGCCGCTATGGTAAAGTGCGAGTGCCAACTGCTCATGCGCCTCGGCATCGTCTTTAATTTCCAACGCGCTCTCGAAGCATTTTACGGCATATTCGGCATTGCCCTGTTTGAGAGCTCTCATACCGTCGTACTTCAGTATGTCGAAATTCTTATCATTGGTCTGGTTTTGTGCGGTAGTGTTTCCAGCATTGTCGTCTGTAACACCGAATAATGATTTCAGAAATCCCATATATTTTTTAATGTTTAATTAGCATTGCAAAAGTAATGAAAAACCTGCGAACGGCAAAATTCTGCCGAGGTTTTCTCCTTGTTTACACAACTTTACAGAAGGCTTGTAGGGCCGCTACGTGTAACGGCCGCAATCAACAAAAGCAAACAATAAAACATATCAAGAATGATATTTCCCTCATTATTTGAGGCCGTTACACGTAGCGGCCCTACTGCCTTACCCTAAAAAATCCCCTAAATAATTACGCTGTTCAAGAATATTATTGTACATTTGCACAATAAAAACACCAACGGACATGGAAATATGTGTAGTTTGCGGAGCAAGACCTAACTTCATAAAGGTGGCTCCATTGATAAGGGCTATCGACAAAGCCCGCAACGAGGGCAAAAACGTAGCCTGCAGCCTCGTATATACAGGCAGGGAAAACGACTCAACACTCGAGGACTCGCTCTTCGACGACTTGGAGCTGCGCAAGCCCGATGTATTTTTAGGCGTAGACTGCGAGAACCTCAATGAGCTTACGGGGCAGGTGATGTCGCTCTTTGAGCACTATCTGCAACACCGCAAGACAGATGTCGTGGTTGTGGTCGATGACCTCGCATCTACCATGGCTGCCGCTATCGTGACAAAAAAGCAGGGTATAAGGCTCGCACATATTGCCGCAGGCACACGCTCGTTCGACATAAATATGCCGAAGGAGATAAACCGGCTCGTCATAGACGGGCTGTCGGACATACTGTTTACCGCAGGAATAAGCAACAACTCGATTGCCAACCGTGAAGGTGCCGAGCTGTCAAAAGTATATATGGTCGGAAACACATTGATAGACAACCTCAGATTTATGCACGGCAAATGGGAAGACCCGAGTCCGCTCGAAGGACTGCGCCTGCAGGAGGGTGGATTTTATCTGTTCACGCTAAACCGCAAGGCTCTCATTGCCGATACCGACGGACTGCGTACCATGGTGAATGCCGTGGCCCGGGCTGCAGGCAGTGTCCCTGTGGTAGCTCCATTAAGGGCATCGGCACGAAAAGCGGTAGAACAGGTAATCAGCCCTGAGCTGAAAGGCGCGTTCCACATCGTGGAACCTGTGGGCTATCTGAAATTCGGATGGCTGACGGCACATGCGGCCGGCATTATCACCGACTCTGGAAACGTGGCAGAGGAGGCAACATTCAACGGTGTTCCATGTCTCACACTGAACAACTACACCGAGCATATTGAGACCGTAAAGGTTGGCACCAACGAACTCGTGGGTGAAGATCCTGAGAAAATTACCACGGCTATGGAGGCGATAAAAGAGCACAAATGGAAGAAAGCACAAATTCCTGACCGCTGGGACGGGCGCAGCGCCGAGCGCATCCTGCAAGTACTAAGAGAACAGGTTTTCAACCTGCCTTAGAATATACCGGGAGGGCAGGTTTTTAACCGACCTAAAAAGGCAACCTTGCAAAAGGCTGCCTTTTTATTTACGATATCCTTATATTTTTTATAATATAATGGAAGGGTTAAAAACCGCATATTTTTATAGGGGCAGGTTAAAAACCAGCCCTCCCAGTTGCCTTGTAATACTGCAGGGCTGTTGGCATGTGCTTCTGCAGGGCTGCAATGCGCTTGCTGTCTGAGGGATGGTCGCTGAAGAAATCGTTTTGGCTGCCGCCTGCCGACGACATACGCTGCCAGAAAGGAATGGCCTGCTGCGGGTCGTAGCCTGCCATGGCTGCAAAAACGAGTCCCATATAGTCGGCCTCATACTCGTTGTCGCGTGAATACTTAAGATTACGGAACGAGAAATATTGTCCGGCTACCGAAGAGGCAATGTCGCCTACTCCATTGCCAACCGCCTGGTTGAGCACCGAGCCAAGAATCTGCGTGCCAGTCTGTTGGTTCATCTGCTTGCTTATCTGCTCAGCAGAGTGCTTGGCTACGGCATGCGCAATCTCATGGCCCAGAACTATAGCCAGTCCTGTCTCGTTCTTTGTGTAGGGAAGCAGTCCCTCATAGACAACAATTTTTCCGCCAGGCATACAGAACGCATTTACATTCTTGTCCTGGACAAGCGAGAACTCCCAACTGAAATTGCTGACCTCAGAGGCGAAACCATTGTTGCGCAGATAGCTCTCAACGGCTGTGGCAAGTTTCTTTCCCACCCGCTGCACCATCGCTGTGTTCGCTGTGTTTGTCGATTTTTTAGCCGTCGACATATACTTTGTATACTCCTGACTGCTAAGGCTCAACACCTGCTGGTCTGTGACACGAAGATTGTGTTTTCTGCCTGTCAGTGGAACTGTCTGTGTGGTGCCGCAAGCCGACATCAGAATTGCCGCAACCGTGGCAAGTGCCAAATGTTTAATTGTTTTCATTTTTTTGTTTGTTATATTGTTTTGAATTCTATATTCTAACGCATTCTGACGAGCTGTGAGCCACGAACACCCCGCTGTCCGTCCACTTGCAGGGCGACAATGCCTTTTTCCGCCACAGGCAATTTTACGACTACCTGCTGCGTTCCGCTAACCGTCTGACGGTACAGCAGCTTGCCCGATAGCGAATATGCCGATATTATAGCAGGCTCCGTCAGCGGCTCTGTGAAATCAATGCGCACACGTCCTCCCTCAATAGGCACAACGGCTACGCCACTTGCCACATTATGAGAAATTCCCTCAACAGAGCTTATGCCCAGAATATCGAGCAGACCGGCGTATGCGTTTATTTGTCCGTAGCCATACTGGTTGTTGGGATAAGTCAGAGACTTATCATATCGTGTGCTGGTTCTGGCTATAATGCCGAGCACATCAGATGGTGTGAGGCGGGGATTTGCCTGCAGCCACAAGGCAATGGCTCCTGCTGCCGCCGGCGATGCCATAGAGGTTCCGGCATTAGAGTTCCAAGCGTATGTGCGGCCGTTGAAACCGAAGTGGGCAACATCGCTGCGAATGTCGCCTGCCGTTGGATGGTTTTCGAGATAAAAGCTCGAATACGACGATATGATATTGGTGCCGGGCGCAAGCACATCGGGCTTTATGCGGCCGTCGAAAGTCGGCCCCTCAGACGAGTATGCGCCCCGCTGCCCGTTGGTTCCCATGTCGTAAACCTGCTCCTCTCCAAGATAGTTTACAAAACTTGTGCGATAGCTCGATGAGCCTACACAGATGACGTTTGGTGCCGATGACGGCGAGTTTATGGTATGCGAGCAATCCATGTCGCAAAGCTCAGGGTTTCGGGAGCTTGTGAGCAAATAGCCTGAGTTGCGGAACATTTCGGCATCGGCATCGGCCCCCACAATCTCTACCGAGGCCTCGCCCAACGAGCCGAAACGCCCGAGAATGCGGAACTGCACATCGAAAACCTGACGTGAGGGGTCATAGCAGTTGCCGTAGCCCACAGCCGTAATGTACAAATCCTTACCGTTCACCGTCACGGTGTCTACGAGCATGGAGTCGGCGGCATGCAGAATTCTCGATGTAGAGACAACGACTGTGTCGTTACGGTCATCGGTATAAAACACCATACGCAAATCAGCATCGCCAAGGCTGTTGAGCGTAAAGCTGACACGGTCGCCAGAAGTGTAGACAAAACAGCCCGCCGACGCTTTGCCCTTGGGTTTCTGAATATATGTGGGCGTCATTCCATCATTGCCCGCCGACGACACAATGATGCGTCCCGGCCCCATAAGGCTGTCGAGCATGGCGTAATAAAGCTGGTCGTCGCCACGGAAATCCTGTGGGGAACCCTCGCTGAACGATATCACACACGGCATGCCAAGACTGTCGGCAGTATCGAAAATATACTTAAATCCCAAAGCATCGGTGGCGTAGGTAAATTTATAATAGTCGGCTGTATCGATGAGCGCCACATTGTCTGTTGTAGCATTTGCCACTATGCAGATGTCGCTCTCGTAAGCCATGCCACGGTATGGACTGCCGTAGCCAGAGCCGGCAAGAATGCCAAGGGTATGGGTGCCGTGCGTCTGGTCAAGACCGTCGTGCGAATGCCCGTAGGCAAGCAGCGACTCTGCACCATGATAGCTGTTGCCGACATAATGCGGTGAGCCAACGGTATCTGTCGACAATTGATCCCACAGGCTGCGTATGCGGTATCGGGTAGCTGTAGAATCATAGAAATTCGGATGCGTAAGGTCGAAACCAATATCCATAACTCCAACCATAACTCCCCTGCCCGTAAAAGCCTGCGGCAGACTTTGTCCCTGATAGGCGGGAATGGCTCCAAGATACCCGGGCGTTATGTCCATGTGCAGACGGTTTCCTCTCCCCGACTCTATCCTTTTTACTTTAGGATTAAGCGAAAGAGACGCAAGACTAGAAACGGGAATCGAGACTATATAGAGGTCACCACGGCGAAGAAGCACCTCGCAGCCATTGGCACGGAAAACCGGGTCGGCATCGCCATAGGCACGTACAAAGGCTGTCATCAAAGGCGAATGTCTCAAATCTCCTTCCGCCGCTAATCTTTTGCCATGGCTTTTGGCAACATGATTTGCAGCGACCTCACGCACCCACGCCGACATTTTGCCGTATGCCGCTTTCTGAGCCAACAGTGGCAACGAGAACGCCCCAAAAAGGAATATTAATATGTTTCGTCTCAATTTGTTAATTCTTTTTATATAATACACCTATACGGATGCAAATTTACAATATTCAATTGATTTATGCAAGCAAATGCAGCACTTTTTACAGCTTAAAAAGAAAACCTTGGGAAATATTGCAGACACAAAAAGCCTCCATGCCACAAATGGCACGGAGGCTTAATATTTTTGTTTCCTCAAAACAGACATTTCTGCGGAAACTATCTCTCTCTCTCAATTTTTTACTATTTTTTCAAACCACGGTTTCTAAGAGTTACATCCATGAGGGTGACATACTTCTCAAACTGCTTGTCATTGAGCACATACGACATGCAGGTGAGATTTTCGCTCAACGCTGCCTTTACCTTCTCATTCTTCTCATTTTCAGGAGCATCCGATGCATCGAGCATCTCAGAGCAGAAAGACTTGTACAAATCTCCAACCCACTCCATCTGGTCAAGATTAAGACCCAATGTCACGGCAAGTCTGCGAATGTTAACACTCATGTCGTAAACATTATTGATTTTTGCAGCTTTAACATTCTCGCTGTCGGCAAAAGCCATTGTCATACTCATCACTGCTGCAAGTGTCATCATAATCTTTTTCATAATTTCAATCTATTTACGTTAAACTTAAGGGCCTATATGTTATCCTAATTTTAGCCCCGTTACCCTGCGGGCATCCGCTGATGCCCATACTCTTTTGTTTTCTGGGTGCAAAGTTATGACATCCGCACATTTGCGGCAAGCAAATCGAAAGAAAAATGAGACTTATTGTGCTCTTTTTTGACTCAAATCAACATTTTACGATATTCGTTTTAATAAAATTCTCACGCTCAAGAATACAAATACATTTGCATTCTCTTCGCTTAATCGAATTTTTGCACTACCTTTGCAGACAAATATATTTTTTTATGGAAAAAATGATTAACAAGCACATTAAGGCAACATACAAACTGTATGACGTAACAGACGGAAATGCCGAACTGATTGAGGAAACCAAACCCAACATACCATTCACAATAATCAGCGGAATGGGTGTTGCCATCGATGAGTTTGAAAGACAACTGAACGAGAAGAGCCAAGGCGAGGATTTCGATATAACCCTGACTCCAGCCCAGGCCTACGGAGAATATGTCGACGCAAGAGTTCTGGAGCTTGACAAGCAGATATTTACCCGAAACGGCAAATTTGACCACGAGAATATCTACGAGGGCGCTATCGTTCCACTGCAAAACCCTGACGGAGAGCAATTCCTC
>CABSIA010000040.1 GCA_902477645.1 uncultured Prevotella sp. | reverse complement strand
CCGTGCTCAACGAACGTGTCGGGGATGCCAAGCCGTGTTACCGTTATGTCGTTATGTCCGTTGTCGTTGAGCCATTCCATAACGGCGGTTCCCATGCCTCCGTTTCTTACTCCGTCCTCAACAGTCACTATGCGCTTGCTGTTTGCGGCGATTTCTGCCAGCAGGTCCTCGTCGAGGGGTTTCAGGAAACGAAAATCGTAGTGGGCTGGTTTTTTATCCATTGCCGCTATCACCTCGGCGACATTGTTTCCTATAGGCCCAAGAGAGATTACTGCCGTATTGCTGCCGTTGCTGTCGCTAATTTTGCGTCCTTTTCCAACTTCTATGGTCTCGAGCATGCATCGCCAGTCGGTATACATGCCACGCCCGCGCGGGTATCTGATTACGAAACTTCCCATGTCGGGCTGTGCGGCGGTATACATCATTCGCCTTAGCTCTTTTTCGTCCATAGGTGATGCGACAGTGAGGTTGGGAATTACTCTGAGACTTGCAAGGTCGAATACTCCATGATGGGTTGGCCCGTCTTTGCCTACGAGTCCTGCTCTGTCAAGGCACAGCACTACGTGCAGGTTGAGCAGAGCCATATCGTGGATTATGTTGTCGTATGCCCTTTGTGCGAACGAGCTGTAGATGTTGCAGAACGGTATGAGTCCGTCTTTTGCCATACCTGCCGAGAACGTTACGGCGTGCTCCTCGGCAATGCCTACATCAAAAGTTCTGTCTGGCAACTCTTTCATCATTATGTTCATCGAGCATCCCGTTGGCATTGCTGGCGTTACACCTACAATTTTCTTGTTCTCACGGGCCATTTCAAGCAGCGTGTTGCCGAAAACATCCTGATATTTAGGTGGTTTCGGTGTGCTGTCTACGATGCGCTCACCTGTCTTCGGGTCGAATTTCCCTGGTGCGTGCCAAATGGTTGCGCATTTTTCCGCCGGCTCATATCCTTTGCCTTTTGTGGTGTGGAGGTGCAGAATTTTCGGGCCTTTCATATTCTTCAGCTGCATCAGCAGGCGCACGTTATTCTTCACATCGTGGCCGTCGAACGGTCCGAAATATCTGATGTTCATGCCTTCAAAAATGTTCTGTTGGTGGCTGATTGCGCTTTTCAGCGCATTGTTGAGCCTTATTATCCCTTTCCGGCGCTCGTCGTTCAGGAAACCTTTGGAGTGCAGCCACCGTGACGCCTTGAAACGCAGGCGGTTGTATGTCTCGTTGGTGTCGAGGTTCAGAAGATATTTCTCCATGCCGCCAACGGCACGGTCTATAGACATGTCGTTGTCGTTCAGGATTATCAGCAAGTCGTTGGGAGTAGACGACACGTTGTTGAGGCCTTCGAAGGCGAGGCCTCCGCTCATGGCGCCGTCGCCGATTATCGCCACAACATGACGGTTGGTGCCGTCGGCTTTTGCTGCCACAGCCATGCCGAGAGCCCCCGAGATAGAATTTGACGCGTGTCCGCAGGGGAAAGTGTCGTATTCGCTTTCAAGTGGCGACGGGAATGGGCGGATGCCGTGCAGCATGCGGTTGGTGCAGAATGTGTCTCTTCGCCCTGTCAGTATTTTATGACCGTAAGCCTGATGCCCCACATCCCATACCAGACGGTCTTCGGGAGTGTTGAAGACATAGTGCAGCGCCACAGTGATTTCCACTACGCCAAGGCTTGAGGCAAAGTGTCCGGGGTTCATGGACACCTCGTCAATTATGTCGTTCCTTAGCTCGTTGCAGACTTGGGGCAGTTGCTCTATTTTCAGTTTGCGTAAGTCTTCAGGATATTCTATTTGGCTTAGTAGCGGATATTTCGTATTCTCTGTCATCACCTGATAATAATTTATAGAGATTGCAAAGTTACGAAATAATCCTATTATGAGCAAAAGAAATAATGTTTTTCCAACAAAAGCTTGTAAGTCTCGGCTTTTATCGCTAAATTTGCCAAGCATATTTTTTATTTTTTTAATACAGCTATATACAGATGAACAGAAGAACCGTATTCGCAGCCTGCTGTCTCGCTCTTTCTTTGGGCATGCAGGCGCAGAACAAGCTGGGAGGCATTACTCAACAGATGCTTACTGAAATTCAGAAGTCACAACAGGCAACACCAATGTCGAAGGCTCTTTTCAACGCCATTGCCTCAAACAGCATCGACAACATAGCCAAAAACCATGCAAGGCAAGGGGATGTCGATACTTATTTTTCCGTGGAGACTCCGAAGCAGAGCATACACGACCAGCAGAGCAGCGGACGCTGTTGGATGTTCTCGGGGTTCAACGTGCTCAGGGCAAACTTTGCCAAGGAGCATGGCGACTCGCTGACTGTAGAGTTCTCTCATGACTATCTTTTCTTTTATGACCAGTTGGAGAAGGCAAACCTTATGCTTCAGGGGATTATCGACAATGCTGATAAACCTATCGATGATACACGTGTGCAGTTCTTTTTCAAGAGTCCCATTGGTGACGGCGGCACATTTTGCGGTGTTGCCGACCTTGCCGACAAGTATGGTCTTGTGCCGAAAAGTGTAGTGCCGGAGACATATTCGGCAGAGAACACAAGCCGCATGTCGAGACTCGTGTCGAGCAAGCTGCGTGAATATGGGCTTGAGCTTCGTGACATGGCGGCAAAAGGAAAAAGTGGCAAGGCAATCAATGAGCGTAAAACAGAAATGCTCTCTACCATATACCGCATGTTGTCGCTGACGCTCGGCGAGCCTGTAAAAGAGTTTACATACGCCTTTACCGACAAAAACGGCAAGGCGGTGGCTCCGGCTAAGAAATATACTCCAAAGGAGTTTTACCGTGAGACGGTGGGCGAGGCCATAAACGGCTCATTCATTATGGTGATGAATGACCCCCGCCGCCCGTTCCACAAGACCTACGAGGTTGAGTATGACCGCCATACCTACGACGGACACAACTGGAAATATCTGAACCTGCCTATGGACGAAATCGCATCGCTGGCAATCGCATCGCTCAAGGACGGACGGAAAATGTACAGCAGCTACGATGTCGGCAAACAGTACGACCGTAAGCGTGGTGTGCTCGATGTTGAGAATTTTGACTACGCCTCGCTGTTCTCTACCAACTTCTCTATGGACAAGGCGCAGCGAATTGCAACTTTCGATAGCGGCAGCACTCATGCCATGACACTTACGGCTGTTGACCTCGATGCCGACGGCAAACCTCTGAAATGGAAGGTGGAGAACAGTTGGGGACCCGCGACAGGTCTGGCTGGCTGTCTCATTATGACCAACGAGTGGTTCAACGAGTACATGTTCCGTCTTGTTGTCGACAAGAGGTATGTTCCTGCCGATGTGCTCAAGCTGTTTGAGCAGAAACCGGTAATGGTTATGCCAGAGGATCCGTTGTTCCAGGAAGACGAATAGATTTACGCATAAGATGTAGGACCGTTATGTATTGCGGTTCTACATCAAATTTCGGTTATTCCATATTTTCAATAAACTACTAAAATAATCAAAACAAATTACAAGAAGAAACTAATTAAAAGACTACTAAACGATTTTTCACTACTGCCCTTACCACTAAGACTGGGAGGGTTGAACGTTCCGCAGCGGCGAACGGAAACCTAATTTAATTTTAAAAATGCGCAAACGGAGCGGAAGGCGCAAACAACAACAAATCTATTCAATAATGAAGAAGAATTTACTAAAGTCCATTCTAATGACCGTGGCTCTGATTTTCGGAGTTACAGGAGCATGGGCTGCAGACGGCACAGCCGTAGTAAAGATGACGTATGTTGATTATGACAACCCCACCACAGCCATTGGTGAAATCGCTCCGGGTGAGACCGCAAGAAGTGGATTCAACAAGATTTCTGGTGGCGAAGTCGGATTCGGCAACACAGGATGGGGCGAAAACAAAATCACATACATTCAGGTTGATGCCTCTGCCATAGAAGGCACAATAACAGGTGCCACACTCACAGCAGAAGTAACTGGCTCTACAGACAGCAAAAGACAATGTACTTATGGTGTGGGTTACAACGCCTCTACATGGTCCGCTGACCTCACTTATGAGACAGCCGACAAGACCATAACGACTGTGGGAAATGAATATAAGACATCAACAAAATCCGGCTCTAAATTTGAGACCGCCACATTCGACATTTCAAATGCACTTGTAGGTGATGAGGACAAAGTGGTCACCATATTGATGTATGAGACAGCAGCAGCCGGTGGGTATATCAAGAACCCGACCGTTACCGTGACTTACCTTGATGCAAGTCAGGCCGCTACATATACCGTTAAGTATGTATGCGGTGAGACAGAAGTCAAAGTGGCAACGACAGGAACCGGTGCCATCGGTTCTTTCTATACAGTGACCGATGAGGACAAGGCAAGCTGCATGTTCAATGATGTTAAATACATCTATGTGAGCGACGATGCTGCTTCACAGACCATTGCCGAAGACGGTTCTACTGTCATCACGGTTACATTCCGTGAGGCAGAGAAGTTTGCCTACACTCTTAAGAATAACCTTGGTGGTGTAATTAATGAAGGAACTGATTGGGAAGGCGAAACTGTCAATATTGCCTATCCGCGCTACCTTGCACAGGACGGCACGCTCTATTCAGCAGGCAAAGGTTCTGCCGGATGGTATCTGAAGACTATCGAACTGACTCAGGACAATGTGGAAGCAACGGTAGATTATAGTGCCACTGAGACGGCAGACGTCGTGTTCCTCGCTGAGGCAGAGGACATTGAGACTCTGACCGTTTCCACCGCCGCCAATTCAAATGTACGTTGCTCTAATGGACTTGGCGCATACAACGCCGGTGAAGGTGATGCTCTGATAGTGAATCTGCCTAATGGTAAGTATAAGCTGTACACATCTACATGGGGTGGCACAGGTGTAGACTTCACGTTCAAGGCCGGTGAGACCACTATTGGTACATTCGAATGTCTTGGATCTATAAAGGACTACGACACAGAGGAATTTGAGCTCAACGCAGCTTCCACTCCCATCACACTCGGTGCTACTTCAAACGCTGCACGCTGCATCGATTTCGTCTACATAATTAAGACCGGTGACGCCGAGCTGATAGAAGAGACCATGCCTGTGGCTGAGAACATCGCAGCTGCCAAGGAAGAAGGCATGAGAGACAAGGAAATTAAGCTGGATGTGACAGGAGCTAAGGTTACGCTCTACGGCGGCAACAACATGATGGAATCGTTCATCGAGGACGAGACCGGCGCTCTCATGGTTGACTTCAACATCAGCAAGCTGCTCGGCGAGGACGGTGTGACCCTCACTGGCTACATCATCGGTAAGATTACAAAGGATCAGACTAAGGGCGGTGTCTTCACATTCAAAGGCACCGACAACACTGCTACTTCTGAAATCACCAAGGAGGCTACGGAAATCGTTCCGACAGTCACCACCATCGCCGACATCAACGCCGGACAGGTATGTGATGTTACATCGAAGTTCGTCCGCCTGGAGAATGTCAGCGTGAAATACGAAGACACAGGATGGAGCGCCGATATCACTCTCGTTGACGGCGACCAGGAGCTTACTGTAAACGATGCTATGTTCGTACTGCCGGAAGATATGTCTGTAGTGGAGAAGTTCAACAGCATCAGCGGTGTCGTAATGTATGGTTACTATGGTATGGAGTTCGTTCCCTACGGAGCATTCGATTTTGTTGAGAAGCAAATCGAGTTCACAGAGGTAGCCAACATCGCAGCTCTGAAGGACATCGCAAACGATACCGACATTAAACTCGCCCTGAACAACACTCAGATCAAAGTGCTCGAGGGTGGACGCTGGGACAAGGCCATCTACATTGAGGACGAGACTGCCGGTATTCAGATTCTTGACGAGCAGGGAGAAATCTTCACCGAGCTCGGACAGACATTCAACGGATACATCTATCTGAAGTATAAGGACGAGTATGGCATGAGGAATCTTGAGACCGCTGGCTATACACACAATTCCGAATACACCGTTGAGGTGAAGGATGTCGTTGCCAAGGAAGTGGCATGGACTGACGCCACAAGCGCCAACTACAACATGCAGCTCATCAAGGTAAACAATGTCGAGCTGGCAGAAAAGACCATCACCGAGGGTGAAGACAGCTATTCGCTCCTCTACCTGAAGTCTGGTGACAAGGAGATGAACATGTCTGACATGTTCAGCAAGGCATACGACGAGAACGGTGGTAAGATTGAGCTCGGAATGTACAAAGTCACCGGTATCATCATGGAAGGTCCTGTTTACGACGAGAATTACGAAGTTGCCGGATATATCGACTACTTTATACCGGCTGGCGAAACAGCTTTCGAGGCTGTTGCTGTTGAGCCAGTGGCAGACCTCCGCAAGTGGGACTTCCGCACATGGAGCGAGGAGACCGTGGCTAACATGGCTGCCGATGCTGCATCTGTAGTTCCTGAGGACAATGGCGACGGCACATTCACTTATCCTACTGTCACTCCGTGGCGTAGCTATGAGAAAGTTGGCGGCCCGACAGAGGCTGAACCCGACCACGGCGGCAACGCTTACTGGTATGGTACAGAAATCAGCGGCTCAGAGGAACTCACCGCCAACGGCGTTGTGATAGCCGAGACCAAGGGTCTGCTCTTTAACAAAATGTCAGCAGGCGCACTGGCTGTCGGCATCAACTATCCGTCAACAAGTCTCGGCACATACAATGGCCCGTCTTACCTCTGGATAGGCGGCAAGAACAACTCGTTCACCATCCCGACAGTGAAGTCTGGCTCTAAGGTTTACATCGGCATTGAGTCACACAAGAACACTGACGCCCGAGGCGTGAAACTGACCATCGACGGCGTTGAGCTGGGTCAGGCTATTCCTAAGACGTTCGAGGAGTTTGTATTCACCGTACCAGGTGAGACCACCGACGAAACCGCCTCTGACATAGTTGTCACCAACACCAACGGCTGCCACATCTACTACATCTATGTAGACGCTACAGGCGAAGTAGACGGCATCAATGGTGTGAAGGCTGACGTTGACTTCGTTAACAGCGCAGTTTACACCATCAACGGTGTGAAGGTACGCAATGCCGGCGACTCTCTCGAGGGTCTGGCCAAGGGCATGTACATCATCGGTGGCAAGAAGGTTGTTGTCAAATAAACCTGAAATCACTGCGAGATAATATATATCTATTTATACTGGGTGGCATTCCGTGTATTATCATGGAATGCCGCTCTTGTGTTTTGTCAGAACTCGCATTTTGAAAATATTGTTATAAATTATTTGGTAGAATAAATTCAAAACTGTATCTTTGCAATATTAATAACATTTAGTATACGAGCGATAATGGCAATCATAGATTATTTCATGCAGCATCTTTGGCAGTTATGGGTTCTGATAAGTCTCGCCTGCCTTATTTTAGAGCTTACTAATGGCGATTTCTTCATTATGTGTTTCGCCATTGGCGGCGTTTTCTCAGCCATTGCCGCAGCCTTAGGCTTTGGTGGAATAGTGCAGGTAATAGTATTCGCATTATTTACCGTGCTGTCCCTGATGTTTGTGCGTCCTGTGGCCTTGCGTTATCTTCATCGTGGTGAGGATAAGAGGGTCAGTAATGCCGATGCGCTCTTGGGGCGTATAGGTGTAGTGAGCGAGGCTGTCAAGGAAGGCGGATATGGCCGTGTGGCCATCGACGGTGACGACTGGAAAGCTGTATCTGCTGACGGTATGCCAATCAGCAAAGGCGATAAGGTAAAGGTAGTCGGCAGAGAATCAATCATTATAACGGTAGCCCCCCTGCCCCCCGGTGGGGGGAGTCTCACAAACTCATAATCTTATTATATTTAACATTAATCATTAAAACATTCCCCCCGCCGGGGGGCAGGGGGGCTTCTAAAACATTATGGACATTGTAACTTATGTACTTATAGCCATTGTAGTCTTGGTTATAGTAATTGCAAAGAAGGCACTTGTGATTATATCACAGTCAGAGACAAAAATCGTAGAGCGGTTGGGTAAGTATTATGCCACACTGCAGCCCGGTATCAACGTTATTATCCCTTTCATAGACCATCCGAAGGAGATAGTCACCATGCGCAATGGACGCTATACGTATTCTAATACTATAGATCTTCGTGAGCAGGTATATGACTTCGACCGTCAGAACGTTATCACAAAGGATAATATCCAGATGCAGATAAACGCATTGTTGTATTTTCAGATTGTAGACCCGTTCAAGGCTGTTTATGAAATCAACAACCTGCCGAACGCCATTGAGAAGCTCACACAGACAACCCTGCGTAATATTATCGGAGAGATGGAGCTTGACCAGACTCTCACCTCACGCGACACCATCAACACCAAGCTCCGTGCTGTGCTCGACGATGCCACCAACAAATGGGGTATAAAGGTCAACCGTGTCGAGCTTCAGGACATCACACCTCCTGAGAGTGTGCTCAGTGCCATGGAGAAGCAGATGCAGGCAGAGCGCAACAAACGTGCCACAATCCTTACCAGCGAGGGACAGAAACAGGCCGCCATACTTCAGTCTGAGGGCGAGAAGACCTCTACCATCAACCGTGCTGAGGCTGCCAAACAGCAGGAGATACTGCGTGCGGAGGGTGAGGCGCAGGCGCGCATACGCAAGGCTGAGGCTGAGGCAATAGCAATCGAGAAGATTACAGAGGCTGTCGGAAAGAGTACCAACCCTGCCAATTATCTGCTCGCACAGAAGTATATACAGATGATGGAAGAGCTTGCCAAGGGCGACAAGTCAAAGACTGTCTATCTGCCTTACGAGGCAACGAATCTCATGGGCAGCATAGGTGGAATAAAGGAACTGTTCAAGGGAGAGTAAACAACCTTAAATTATTGTGACTGCCGCATTTCGCATTCGGAATGCGGCATTTTTTTGTATGCTCGGCAAGGCTTTAACGGCGGATGCCCCCATGACCACTTTTTAGGTACTCGGCTTCCCATAGTATATACTGCGGGATTTTAAAGTAGATACTATAGGATTCTCAGCCATATAGAATTCCCCGCCTGTGGCAGTATGCGACATCTCAAACATGTATCTCTTCCTATCTTGTCAGACTGAATTTTATGCTCAGGCCGAAGTCCTGCGTCGTTGTCGGATAGCTGCTGCTGCTGAGCAACGGTGTGTTGGTCTGGCGGTCGTAGTAGAAACTCATGGTGAGCAGACGGCTCAGGGTATAGTCGGCAGAGAAGCTTAGTTTGAAGGCGTTGTTGCCGTTGCTTGCCGAGCTGTTGAGCGATGCGATGTCGCGTATAATCGTTGCCTGTTTTCTTAAGCTGAGGTCAAGGCGCAGGTTGAGGTCATGGTTTACACCGCCTTTTTTATTCTTGGCAGTTGATGTGTTTTTCTCGTCCTGCTGTCTGTTCTTGTTTCCGCCTCTCACGGCCCTGTGATTTTTTGCGCCGAAGAGGTTAAAATTGTTTATTTTATATCCAGCTCCAACTACCCAGTCATGAGATGTTGCCTCGTTGATTTGAACGCTTGTCATTGAGAGGCTCAGAACCCTTGTTGTGCGGTATTCGAGCTTGCAGGTCAGGTTGTTGTGCAGTGTCACGTCTACACCGAGCAATGGCGAGAAAGCCTCGTTGATGCTCACGGTAGAGACATTGAACATCGACGACGGAATGGGATTCCCTGTAGTGGCGTCGGTTATAAAACCTATGTTATCGCCCATCACCTCCATAAATGTCGAATAGCTGCTATATGAGCCAATGGCGAAAATGCTCTTGTATGAGTGGTTGATGTTTACGCTCTTGAAGATGTTTGCAAACATTGGCAGTTTTCCAAGTCCGCTGTAGCGGATTGTCCAGTTTGGCAGCAGGCGCGACAGGGTAGGGAATATGTCGAGCGAGTTGCCGGGCATGCTTGTATAGGCGGCGAGGAACGCCGGAATCATAACATCGCCGCTGTACAGGTTCACACCGCCGTTTGCCGCATCGTAGGCTGAGCCGGCAAGAGTTGTTCCGTCAGGATAAACTACGCCACGGTATCTTTCCTCAACTCGCTGCTGGAAAGCAGGAAGCGAGTTGCAGAAAGTCTCAAATGATTTTGAGCGGTAACCGTTGTTGGCATTGCCCACGCCCTCGAATGCGCTCTTTAGCGACAGTGTTGTCATGGTCAGCGAGCCGCTCTCCGTGGTAGGATTGCCACGGTACATGTACTGTATGCTCTTCGCCGTAGTCCGTGTTCGTGATGCGTTGAGGTCTATTTTGAAGTTCTTTACAGGCTCAAGGGTGAATTTCAGCTGCAGGTCTTCGGTCTTGTTGGTTGTGGCAGGAGTCGCAACAGAGTCGCTCATAAGCAGCCAGTTGTTCTCACGTGCTTTTTCTATGTAAGAGTCGCCAATCATGCCGAATGCGAAGTCGAGACCCGGTGACAAGACTCCTGTGCCCTTCGTTTGTCCAAATGCATCGCCAACATTAGGCATAAAGCCTGGCAGAGCCATCGAATATTGGTTGCGGTATGATATTCCGACAGAGCGTACCATCATCATCACACGTGCCACAGCCTGTGCCGCTTTATACCATCCCTTGTCTTCGAGAGGCTCTTTCGGTGTAACGGCAACCTTTATTTTCAGCGATGAGTCAACCTTGTTCTTTATGAGAATTTTGTTGCCGTCTATTTTCTTGAATTTCAGCTCGAAAGCCTTGCCGTCCTCGGTTTTTGCCGTAACGGTTATGCGCTTAGTGTTTTTGCCGTGCTGTAGTGTAACAGTGGTATCCGCTTTCAGCTCAACCTCCTTTTCGAAGGTCTTCTTGTTTTTGGGCAATCCTGCTTTTTGCTGCTGCGCTTTTTTGTCGTCTTTAGCGCTTATTTTGCTGTCGCCGTCTTTGCCGTTTTTCTCTTCCTCTGCTTTTTTCTTTGCCTCTTCCTCTTTCTTTTTCTTTTCAGCTTCTTTTTGTTTCTGTTTGTTTTGTCTTATTTTGTTCAGTTCGTTGCGTGATTTTTCTTTGTTGAACTTGTCGTTTGTGGCCTTGAGGAACGGTACCATGTTGTACAGTTTCTCGAGGTTCAGCGTAGAGTTGAGGTTCAGATTTCTGTTCGATGTTATTGTATTGCCGAGCGTGGTTCCGTCTTCGAGGTCAGAGCCTCTAACCCACTGGTATGTGGCGTTATATGACGCATCGGCATTTATCCAGCTGAATATCGGCAGCAGGTTGAGCGGCAGCTGGTACGATGCTTGGAATGTCTGGTTGTAGTTCAGCGGTTTGCCAAAGTTTTTCAGACTTGTTTTCACAGAGTCTTTCCATGCCTGATATCTGTCGGGGTATAGGTCTTTGTTGATTGGGGTATATGGCTCCTCAATCTCGGCATGCGTCGCACTCTGGAAGTTTGCATGCAGATTCTTTGTCAGGTCCCAGCGGATATTAAAATCGCGGTTCCAGAGGAACTGCTCGCTGAATGTCAGTGGCAGTTTGTTGCCTTCTGCCGACTCCATGTCGCGTTCCTGCAACTCGTAGTAGCTGCGTGTTATCTCGGTGTTGAAGCCCACGCTCTGTGGCAGCCAGTTGAAACCGAATTTTTTCAGAATGTCGAACCATTTGCTTTTCGACTTAATCTTCTTGAAAGGCTCCAAAGGCTTGTAGACAGGTGTCCACGCATAGTTCATCGCACCACGCCAGTTGTCCTCGTTCTCATAAACGGTAGTCTCGCCAGACGAGTGGTTGTGCGAGTGGCTGTACGAGAACGAGAAGTTTGCGGGGTCGTATGGCATCGGATGCCGTTTGGTCTGTATTCCAACCTTCACGTTCGATAGCGAGAAGTTTGTCTGTGTGGTCTTTGTCACGGCGATGCTCTCTATAGAGTCGCGCTCATGTTTTGAGCCTGCCGACTCCAATGCATCGTCGAGTAGCATATCGTTGTCGAGAGGATTGAATTTTGGCGAAATCTTCTCTTTTGTCACAGAATAGTAGAGTGGGATAGAGACCTTTGCCTTGTCGGGGAAGAACTTTCCGAGGTCAAAGTTTGTTGTTACAGAATAGTTGCCTGTGTCATCGGTGGTGCGCTCTGCCACGCCCTGTTCCAGTCCGCCGAAGCCCTGCGACACATATTTGCCCTGTACGTTTACGGTGCCGAAGTCAGACAACTGCACGTTAAGGTTTCCCTGAGCGGCCCAACCGCCGCTGTTCTCATATTCTTTCAGTCGCAATTCGTTTATCCACACCTCGCCGCTCTTGTTGCCCGATGCAAGATTTCTTACACCAATCACTACCGTCTTAATCTCGCCAAGTGTAGGATTACCCATAACGGTAATCTTGTTCTTTGGCTGCGATTCGTCGTATGCGCTATAGCTGCGGTTGTAAGATGCCGTGCCGTTGGCTTTTGCCTGATTGCGCTCTTTTTTCAATTTTGTGAAAAGGTTGAGCGGAATATCAACCATGTTCTCCTCGGGCCACACAAGTTTGCAGTCGTTGAGCAGATATTTGTCATAAAGTCCCGGAGCTGTGAGTTTCAGTGGCACCTCATACTCGTAGTAGTTGCTCTTGTAGTCGCTGCCAAGTCGGATGAACACCGCCAGCTGGTCGTCGCCGAGATTTGTCACATCGTGCTCCAAGGCGTTGGCGTGAACAAACATCTGCATGCGGCGGTATTGTCTGAGGTCGAGAGCCGTGTTTTTATAAATACATTTAGCCTCGCCTGCCGAGAGGTCTTTGAGTGTCATTGACAGAGCCTGCTCGTTAGACTCTGTAAGCTGAGGCTGTGTGGGGTCTTGTTCACGGCGTATTCCCGGTGGCAACACGTAGTTTACTGGTGTTTTGTCGTTGTTCTCCTCGATGTTTACAGCAGCTGTCGACATTGTTCCGCTGCCTGCTGTTGAGTTGTCGAGATTTTGCTCGTAGATGCGCCATTCGCCACGCACAAGGTCGAGGCTGCCGAAACGCATAACGATGGGATGGCGGAACCCTGTGAGGAACATACGCATAAAGCGGATGCTCGTAAAGTCGTTGATGTTTCCTACCTTGTCGTTAAATTCTCTGAGCGGAATGCGGAACTGATACCATGTTGTGGTGTTGTGCTCCTCGTCGCCATTACGCAGCGGAGCATTGTACACACGCTTGTCAACGATGTGGTTCTGGCCTACGACAAGATCTTGCGGTCTGACGCTTACGTGGTACTGGAAATACTTCTCATACTCGTTTAGCGTGTAGTCTTGGTTTATGTCCTCCACGTCGGGAGTTGTCTTGTACGATGTATCGTAGTTTTCCCGACGGTTGTCAGAGTCGGGCGAGTTTCCCTGAGGATTGTTTATGTGTTTGTAGCGGCGCAGAATTGGAGCCTCCATCTGGTCGTAGTCTGAGCCGCGGAAATAGTGGTAGTTGTCGTTTGCGGGGTCGTTGTAGATAGAGTCCCAGACGGCGGCGTTCACCTTGCCCTGCATTTCTGTAAGATACTGCTGGTAGCTCTCGAACGTGCGCTCCTCATCGTCGTTAAGTCCGTTGTAGCCCACATCCTGCAATGCGCGGCTGCCGCTTGTTGTGGCAAATGCGTAGGTGACGGTAGACTGTGTCGGAATTTTTCCCCATTGAGTGGTGACAAAACTGTTTGAGCCGTCGACTGGCATTCCGCTTTCGTAAAATTTCTTTCCGTCGCGCAGAATGTCTTCCGACACCTCACCGAGATTTATGTAGAAGTCACCGCCATACTCGTTGGCGTTTGCCTGCTCGTTGGTGTAGATGAATGGGTCCATGAGCCAAAACTCGAGATACTCTATGTTGGCTGTCTCAAAATCGTTGGTGTCGAGTTTCCTCATCATGCCTCCCCAATGCGTTGTCGGGTTTTGCAGCATGCCGTTGTTGTCGACATCGGTGCTGAAGTTGTACGGACCTCTCTCGTTGGGGTAGTAGGCAATGTTCAGAATTGGCAGTGTCGCCGTGGCTCCGCTGTAGCTGCTTTGGTCACGGTTGGGATAAAGCTCACGCACGTAAACTTCTCTTACATAGTGGTTTGAGAGCTGGTCGAGGTCGTTCTTGATATGGCTTGGAGTTAGCGATGACGAACGGCGGGTAAACAGCGGGTCGATGTTGTACCATGCCATTTGCGAGCGGCGGAATCCGCTTGTCAGCCCCGTTTTGTCGCTGCTCTCCGAGAACATTGTAGGCACACTCGACAATATCCACGATGTAGGTGTGGAAACGTCAAGTTTCGTGGTGTTGTTCTCGAAATCGTCAATGTATGAGGCATTGTCCTGAGTGCCACGGCTTTGTCCGGCAAAAAGTTTTGCAAATTCTCCTGTGAACGAGATTGAGGAGGGCTGCGTGAGATGCAGTCCCGGCAGCTTGTCCAGCAGGTTCGTGAGCCATTGGCTCTCTGTCTTCCAGTTTAGGTTCAAGCCAAATATAGTGTTGTTCAGCGGCTCGTTTCCCATTGCCACTTTTGTGGTCAGCGCCTGTTCCGACAAATGTTGCAATGTACCCGAGAGTTGGAAATTCTTTGAGAAATCGTATTCCCAGTTTATACCGAACATGGTCTTGCGTTCTTGTGAGTAGTCGCTTTGGCTTTCTGACGAGACGTTGATGGATGTTCCGGCATCTATGATGCTCTGGTTCAAAATTCTAACCTCGCCGGCATTGTAGTCTACGGTATAGTCAGAGCCTTCTGTGAGCGTCACGCCGCCTGCCGTCACCACTACAGAGCCTTGCGGAACGTTTATTGCACCGAGCGAGATAACGTTGGCAGATGAGCCCCGGTATTGTCCCATTAGCACATATTTGTTTTTCTCGGCAATCTGCCGTGCCATGGTTTTTGTTGAGTCGTAAAGCTCGGTGAAGGCATACTGGTTGGCTTTCTGCTCTGATACGCCCTTCGACAGCAGATAGTTTTTCAGATAATTTCCGAATGGCTCTGCTGCGGGGAAGAACACCCTTCCGTTCGACACAGTGTAGCCCTCCACATAGTCAAAATATCCGTTGGGGTGGGCTTTGTTGTTGTTGTCGAGCCGGTCGGCGCCAAGAACCTTTATAAGGGTCTGGTCCTTAACCTGTTGCTCTGGAATATAGGTGAGATATACGCCTGCCGTGTCGCTCTGATATTTCACGTCGAGGCGGAATTTCTCTTTCTGAACGCTTGATGCCAGTGCGTATACGTTTTTCATCATCAGTCCCCAGTTTCCCTGCCGTGGGCTGTTGCCGGTGTTTTTCAGCGATTTCACAAACAGTGCCTTGCTTACGTCAGTGATGTCGGAGGCGAACTCGCCCACCTGATAAGTTGTGCCTCCGTATGTGTATTCGAAGGCGACTGCCAAAACCTGGTCGGTGTTCAGCGTAGTTTTCAGCGAAATGTAGCCAAGAGCGTTGTTCACGGTATATTCGCTGCTGCTCAACAACCGCGCGCTCTGAAGTTTCTCGTAGTCGGCACCGCCTGTAAATCCTGAAATTCCGTCGAGCACAGTACTCGTCATGTCGATGTTACGGGCGTCGGCATATTGCCCCGCCATCTGCGAATACTCAGAGTTAGAGTTATTCGACGGCACGGCAATACCCGTCGGCTGCCACATCGGGTTGCTTATCCGTGAGCTTTCGCCGAGGTCGGTCAGCGCTATTATGTTTCGGGTGTTTGTTGTGGTACCAGTCTTGTTTGTCACCCAAACCTCCACGCGGTTTATCGTAACGCCAGTCGTGAGGTTTGGCAATGTCTTCATTCCCGCATCGTAGCGGTCGCGGAAATATTGTGCCAAGAAGAAGTGGCGGTTTTCCTCGTAGTCGGCTACGTTTATCTCGAATGGGGTAAGCTGCACACCGCCTTTCGACGATACACTTTTCGATGACGCCTTTTTCTGCGAAACCACCGTCTGCAGTTTTAGTTTGCCAAATTGCATGTCGGTTCTTATGCCGAACAGCGCACTGGCACCTGTCACCAGCGATGAGTTGCTGGGGAACGAGACGTTACCGCCCTCAACGAGTTTTATAATCTCATCCTCTTTGCCGTCGTACTTCAGCTTCATGTTTTGCGTGTCCCAGTCGAAGGTCGCATCGGTGTTGTAGTTGAGGTTCATGTTAACCTTGTCGCCCACTTTTCCGTTGACGTTGAGGTTTATCTTCTCGTCGAAGTCCATTGTGGTGGTCTTGCGGTTTCTGATGGGCAGCGACGGGTTGTCTATGTTTTTCAGCGTGGCTCCAAATTTTAGCTCGGCTGTTCCCTGAGTCTTTATGCGCACACCTCCGGGGCCGAAAATCTTCTCTGCCGGCCCAAGGTCGAAGTGCATGTCGGAGAAGTCGAACTTCTCTTTTCCCTTGGCCTTGTAAATCTCGTCGTTCTTATCACGGAAAAACTCGTTGCGGGCCTGTGTCTCGCTCCATTTCTGATATTCCTCGGGAGTCATCATTATAGGCGCGTTAACCCATGTTCCGCCTATTTTTGTCCCGACAACATAGCGGTCTAAGGTGTCGTTGTATTCAATGTCGTATTTTATGTTCTCCGGGCGTTGCAGGTCGATGGCACTGTGCCCTATGTCGTCGACAGTTATAGGCGTGGTGCGCTGAATTCGCCAGCGTGGGTGCAGCAGCGAGTCGGGAATTGAGTCTGTGTCGATGATCAACTCCAGTGCGGCGTTTTTGTTGTCGTTGCCTTTCTGGTTTCTGTTGTTTGCCTGTTGCCCTTGCTGAGGCTGGCGGTTGGTTCTGACATCCTGGAATACAGACACGCCAAGGGCATAGCTCACCGCCATGGCAGCAAGCAAAATGAGGGTAAGTGTCTTTCTCCTGAATGTGCTCATCTTGTCAGTTTTTTGTTATTTTATCATTTTCAGAGCCTCTTTCACAACCATTTCCACAGGCATTGTGGGGTTGGCTGTCAAAATCTGCTGCACGACCTTCGCGCTTGGCGCGGGCGAGAAGCCGAGCATGGTAAGGGCACCTACAGCCTCGTCTTTTACGCTTGTGTCGAAAGTTGCGGCCTGTGTGTTTCCGCCAGCGTGAATTTCGTCGGCAATTCCGCTCGCAACCACCTTGTCTTTCAGGTCAACGATGATGCGCTGTGCTGTTTTCAGGCCTATGCCTTTCACGCCTTTCAGCAACCGCTCGTCGCTGCCTGCAATGGCGTTGCACACCTCTTTTGGCGACAGACTCGACAAAATCATGCGTGCTGTGTTGCCGCCGACTCCGCTCACGGTTATGAGCATGCGGTAAAGGTCGCGCTCCTGCTTGGAGGCGAATCCGAAAAGTGTGTACGAATCGTCGCGTCCGCCAGTCTGCAGAGCCTCGTGTACATACAGTTTTACTTCTTTTTTCCCTTGTATGCCACTATAAGTATTAAGCGAAATGTTGAGCGCGTATCCTACCCCGGCAGCCTCTACGACAGCCATTGCGGGGGTAAGCTCAGCCAGTTCGCCCCTGATGTATTCTATCATTTTTCAATCTTAAATTTGTATATATACGACAAAATAACGCAACATGGCCGGATTTTATTGTGCATGTGTGTATATTTTAGTTGACTTGTCAACTCGTTAACTTAAAAATATCTGTCATTTTATAACTTGTTTCAATGAAAAAGTGTAATTTTGCAGTCTGATAGCAAATATCAGCAACTAAAAGACAAAATAACAAACACAAAAAGTAATTGTTTATGAAAAAAATCAGAGCAGCCGTAGTTGGTTATGGCAACATTGGAAAATTCAGTCTTCAGGCTCTGGAGGCAGCCCCAGACTTTGAAGTGGCAGGCGTAGTACGCCGTCAGGGTGATAAGGATAAGCCACAGGAGCTGGCTCGGTATGAGGTGGTTGACGACATCAGTAAGCTAAAGGACGTTGATGTGGCTATTCTTGCCACGCCGACACGCAGTTGCCCGGAATATGCCAAGGCAATAACCGCTTTGGGCATAAATACTGTTGACAGTTTTGATATCCATACCGGTATTCTCGACTACCGCACAGAGATGATGCCGATAAACAAACAGACAAATACCGTCAGTGTGATTTCGGCTGGATGGGATCCGGGCAGCGACTCTATCGTGAGAGTTCTTATGCAGAGTCTTGCGCCAAAGGGACTTACTTATACCAATTTTGGTCCAGGCATGTCGATGGGGCACTCTGTTTGCGTAAAAGGAAAAAAGGGCGTGAGGAACGCTCTGTCAATGACTATTCCACTCGGCGAGGGCATACACCGCCGTATGGTTTACGTGGAGCTTGAGGACGGTGCGTCTCTCGATGAGGTGACAAAGGACATAAAGGCAGACCCATATTTCTCTCACGACGAGACACACGTTTTTGCCGTTGCGTCGGTAGACGATGTTCAGGATATGGGACACGGAGTGAACCTTGTGCGTAAGGGGGTGAGCGGAAAAACCCAAAACCAGCGTCTTGAGTTTAACATGAGCATCAACAATCCGGCTCTCACAGGTCAGGTTTTGGTAAACGTGGCACGTGCCTCAATGCGTCTGCAGCCAGGATGCTATACCATGCCGGAAATCCCGGTTATCGACATGTTGCCCGCATCGCGCGAGGAGATTATCTCAACATTGGTTTAGGGGTATATAAGTACTGTTTTTTTTTACAGTAGTTGCATTGTCATGTGGAATTGCTTCAATTTCGTATGCGCAACAGAATAATTTTCTTTTCAGAATAAAAAACACTTTCATATACCGCTAAAAAATGCAGCCGCTTGCGATGGCTGATGCAACCGCTTGCATGTGACATCGTAAGCGGTTGCGGCGGCACATGCAAGCGGCTGCATTTTTTTGCATGTTTCTTGATGATACGAAACTGGAATAAATAATTTTCCGCCTTGTTTTTTTGCATAGGAAAACGAGACCTATGGCAGATTAGCGGTTCGGCTGAGTTTGGACAGAAGGGAAGGGGCCGGTCTTATACCCATACAACTTGTAGAACTCGCTTAGATGCGAGAGGCGTTTCAAAAAAGCGTCGTAATCTTTTTCTCCGTTGGTCCACTGCACCTCAGACAATGCTGCCATACGTGGCAGCAGCTGATACTCCACAATCGAGGGGTATGCTATGTACTCTGTCCACAGATTTGCCTGAACGCCTATAATATGGCTGCGCAATTCGGCAGGAATGTCGTCAGGGACAGGGTTAAGGCTGTATACCTTATTTAAAGGCACATAGCCGCCGATGAGAATTGGGCCTCCTTTCCGTCCGTCGGTCTGGTAATAGTCGAAATATAGATAAGAGTTGGGTGTCATAATAACATCATGTCCTTTCTTGGCTGCCTCAATTCCAGGTCCGATGCCACGCCAGCTCATAATAGTGGCACTCTGATTTATCTCGCCCTCAAGTATCTCGTCCCATCCTATTATCCGTCGGCCGTGCGAGTTGACGTGTTTTTCTATGCGGTTTGTGAAATATCCCTGCAGGGTTTTGGCAGTTAGTCCAAGCTTCTTGGCCTTTGCTTGGCATTTTCCACATTCCGTCCATCTTGAGCGTGGCGCCTCGTCGCCGCCGATATGTATGTATTCTGACGGGAAAATGTCCATTAGCTCATCGAGTACGTCTTGGCAGAACGAGTAGACTTTCTCGTTGCCCAGGCAGAGCACATCGGCAAAAACGCCCCATTCGCACGCCACCTCGTACGGCCCGCCTGTGCATCCCAATTCGGGATAAGCCTTTAGAGCCGCGAGCATGTGCCCGGGCATGTCGACCTCTGGTATGACGGTGATGTATCTCTCCTTGGCATATCTTACAATCTCACGTGCCTGTCCTTGGGTGTAGAAACCGCCGTAGGGCTGGTTGTCGTAGAGTAGTGAGTTGTTGCCTATCACTGTGCATGGGCGTATGGAGCCTGCCTCTGTGAGCTCGGGATGTCTCTTCATCTCGATGCGCCATCCCTGGTCATCGGTGATGTGCCAGTGTAGGGCGTTGAGGTTGTGGAGTGCCATTATGTCGATGTAGCGTTTTACGAAGTCCACATCGAAAAAGTGGCGGG
>CABSIA010000039.1 GCA_902477645.1 uncultured Prevotella sp. | reverse complement strand
AGCAGAAAGATAACGTTACGCATCTTACCATAACTGGGACAATGGCGGAGGAGGACTATGCTTTTATCCGCAGCAACAGACTCAAGCAGATTGTTGAGCTGAACTTCCGTGATGCGGATATTGACACGATACCGCCGCATGCGCTTGACGTTGAATGGTGGGATTTCGATATTGATCTGACGATAGTTTTACCTGTAAGTCTGAAATATCTTTCAGACTATTCGTTATGTATCGCTTTTTGGGGTGGCAAATGTACTTATGTTTTTACTGGAGATTATCCCAATGTTGGGTGTAATGTATATCATTCGGGGTTAGAGGACTATGAATTTACAGAAAGAACCTTTATCTCGTCCGAAGATAATCTTTTCCTAAAAAAAGAGGATGGTTTTTTGTATTCATCCGACGGCGCCAAACTTTATTTGGCAGATAGTTTTTCTGAAGAGATAACGTATGGTACAAAAGTAATTAATGAAAAGGCATTTGAAAATATGTTTGTTCATTATTCTACATTGGTTATTCCCGAGACTGTAGATTCTATCGGCGACCGGGCTTTTGCCAGATTGAAGATGGGCTCTGTAACATCTAATGGTGAATACTGCTGGGGATATATTACTTGCTTGGCTGTCAATCCGCCAAAACTTGGTAAAGATGTGTTTTTACAAGATAATTATTGGTCAATATACCCTTTTGAAGAATATGGAATGGTACTTTATGTCCCTGATGGCTGCGAAGATTTATATAGAGTAGCCGATGGCTGGAATTTATTTTGGAAGATATGTCCTTTAAGTCAATTCCATGGAGGAGAGAGTGGTGTAAAGAAAATTGTTTCGAATAAATACTTGTCTGTAAAAGAGCAATGTGATGAATATGTGTTGCAATCATCGAAATGTTTAGACAAAGTAACTGGATATTGTGTAAACGGAAGCGTTGTTTTCGACCGCAAGGTGGATGCAAGCACTGTAAGTATACTTAAAAAATCACTTGTTTCTCCATACACTATACTACGTGTATTCTACGAGGATGGCACCAACGAAACCGTGAAACTAAAACCGTGAGACTATGAGACGATTAATATATTTAATGGCTATGCTGCTGTTTGTGTCGCAATATTCAAGTTTATATGCCCAGACAGAAGATGCGGACGTGCGTGTAAGTGTATGTGTGGGCGAAGAGCGTCTTGAGAATCTGCTTACAGATGAGCAGAAAGACAACGTTACGCACCTTACCATAACTGGGACAATGGCGGAGGAGGACTATGCGTGCTTGCACAGAATGCTTCATAAAAAACTCATTGAACTGAATCTTTGTGATGCAGATATAGATACAATACCTGCGCATGCATTGGAATGTGATAATTATTGTTCTGGTATGTTTTCTAAGCGAATAATTCTTCCGTCTAAATTGGATGTATTGAGAGACAGCTCTTTGAGTCTGTGCATTGGTGGTGAATGCAAATTAACTTTGATCTTAACAGGAAAATTCCCAAAATTTGGCAAGTGTGTTTTTTCTGCACATGACTATATTGGTGAAATCTGTTTTGAAATTTTTCCCGATAATGAATTCTGCAAAGAAGAAGAAGGTGGAATATATTCACTTGATGGAGAGAGGTTTTATTACCATAATTTGCATCCTAATCCAGAAGGGAGAATTAAAATTCTTGACGGAACTAAAATCATTAATGGCGGGGCATTCGAATGTCGGTATAGCAGAGAAATTCTTGATATTGAAATACCTGAGTCGGTCGATTCCATAGGTGACCGGGTTTTTGCTTTTTATCATACTGCCCTTATAACGGGCTATTGGCCAGCAACATGTTGGCCTCGCATTTATTGTATGGCAAAAATGCCCCCTGCTTTGGGTGAAGATGTTTTCTACTTCTGTCAAGATCTGTTGACCCTTATAGTCCCGGATAAAGAAAGTATAAAACTATATAGGGCAACAGAGGGGTGGAATTGGTTTAAACATATATGGGCAATAGATAATATAGGAGGTTCAGGTGTAGAACCGGTTGTGGCGAATTCTAAAATATCTGTGTATGACGATGCCAACCGATATATTATAAGTGGAAAAACGAATGTGATACAAGCTGTGCTGTATGATTGTTGTGGTACCATTATTATGGCTAATAATAAATGTGGAAAAGTTCTCTTCGTTGACAAGAAAACTTTGAGATATCCATATTCTATATTGCGTATCTGTTACGAGGATGGCACCAACGAAACCGTAAAACTAAAACCGTGAAGCTATGAGAAAAATACAATTAGCTATATATCTGCTCGTGATATGTCACTCTGCACTGTTTGCTCAGGTATCAGGTGATATTGATTTAAGAGCAGACGATTTTTCATATTCCAAGCAAGAGGGGTATGATGTGATACGCATGAAAGGATGCAATGCTGTTACAAATAGAGTTGGTGCACCTGAGCTTCCGGCTGTTGTGAAAACCTTTGTCGTGCCATTGAACGTTAGTGTTTCTGGTGTTGATGTGGTGGTAAATAATCGTGTGGAATTGAAAGGAAAGGTTGTACCATGCCCAGTTAAAGCACCTGTGCCTGTAGACGGTAAGGAGCACTCTGACGAGACTGTGCTGGACTCAGCGGTGTATAATGGCGCAGAGGTTTATCCAGAAACGCACTCAGAGATAACTGCTGACTATAACGAAATGGGCTATCATCTTGTTACGGTGCGCTTTAATCCTGTAGAATGGGATCCTGTATCACAAAAGCTATACTTAAAACAGCTTAGCTTCACACTGAATTATGCCGAGAGTACGGATTCTTATCAGAGTCCTCAAAGTCAGAGCAGATACCGCTCAGACATGATAAAGAATGTGATAAAGACCATGGTGGACAATCCACAGGATGTTGAAGAATGTGCGGATAAAATGGTGAAGATTGGCTGCATCCATTCTGGTAGTACATACGGTCGACAAAGTGTTTCTGCCAATAACGAGATGATTATTGATGTTTTGGCGGAACAGATACCTGACTATGTTATAATAACGAACAGGTTGCTTCACGACGAATTTCAACGTTTGGCAGATTGGAAAATTCAGAAGGGTATACCAACAATCATCAAAGATGTGGAAGATATTAATGATGAATATCTTGGATCTGATTTGGCGGAGAAGATACACTCCTATTTGCAGGAGTGCAAGAACAAATGGGGAGAAGGCTTGTTTGTGTTGTTAGGTGGAGATACAAACATTGTACCGGCAAGATTTTATATGGCTGCTAATAGCAGAGATGAGAAAAAAGCAATCTGTCCGTCTGATGCATATTATTCTGATTTGATGTGTGCTTGGAATAGTAACAACAATCACCTTTATGCTGAAAGAGGAAAGGATAGCGTCTTACTACATAGTAGTTGTTATGTTGGTCGTGCTTCTGTAGAGAATATTGGAGAAGCAACGATATTTGTAAATAAAGTGTTGGCTTATGAAAAGATGAATAACCCTTCGGTTGATAAAAGATATCTAATGAACCGTTTGGCGGTATCTGCATATATAAGGAAAAATGAGAATAGTGGATTTCTGGATTTAGATTGTAAAAAGAATATTGATAATTTTTTGAGATTATATTCACACCAAAACGGTCATGACTGGTATCTGTTTGATCATTATAATTGCACGTGTAACAAACATAGTGATAAATATCAATATAGTAACGGTCAGGAATTAAACAAGGCAAATTTTATAGCTGCACTAAATGATGGAGGAGCATCTGGGCTTAATCATTTTCATATAGTTTACCACATGGATCATTGCTCGCCTCTGACTATTGGTACATCGTGTAAGGATAAGCGTGAAAACATGTTTATCCCAGAAATAGACAATTTGAATAATAGAGATTACCAGCAAATTATAATATCTGGCGGTTGCGAGACCACCCATTTCGATAAAGATTGTGTAGCAGAGCATTTTATCAATAATCCCCATGGTGGCGCAGTAGCTTTTATTGGAAATGCAAATGTGGGGTGGTATTATGAATATAATCAATATGCGCGTTTTTTGAAAGATGTCTATAATGGAGATAATAATTTATCTTTAGGCATTGTGTTCCAAAAAATGCCTAAAGAATTCAAATATCCTGTAGAAGATTATAAACGCACACCTGATAAAATGCGCCTCCATCTCCTCGGTGACCCAGAGATGCCTATATGGTCGGCAGTTCCACAGAATATTGATGCCGAGATAAATTTATCTGCATCGGATTTTGGACAGACGGGAATGGCTGTAAAGATAAAAAACTTGCCCGAAAGCAAAAGTGCAAAGGTGTGCCTGTATAAAGAAAACGAGGTTTATAAGAGGATAGAAATTTGTGATACGTTGCAACACAATATAGCCATTAATGTAAAAAGTAACGGAACGGTTAAGGCAACGGTGACAGCCCGCAATCTCATCCCCTATGAGAAAGAAATTCAAGTATCAGGCATAGAGGTGGGCGAGGGACCGCTGAAAATAGAAAAAATAACGGGCTTCGACGGAGCTATAAACATAGGCGACAGTGCGACGGTAGGTATTTGTCTCAGGAATATGGGGAGCATACCAATAACTAACGTGAGCGCATCTCTAACCACGAATTCGCCTTATGTAAGGATAACTGGTGGCAACAACGTGGGCTATGGCTCAATACCTGTACAATCCATGAAATCGCGCGATTTTAAAATAGTAGTAAGTGAGGATGCTGTTGAGACAGGGCGCAATGAATGGAACGGAGTTTGTATGTATCTGACAACTACGGATGACACAAACACCGTATCTGTGGATACTTTTAAGATCGACATAACTTCCCCAAGGCTACGTATAGACAGAATCAAAATTGCAAGCACAGGAGACGGCGACCTGATACCAGAGGCAGGCGAATATGTGGTGCTGGATTTCAAGGTGGCACGAATGGGTAAAAAGGGAACGGCGACTCCGAAATTATTGATTGCCTCACTGACGGATGATATAGAAATGATAAATATTAGAAGTCTGTCAAGCCGGCTTAAAATAGCCAATGATTATGTCACAGGCAGTCCTTTGAGACTGAAGGCAGTACTGATGTCGGGGAATATTCCGCAGGACAGCACTGTTGTGGATGTAGCGGAGACTCTTCCGAAAATAGCATTGACGAACATACATGGCAATTCTTTATCAGAATCAGTAACGTTGTATTGGGACAAGGCTGGAACAGAAACGAAATATAATATCTATCGCAGCGGTACAGAAAACGGTGCGTATGAGAAACTTAACAAGTTGCCTTTAGACACAAGATACATTGAAGACACAGGCTTGCCTGTACGCACCGCATTCTATTACAGAATAGCGACTGTAGCAGAGTCTTGTCTGGAAGGACCGTGGTCGGAGCCGTTTATGCAAATGACCACATTGCCTGTGATGCTTTATAAAGAGCCTGTGTCTTATGGTGGAACCACATATAAATATGAATGTGAGGCTAACGCTGTGGGTTTGGATTATGACGGTCAGAAAGAGACAGTTTTGACAAGTTATGAAGTCAATAATAAATCGGCCGTCGTTGTCGTGGTTAAACCAGACGGGTCTGAGCCGTATTGCATTGACGGTAATACGACAGTCTTCAGCGGATTCTCGACATACGATTGGGATGTCAGCGCTGCGCCCTCTGTTGCCGACCTTTACGGAAACGGTGAGTCTGGCATAGTGACTTTCCCGACGACTTCTGTCAATGCGGAAAACTATGTAACATGTTATTCAGCATTGGACAAAGACGGAGACAACTTGCCCGATAAGCTTTGGACAAGTTCTTCGGTTGGAGGTGTTTATCGCGGTGCTGTGGTTACAGATGTGGATATGCCGGACGGCAAAGGAGAGAAAGAGATTATAGTTGCAAATATATCGTGGGGCATTGTTGTACTGAATGCGGACGGGACGGAGAAAGCTGCTTTTGGCAATAATATCACAAACAATTATAGCGGTCTTGCAGTAGCCGACCTTGACAGTGACGGATATAAGGAGATAATATATGGACAAGGTGAGAACCTTTATGTATGGAAACATGACGGAACACCATATTTACGTTCTCCGTTCTTCACCCGTAGCGGTATGAACTTGAAGTCGTCTCCTGTGGTATGCGATATAGACAACGACGGTAGGAAAGAGATAATTGTGGCGTCAAGAAATAACACGAGTTATATTTATGCTATAAAGTTAGACGGAACTTGTGTCGGTAATTTTGACAATATGTCACAAAATCCCGTTAGCATCCCTTATCCGTCGGGACCTCATCAGGGGCTTGACCATGCGGTGAGTGTCGGCGATATAAATTCTGACGGCAATCTTGAGGTTGTGGCTTTAGGAGGCGGATGTGTAAGAGCTTGGACAAATACAGGCGAGCAGATATTCAGTAGGGATGTCTCTGGACTTTTTGTTAATGATGACTGGGCTACTCATCTGACAATACCACTGCTTGCAGATATAGACGGGGACTCAAATATTGATATTGTCTTTAATGTTGACAACAGAATATGTGCCATTCATAATGACGGTACGGACATCGATGGATATCAGCTGACGGGTGCTGCGGATTTCAGCAACAACATCCTTATTTCTGATATTGATGATGACGGAAAAAACGAGATTGTTGCGGCAGACGATTTTGGTTTTATTACTGTCTGGAAAACAGAAGGGAGCAAAATAGAATGGGGACGCGCACGATACGATGCCGGATTTACAGGCGAATATGTGCCGGGGTATAAAGAGCCGTTGATAATAAAGTCAGATTTTGACTGGCAAGGCGGCTCGTATCCAAATGACATGATTGTACGTTCTGGAACAATGAGGATTGTGCCGGGAAAGCCCCTTGACATGCAGACCTCTTACAGGCTTATAGTCATGGACGGTGCCACATTGGAAATTGACGGCGGCACAATTACAAATGCCAATATCTTTGTGAAGTCAGGCGGGCATCTGGCTGTCAAGAACAATGGCCAGATTAAACTGTCAAGATATGCTTCTCTTGGCTCAGAACAGGGTGCGATAATTTATGTTGAATATGGGTGTGTTGAATAAAGCAATACCAGCGTATTGCCTGTATCGGCGTTTTGTAATGAATGCTTTGCAGTAATCAATAGCCGGGAGTTTTTAATAGAGGAGGAGTAAGGCAAAAATCTTATGCTCCTCCTTTTTTGTATTTTTTTCAGGAAGCGTAATTTTATAACGAGAAAATGAAGCCTGCTTCAGATGCCAACGAACCCTGCTTCGTTGGCATCTGAAGCAGGCTTCGTTGGACTTTGGCGCCGTGTTGCTCAATATGCCTAAAAAAGAAGGGCAAAATTTGCATGTCAGAAAAATATTTTTTATCTTTGCATTACATCTGCGTCAACATGACGATATGAATTCAATTTATACATATTTATATATAACAACCTTAAAACAATTATTGAAACATGGCAGACAACAGAAACCAGCAGGCGGGGCAGCAGTTCCAGCTTGAGCTGAAGCCGGAGATTGCATCTGGAGTTTATTCAAACCTCGCACTCATCTCACACTCACATAGCGACTTCATTCTCGATTTCGCACGCATTCTTCCTGGAATGCCGAAACCGGAGGTTTGCTCACGTGTGATTCTTGCTCCTGAGCATGCAAAGCGACTTCTCGCAGCGTTGCAGGAAAATGTTCTTAAGTACGAGAAGGAGTTTGGGCCTATCCAGATACCTCAGATGCCACAGCCGGATGCAACAGGACGCACCATTGCTCCTTTCGGCAGCGGAGAGGCATAAAACTCGCATGAAAAACACTTGATACGGCCTTTATTTGCGCTTGTCAAGTGTTTCTGTTACAATGGTAGTGTGTTTTAGGTGTGTCTAAAATATACTATCATTTGTTATTTTATCTTAAAATATCATGCTTGTCGTTCCTTTTTTGCCTATATATTTAGGTTGTTACGTAGAAAATTTGTACCTTTGCAGCCCGAAACGACACTATGCACTTGGTGTCTTAATGCGTTGATAACAAACAAAATAAATATATAAACAAAAATTATTAATTATGCCTACTATTTCACAGTTAGTAAGAAAAGGCAGAAAGGTGTTGGTAGACAAGAGCAAGTCTCCAGCTTTGGACTCATGTCCTCAGCGCCGTGGTGTATGCGTCCGTGTGTACACAACCACACCTAAGAAGCCTAATTCGGCAATGCGTAAGGTTGCCCGTGTTCGTTTGACAAACCAGAAGGAAGTGAACTCCTACATCCCGGGAGAGGGACACAACTTGCAGGAGCACTCTATCGTGCTCGTTCGTGGCGGTCGTGTAAAGGACCTTCCTGGTGTGCGCTATCACATCGTCCGTGGTACCCTTGATACCGCAGGTGTCTCAAGCCGTACACAGCGCCGCTCTAAATACGGTGCTAAACGTCCAAAGGCTAAGAAATAATCAACGCTCAATAGCCTGATAATCGGCAGGGTAAGTTTCTGGGTGTTAGGATTGGTAAGCTTGTGGCTGACACAAAACTTCGGAATCCGGCTCGGGGAGAGAAAAAGACCCGAAAACACAGAAGCTTGCCGCTGCTTATAACTAAGAATTTAGTTTTTTTTAAACCGTTTTGCTGGAGAATTGTTAATGACAGGTTGAGTAAATGTCCAGGAGTGGACGTTGAAGAACATAATTGCAGCCCCAGGCAGAATAAATTTTAATAATAAAAATGAGAAAAGCAAAACCAAAGAAGCGCGTGGTTCTTCCAGATCCAGTCTTCAACGACCAGAAGGTCTCAAAATTCGTTAATCATCTAATGTATGACGGCAAGAAGAACACCTCATACAAAATTTTCTACAACTCTCTCGACATCGTAAAGGAAAAGATGGCCAAGGAAGAGAAAAGTCCGCTTGAGATATGGAAGCAGGCTCTCGACAACATCACTCCTCAGGTAGAGGTAAAGAGCCGTCGTATCGGTGGCGCCACTTTCCAGGTGCCTACAGAAATCCGTCCCGACCGCAAAGAGAGCATCTCAATGAAGAACTTGATTGGTTTCGCACGTAAGCGTGGCGGTAAGTCAATGGCTGACAAGCTCGCCGCTGAAATCATGGATGCCTACAACAATCAGGGTGGCGCCTTCAAGCGTAAGGAGGATATGCACCGTATGGCTGAGGCTAACCGCGCATTCGCTCACTTCAGGTTCTAATAACATTAATCAAGTAAAAAGAAAATGGCAAACCGCGATTTACATTTGACCCGTAATATCGGTATTATGGCTCACATCGATGCCGGTAAGACAACAACTTCAGAGCGTATCCTTTTCTATACAGGCAAGACTCACAAAATCGGTGAGGTGCACGATGGTGCTGCCACCATGGACTGGATGGCACAGGAGCAGGAACGTGGTATCACTATTACCTCTGCTGCTACTACTTGTAACTGGAATTACGCTGGAAAATCTTACAAGATAAATTTGATTGACACTCCGGGACACGTTGACTTTACAGCTGAGGTGGAGCGCTCGCTTCGTGTACTCGATGGAGCTGTTGCCACATATTCTGCTGCCGACGGTGTTCAGCCACAGTCTGAGACTGTATGGCGTCAGGCCGACAAGTACAACGTTCCGCGTATCGGCTACGTTAACAAGATGGACCGCTCTGGTGCTGACTTCTTCGAGACAGTACAGCAGATGAAGGATATTCTCGGCGCAAATCCTTGCCCCGTGCAGATTCCTATCGGTGCTGAGGAGAACTTCAAGGGTGTTGTTGACCTCATCAAGATGAAGGCTATCCTGTGGCACGATGAGACAATGGGCGCAGAATACGATGTTGAGGAAATTCCTGCTGACCTCGCAGACGAGGCTCAGGAGTGGCGCGACAAGATGCTTGAGACTGCTGCAAGCTTCGACGACGAGCTTATGGAGCTTTATCTTGAGGGTAAGGAAATACCTGAGGATAAGCTTATGGCAGCTCTCCGTAAGGGTACCATCGCCATGGAGATTACTCCAATGGTTCTCGGCTCTTCTTACAAGAACAAGGGTGTGCAGCCACTTCTCGACTATGTTTGCGCATTCCTGCCTTCACCTCTCGACACAGAGGCTGTTGTCGGAACAAATCCTGATACCGAAGAGGAAGAGACACGTAAGCCTTCAGAGGAAGCCCCGACATCGGCTCTCGCATTCAAGATTGCCACAGATCCGTTCATGGGCCGTCTCGTATTCTTCCGTGTTTACTCAGGAAAGGTTGTTGCCGGCTCGTACGTTTACAACCCACGCTCTGGCAAGAAGGAGCGTATCAGCCGTCTGTTCCAGATGAACTCTAACAAGGAAATTCCTATGGAGTCTATCGACGCTGGTGATATCGGCGCAGGCGTAGGTTTCAAGGATATCCGCACTGGTGATACTCTCTGCGACGAGGCAAATCCAATCGTACTCGAGTCAATGACATTCCCTGATACCGTTATCTCTATCGCCGTTGAGCCAAAGAGCCAGGCCGACATCGCCAAGCTCGACAACGGTCTTGCAAAGCTTGCTGAGGAAGACCCGACATTCACCGTCCGTACCGACGAGCAGAGTGGACAGACCATTATCTCCGGTATGGGTGAGCTTCACCTCGACATCATTATCGACCGTCTGAAGCGCGAGTTTAAGGTAGAGTGTAACCAGGGTAAGCCACAGGTTAACTACAAAGAGGCTATCATGGGCGTTGCCCAGAGCCGTGAGACCTATAAGAAGCAGTCTGGTGGCCGTGGTAAGTTCGCTTGCATCGATGTTACAATCGGTCCTAAGGACGAGGACTTCACAGAGGACGATTTGCAGTTTGTTAACGAGGTTAAGGGCGGTAACGTGCCTAAGGAGTTCATCCCGTCTGTACAGAAGGGATTCAAGGAATGCCTCAAGAACGGTGTTCTCGGCGGCTTCCCAATGACAGGTATGAAGGTTACTCTTACCGATGGTAGCTTCCACCCAGTTGACTCTGACCAGTTGTCATTCGAGCTTGTTGCTCATCAGGCATTCAAGGTTCTCTGCCCGAAGGCAAAGCCTGTTCTCATGGAGCCTATCATGAAGGTGGAGGTTGTTACTCCAGAAGAGAACATGGGTGACGTTATCGGTGACTTGAACAAGCGCCGTGGTATGGTTCAGGGTATGGACGAGGCACGCAGCGGTGCGCGCATCGTAAAGGCCATGGTTCCACTGTCAGAGATGTTCGGTTATGTGACAGCTCTCCGCACCATTACTTCTGGCCGCGCAACAAGCTCTATGGAGTACGATCACCACGAGCCTCTCTCAACAAGCATCGCCAAGACTGTGCTTGATGAGGTTAAGGGACACTCTGAGCTTCTATAATAAAAATCTTATGCGACTTGGGACGTCAGATAGCGAATGACTCTTATCTGACGTTCCCCGTCTCGCAAATCATAAACATAATAACCCAAAAAGTAACAATGAGTCAGAAAATTAGAATTAAGCTGAAGTCTTACGACCACATGCTGGTTGATAAGTCAGCTGAGAAAATTGTTAAGGCCGTAAAGGCTACAGGTGCTATCGTCAGTGGTCCTATTCCATTGCCAACACACAAGCGCATCATCACCGTTAACCGTTCTACATTCGTTAACAAGAAATCTCGTGAGCAGTTCCAGATTTGTGATTTCAAGCGCTTGATAGACATCTATAGCTCTACCTCAAAGACTGTTGACGCTCTTATGAAACTTGAGTTGCCTTCAGGTGTAGAGGTTGAGATTAAGGTGTAATAGCACTTTCCGGTCTTTGCCGGTGCAAAAATACTAATAAAGCAAGTTCCGCATTTTGTTATGGGGTACTTGCTTTTTTCTTGTTTTATATTTTTTTGTTCATGATATTTTCGACTTTCTCTATTTTTTTGCGTTATTATAGATATAGGGTTTAAGTAAAAAAATGGAAGAAGACATTGCCAACGACATAATCATCAAGATTAAAGAAGGCGACATGAAAGCTTTCGGACTGCTTGTGAGGAAGCATCAGAATATGGTGTTCTCGTTGGCTTTGAAGATGCTTGCCGACGAGCAGGATGCTGAGGATGCTGTTCAGGATGTTTTCATCCATATATGGCACCATATCGGCCAGTACAATGAGCGGAAGGGAGATTTTTTCTCGTGGTTATATGCTGTAGCCGCACACGTCTGTATTGACAAGATGAAGCGGCAGAGACCGTTGGTGGCTACGACTTTTGATGACTCTGCATTTTTCAGGTATGCGTCGGGCAGAGATCCTGAACAGCAGCTGTGCAACAAGGATTGGGTGTCGATAGTCAGAGTGCTCGCCTCACGGTTAAGCCCTAAACAAAGGGTGGTTTTTACCCTGCGTATGCTTGAAAACAAGTCTGTAGAGGAGATAACGGCAATTACCGGCATTCCATCCGATAAGATTAAAAGCAATCTTTATGTGGCTCGGCAGAAAATCATGGAACAACTAAAAAGATTAGGATATGGACATTAATGACAATATGTTGAATGAGATACTTGCCGGTCTTCGCGGCCGTCAGCCGCAGCTGGCCTGTCCTGACAGGCTGGTGGAGGAGGTCTTAATGCGTATTGAGACAGAACAAAAACACACAAAGCTTGTTCTTGCGCTCCGCATCGTATGTGTTGCTGCATCTTTTTTGCTGATATTCGGTATGGCAGCTGTGCCTGACAATTGCTTAGATGGCAATGCGCCGGTAGAATATCAAAGCAAATATTTGTGTCAGAGGGTTGACAGAGACTACGTGAGATCAAAATTGATGGATAAGCAAATATACGATATAATTAAAAATCAGGAGTCCCATGAAAAAAATCGTTAGATTAATGACACTTGTCGCAGCAACGATACTTGCATCGTGTAAAAATGACTATCAATGTGCCTTGACAACAACTGTTAATGAAGATGGAAGTGTTACGCGGGAATATACTGTGAATGTCGATTCAGCATATTTGGCGGGCGCACAGGAAGCAACACCCGACAGTATGCTGAGGTTCGGCAACAGCTGGCAACTCACGTGGAGCATAAAAGGCGACAGCAGCAGGAGTAAACTTCCTGTTGGCAGTGCAGTCTATGCCCGTTTGAAAGCAAAATACGGCGAGAAGGTCTGTGACACAATAAATGTTAACGCTACAAAACATTTCGCTACTGTAGATGATGCGGCAGAGGAAACGTGTTTTAGGATTGGGAGGTTTGAGATAAAGCCTACTATACGGTTAGAGAAATCATTCCGATTTTTTCGCACCTCATACCGCTATACGGAGAGTTATCCGGCGCTGAAACTCAATATGCCTGTACCACTTGGCCGCTATTTTACGAAAGAAGAGGTTGGCTATTGGTTTGCGGGAGAGCCAAACCTGATGGAAGGGTTAAATGGAATCGAGACTGATGACATTGTGCGGCATCTGAAGTCGCAATTTACAGAATGGATTGCGGCCAATATTTTTGAGCTTCATTATCTGGCTATTCTCAAAAACTATGATAAGGTCGCAGGCCGGACTATGGAAAAACAGCAGTTTGCAGCAAAACACGACTCTCTGATGAGCCTGTTCGTGCACGATTCGGCTGTTGAGGACCTCGATTTGAACATGGCCGCATGGACGGCTGACAAACTGGGAACCAATGCGTACGACGGCATATTGCGTGACGACAGTATCATGGCAGAGGTTGAGGTGCCACTGAATGATTTTATGGAGCTTATGATGTTCAAAGTTGACTACAAAGTACAAATGCCTGGAGGTTTCGTCTTGAGGAAGCAATTGACTGGCCCCCGGCTTATAGGCGGCGGTTTCCGTGTAGAGCCTTATGTGTCGGTTTTAAACGTTTGGGCGTATATTTTGACATTGTCCGTACTGTTTATTTCTGTTGCATGGCTTATTTATTTTAAAAGGCAAAAGCGTTGAACGTGTTAAGTTATGGAAAAAAATAACTTGATACGATTTGTGATGTGTTTTCATAAATATGAGGTAAATCGTGCCAATTTATTTTTTACCATCACTAAAACCATGAAAGGTGCATTCTTCAGGAATGCGCCTTTTTTTATTCTACTCCCGACATGAGCATTGTCTGACAGTTCCTCACTTTTCCTATAGAAAAAGCTAATAGCAGCATTCGTTTCTTTCCAAAGCCAATGCTTTTCAGCAATCGGTTTTTGCCATACCTTTGCAGCCGAAACAAAATTTTAAGGGTAAAATGGAATTAATTGAAAATCTGTTCTTCGGCTTTCCAAATCTTTGGGGCGGAGGTGTGGCCCATTCGGTCATGATATTGTCGATGGTCATCACATTAGGATTGTGTTTGGGTAAAATCAGAGTAAAGGGTGTCTCGCTCGGCTTGGCATGGATACTTTTCGCCGGTCTGGTGTTCGGTCACTTGTCGTTCAACCTCGATGCTAATCTGCTGCATTTCCTAAAGGAGTTCGGCCTTATCCTATTTGTTTATTCCATAGGTCTCGAGGTTGGGCCGGGCATATTCTCATCGTTCCATAATGGCGGTAAAAGCCTCAATTTGCTCAGTACAATCGTTGTGGTGCTTAGCATCGTCACCATGTTGGTGATATACGGCATGTCGGATGTGCCGTTTACGTCTATGGCTGGTATTCTGTCGGGTGCCGTTACAAATACTCCTGGACTTGGTGCGGCACAACAGGCATATAGTGACTTGCGCCATGTCGACGCACCGGCTATCGCTGCCGGCTATGCCATAGCCTATCCTATGGGTGTGCTTGGTGTCATTCTCTCTTTTATAATTTTAAAATTCGCCTTGCGAATAAACAATCATGACGAGGAGGCAGAGGCAAAGAGCGGCATGGGACATTTGGAGCAGATGGTGCTGAACACATTCTCGGCCAAGGTGACAAACAAGATGATTGCTGGAAAGAATATCCGTGAGATAAGACAAATCTTGAAGCGTGATTTCATGGTGTCGCGTATCTATTCTCCCACCGAAAACAAACATGCTGAGGTGGTAAATGGACACACTGTGGTGAGAGAGGGTGATGTGCTCTATATCGTGGCGCAGCCTGCGGCAGAGGAGCCTATTTGCGCACTTCTTGGCGAGAAGACTGATATGGACTGGGAGCAGTTTGGCAATGAGCTGGAGGCAAGACGCATCCTTGTGACCAGGTCTTATATCAACGGAAAGACCATAGCGCAACTGCGCATACGCACCAATCTGGGTACAAACATAACCCGTGTGAACCGTGCGGGAGTAGACCTTATCGCAACACCAAATCTGAAACTGCAATTGGGCGACCGCATAACTGTTGTAGGAACCGAGCTTGCCATAAGCCATACGGAGAAAATGATGGGAAATCAGATGAAAATGCTCAATTATCCAAACCTTATCCCAATCTTCCTCGGCATAATGCTTGGATGTCTTGTGGCAAACATCCCGTTCTTTATTCCCGGCATATCAGAGAGCCTGCGTCTGGGGCTGACTGGCGGACCGCTGATTGTGGCCATACTGATAGGGTATTTCGGCCCGAAATACAACTTGGTGACATACAATATCAGCTCTGCCAACCTCATAATCCGCGAGATTGGAATATGTATATTCCTTGCGTGTGTGGGGCTGGGAATAGGAAAAGACTTTATAAGCATTGTCGTGTCTGAGAGCGGCATGATATGGATTGCCTACGGACTTGCCATCACTATGATACCAATTCTAATCGGCGGATTCATTGGCAGATACTGCTTCCACATCAACTATTTCACCCTGCTCGGGGTGCTTGCCGGAGCCAATACCAACCCTTCGGCACTGGCATACGCACGCGACATGACATCTGCCGATGCGCCATCTGTGGGATATGCCAATGTATATCCATTCGCCATGTTCCTGCGTATTGTAACCATACAGATTTTAATTTTCGTGTTCGGATAAGCAGTTATGGAAAGTCAGAAGACAAATAGCCAATCCATAAAAGAAGGCGTGCTGCTCCACAAGCTCGACCTGTTGCTGCGCACAGGGGCGATGCTTGTGGAAAGCGCCGCCGATACATCGCGCATTATGCGCACAATGAAACGTGTTGCCATATTTCTTGACTTAGACGAAAGGTATCTGCACTATTTTATGAACTGGAATGTGCTGATGGTGAATTACAGTGATGAGGAGCATTCGTTCACAAAGTTTCAGCGTTGCGAGAGGCATGGCATAAATCTGGCTACAATCACTCTTATGAGCAGGCTGACATGGCGCGCCATCCGCAACAGCCTGAGCATGGATGAGTATGAGCAGGAACTGGAGAAAATAAGGAGACGTCCACGTAGTTTTACGCCATGGCAAGTGGCTGTAGGCGGAGGTTTTGCATGCGGCGGGTTCTGCATACAGTTCGGTTGCGACTGGACAGCGTTCTTCTATTGCTCGCTGGCAGCCATCTTAGGATTCCGCCTGCGTATGTTTTTGCCTGCACGTGGATGCAACAATTATGTGGCTATTGCCATATCTGCTTTCGCCGCCACGCTATTGGCATGGCTTACATCGTTTTTGTCGCTTGCTCCAGAAATATCCACTGCTCTTCCATCGTGGATGCATTCTTCAACACCATGGCATCCGCTAATGGCGTGTGCGTTGTTCATAGTGCCGGGAGTACCGCTTATCAACTTTGTAAGCGATATGCTCGACGGATATATTGAGGTCGGAATAATCAGGGCCGTGAACACCCTGCTAATGGTGCTGGCAATGGCTTTCGGCATAGCTTTCGCCATAAAAGTGTGCGGTATAGATAATTTTGTTACCGACCTGACCATGACTCCCCATCACGAATATTGGGAATATGCCATAGCCGCCGCAATTTCTGCCATGGGCTTCTCCACCATATTCAGCGTTCCTCGTCGGTTGTTGCCGATATTGGCTATAGGCGGTATAGTGGCTGTATGTACACGTAATTTCGTAAACCTCGGACCAAGCAACGGCAACATTGGTCTTGACATGGGACTTTCAATAGGCTCGTTCGCAGGCTCGGCTGCTATAAGCCTCGTCGTTGTAAAAGCCCGCCACTGGTTTCATGTGCCCCATCAGTGCATCACTATTCCAAGTGTTATCCCAATGGTGCCGGGGGTGCTTATGTACCGTGCGCTCTTTGCCTTTATCGACATGCACGGCATTGTGGGCGAAGTGACAATAGGTATGAACAACGCTATCAAGGCATCGCTCGCAATTATGTGCATTGCCCTTGGTGTGGCTATTCCAAATATATTTTTCCGCCGTCTCACTGAGGGACAGCGCAACAAAAGGCTGTTTGAAGCCTTGGTGGAACGTAAGAAAAAGCGTGGGGAATTCCTGGATTTGCACAAAGTGGATATACAATAAAGTTTATAGTTTAAAGTTTATAGTTTAAAGCTTAATGTGGAATATCTCAAACTTCAAGCATTTTGCATTAAAATTTAAACATTAAACTCATGAGAATGTTAAGATATGGAATTTAGACAACTGAGATATTTTGTTAAAGTGGCGGAAACTCTGAATTTCTCCGATGCGGCGAGGGCTCTGTGCATAACGCAAAGCACACTCTCACAGCAGATAAAGCAACTGGAGCTGGAGCTGAAAGCCCAGCTGTTTCAGCGCGACAGTCACTCCACATGTCTCACCGATGTGGGCGAGGAGCTGTTGCCCTATGCCCTTCGTACTCTCAATGCCGCCGACCTTTGCTTAGACCGCATACACGATTTGCAGCAGCTGTTGACGGGAACGCTCAACATAGGTGTAACGTTTACTTTTAGCCCTATTCTCACCGAGACCCTGTTGGTTTTTATGAAACGATATCCCAAAGTCCGCCTCAATATCTATTACAAGCCAATGGAGGAGCTTATGGACATGCTGGCAAGCCGGAAAGTCGACTTTGTGTTGGCATTCAAGTCATCGGGCTATCACGAGGACATAGAGTCGCACGTGCTATTCGACAATCATTTGGCAGCCATAGTAAACGAGAACCATCCGTTGGCAAAGAAATCGAAGATAACGCTTGATGAGCTTGAGTGCTACGATATTGCTTTGCCGTCAAACGGACTACAGGCACGTAATGCATTGGACAGGGCGTTGGCAAAATGCAATGTCAAGATTAATGTGCGCCTTGAGCTCAACGAGGTAAATATTTTGTTGAGACTCGTAAAACAAAGCATGCTGGTGACAGTTCTTGCTGAGGCTACAATCCACAACGAGCAGGGCGTGAGGGCTATTCCGCTGGATTTTTCTGAAAACGAGATGGCTGGCTGTGTTCATGTGTTGCGAAATACCTACCGCAAACATTCCATGCAGGAATTCATCCGCCTGCTCAGTGAGGCCAAAGCTGTAAGAGACCGCATACAAGACTGGCTGGAGTGAAATTGTTTCTTTTGTGGGGTAACTACTCTGTCATATTCTTAAAACGTTTTAAGATTTGTATGTCTACTTGCATTTATCTGAAAATTACGCACTTAGCAATAAAAAAGTTTAAAAATATTTTGATTTAAGCAAAAAAAGTTGTACCTTTGCACCCGAAAATCAGTAAAGTTGCGCTGGGCTCGCCTATCAACTCGCTGAAAATAAACGCCTTAGACTTCTTTAAGGGGAGTGTCTGATGTGCGCTTTCTTTTTGCGTATATACATATGCGGGAGGAAAGAAAAGTGAGAAAAATAGAAATTTAAACATAATTTTATTATTAATTTTAGTAGAAATGCCAGGATTATTAGGAAGAAAAATCGGAATGACATCCGTTTTCAGTGCCGACGGTAAGAATGTACCGTGCACTGTTATCGAAGCTGGTCCTTGTGTCGTTACTCAGGTAAAAACAGTTGAAAACGATGGCTATAGTGCCGTTCAGCTGGGTTTCGGAGAAGCTAAGGAGAAGAACACGTCAAAGCCAATGATGGGTGTCTTCAAGAAAGCAGGCACAACACCAAAGCAGCACTTGGCCGAGTTCAAGTTTGACGAGGAATATAACCTCGGTGACACAATTACAGTTGAAATCTTCAACGACGCTAAGTTTGTTGACGTTGTTGGTACTTCTAAGGGTAAAGGTTTTCAGGGTGTTGTTAAGCGTCATGGATTCGGTGGTGTAGGTCAGAGTACTCACGGTCAGGACGACCGCGCCCGTAAGCCGGGTTCTATCGGTGCTTGTTCTTACCCAGCGAAGGTGTTCAAGGGTATGCGAATGGGTGGCCACATGGGTGGTGACCGTGTCACAACTCAAAATCTTCAGGTGTTAAAGGTTATTCCAGAACAGAACCTCCTTATCATCAAGGGATCTGTAGCTGGATGCAAAGGTTCAACTGTTTTAATTGAGAAATAATGGAAGTTAGTGTTTTGAACATAAACGGTCAGGAGACCGGCAGAAAGGTTGCGCTCAACGACGCAATCTTCGGAATTGAGCCTAACGAACACGTTCTCTACCTCGCTGTAAAGCAGTATCTCGCAAACCAGCGTCAGGGTACAGCTAAGGCTAAAGAAAGAAGCGAGATGAGCGGTTCTACTCGCAAACTCGGCCGTCAGAAAGGTGGCGGTGGTGCTCGTCGTGGTGACATCAATTCTCCAGTACTCGTTGGTGGTGGTCGTGTGTTCGGCCCTAAACCACGTGACTACAGGCAGAAGCTTAACAAAAAAGTAAATGTTCTTGCTCGTAAATCAGCTCTCTCTTATATGGCTAAGGAGAATGCTATCATCGTAGTTGAGGACTTCACTTTTGAGGCCCCGAAAACCAAAGAGTTTTTAAACATTACTAAAAATCTTAAAGTTGACGGCAAGAAAGTGCTCGTGGTTTTGCCAGTTGAGGATAAAAATGTATATTTGTCAGCTCGCAATCTTCAGGGTGCTCAGGTTATGGGTGCGGCAAACATTAATACGTACAAAATTTTGAATGCTGACGCCGTAATCATCGCCGAGAGCTCACTCGAGACAATCGACAAAATCTTAACCAAGTAATTAAAGGAGAATTAGATTTATGGCATATATTATCAAACCATTGGTCACTGAGAAGATGACCAAGATTACAGACAAGAAGTCAAACCGCTATGGCTTCATTGTTCGCCCTGAGGCTAACAAACTCCAGATTAAGAAAGAGGTCGAAAGTCTGTACAACGTTAAGGTAGAAGATGTGAACACTCTTCTCTATGCTGGCAAGCGTCAGGCACGCTACACAAAGGCAGGTCTCGTAAGGGGGCAGAAGAATTCGTTCAAGAAAGCAATCGTAACCCTGAAAGAGGGTGAAACAATCGATTTTTACAGCAATATTGAATAAATAAAATGGCAGTACGCAAATTTAATCCCGTTACTCCGGGACAAAGACACAAAGTTATTGGCACGTTCGAGGATATTACTGCATCCGTGCCAGAGAAGTCTCTCGTT
>CABSIA010000038.1 GCA_902477645.1 uncultured Prevotella sp. | reverse complement strand
TCCATCTGAACCCATCGTGCCACACGGACATCGCAAAGAGTTGTCTTCGCATCGTGGTTGGATTTGCAGAATGCTTTAAAATCAGTAGCCTTGAGAAGTATTTCAGCCGCCTTGTTCATCAATTCAAAATCGAGCGGATAATGCAATTCCACAGAATGCTCGCGGCAGAAAGGGTCACGCCGGGTATGCACGAAATACCGGTACGTGCGCTCACGTGCGGAGAAACGGGCATGCATGTCATCTGTCACCTCGTAAACATCGTTTACTGCCATGTCTGTAGGCAAAACTCTATTAAGGCGGTAAGCCAGCTGTTTCCCGTCAACAGAATCGGGATTGTCGAAATGCGCCACCATAGTCCGTGCATGAACACCGGCATCGGTTCGTCCTGCTCCTGTCACCTCTACATCGTGCCTGAGAATAAGACTCAGAGCACGCTGCAGCTCCTCCTGTACAGATATGCCGTTTGGCTGTATCTGCCATCCGTGATAGCGTTTGCCATCGAAACTTAGATTTATGAAATATCTATGCATAATTCTTTACTACATTGAATACGAGAAGCCGAAGGATATATACTCTTTTAACTGAAAATATCCATAGTCCTTGTCTCTCTTTCTCGCATCGTCAAAACGCGGATATATGTAGAGCATCGATGAAATAAACTTATTCAACTTGAAATTGAATGTGTTCTCCCATTCTATCTCTGTACGCTCGTAGGTGGTATATGCGTTTAAACGTGTATTCCACCTGATCATTTCGCTAAACTTCCATCCCATATCTATGGTAAACTGCGAACCGAAATCGTTGAGAGCCTGCTTATCCGCCTCTATTCCGTAGCGCGTGTTAAGAGCCTTTCTGTCAACAAACTTCAGATTGTAAGCCAATGGAGCAAGATGAATGTTTCCTGTCAGTTTCCCTTTAAACCACGATGGTTTATAGTCCATACCGATAGAGAGGTTGAAGGTGAGAGGTGACATGAAATCACCCAAAACAGTCTTGCTGTTGTTGCCATAGTTGCGGAACATCTGAGTGTTGACAACACCCTGCATGGTATAATACCATTTTTTTGTAGCCTGCAGACCCAGCCTTGATGTATACCTTAACATGTCGGTATTGGTCTTCACGCTATGTACCGTATCACTTGAACTGGTCTGCAATCCAACCTTTATTTCAAGCTTGTTGTCCCATCTTACTTTCTGTTTATTGTTGTAGTTGGCCTCGAACACAACGCTCGCCAGCATAGAGTAGTTTTTCTCTCCCCCCTTATACCAGTTGCCGGAAACATAGTTTTGAAGAAACTGCAGATAATAGTCACCCTTAAAATTCCAGAAGTTTGGTTTCAACAAAACTATTTCGGGCGAAGGAGTAGAAATTTTCTTGTCGTCTACAACTGTCTCAGGATTTACCTTTTCCATGACAGGCGCCACAACAACAGGCTTGCTGTCGATGGGAGGTGTCACTTTTTCAATCTCAATTTCCTTGCTCTCAACTAAGTCTGGACGGTTTAAGTATAGATTAAGAAGCACATCGTCAAGCAGAGCCTCAGATGTGCTGTCGGCACTCTCGTCAAGAGAGAACATTCTATGTGCCACGCCACGATAGAAAGTCACAGGCATAAATAATTTTGCCTTCTGTTCTGCAGAAAGTGTATCGGAGAACGACTGCGATGAGACGGTACCATTATTTTCCGAATTTTGCCTCATATCGCTGACAACAGCTTTTACATTGTCAAACACCGTCTGTTGGGCAAACATCTGCAGCGGCAAGGCTGAAAGCATAGCCAGTATGTATCTTGAAATCATCTTTTTCCGTTTTTGTTTGCAAAGATAATAAAATTATCGTAACTTTGCACCATAATCAGACAAATACATAACAATCGTGACAGAAAAGACGTATATTTAAACCAGAATTTTGGCACTATGTTATGAATAAACACCCACTAAACTTGTATAAAATTTAATAAAAACTCAATAGACAACCAGAATTGATAAATGGATAAAAACAACATCATCGGATTTGTGCTCATCGCCCTTGTCCTTATTGGTTTTACATGGTATCAGCAACCCTCTGACGAAGAATTGAGGGCCGCTTACGTTCAGGATTCGCTAAACAATGTAGCTAAGCAAAAGGCTGAGGAACAGGCTAAGCAGGCAAAAGCAGCTAAGGAAGCAGCGCAGAAATTGGCTATGGTAGAAGATACTACCGCCATTTTCCATTCGGCCATGAAAGGCGAGGCTAAACAAATCACTCTTAAAAACTCAAAGCTTGAGCTTACCTTTAACACTAAGGGCGGAACTGTCAGCAAGGCCGTGATTAAAGGTTTTGTGGGTCACGAGTATGGCAAGGAAGACACCAAGGACGTAACACTATTTAGTGGTAACGACCAGAAACTGAACTTCATGCTCGCAACCAAGGAAAACAACATCGCCACACAGGATTTGTATTTCACACCGTCAAACATATCTGACTCTACCGTCACTTTTACAGCAGAGGCAGGAAACGGCAAGGCTTTGGTTATGGAATACTCACTTGGAAAAGACTATATGCTCCACATGAGCCTTAAGGCTGTAGGTATGGGCGGAATGTTTGCTCCCAGCTACAACGCCATGGACGTAAACTGGTATGAGAAATGCCGCCAGCAGGAAAAGGGGTTCATGTTTGAGAATAGATATTGCACTCTCACGTATAAGGAGGCAGAGGATGGCACAGACTATCTGAGCGAGACTTCAGAGGTACGCGATGAGAACATAGAGGAGGCGCTTGACTGGGTTGCTTTCAAAAACCAGTTCTTCTCAGCCATAATGATTTCCAAGAGCACTTTTGCAAAGAACTCATTGCTTTCAAGTGTTCCGCAGCAGAAAGGCAGCGGCTACTTGAAAGAGTTAGACGCAAAAATGAAGACTTTCTTCGACCCTACGGGCCAGCAGCCTTCTGAGTTTATATTCTATTATGGCCCCAATGACTACCGCTTGCTCAACAACATTGACGAGGCAAGCACATTCAATAAGGACCTGGAGTTGCAGAAACTTGTTTATCTCGGATGGCCTGTCGTTCGCTGGATAAACCGCTTCTTCACTATCTACGTATTCGACTTCCTTACAAAGCTCGGCATACCAATGGGTATTGTGCTCATACTTATCACTCTGCTCTTGAAACTCATAACCTTCCCAATGGTGAAGAAAAGCTACATGAGCTCAGCAAAAATGCGTGTCTTGAAGCCGAAGCTCGATGCCGCTACCGCACAATACAACAAGCCTGAGGATCAGATGCAGAAGCAACAGGCAATGATGGCAGAATACTCAAAATATGGAGTAAGTCCATTGAGCGGATGTCTGCCAATGCTCATACAAATGCCTATCTGGATTGCCATGTTCAACTTTGTGCCTAACGCCATCCAGCTCCGCGGCCAGAGTTTTCTGTGGATTAGCGACCTCAGCACTTACGACCCGATAATTGAATGGGGTACCAATATCTGGCTCATTGGCGACCACCTCTCGCTTACCTGTATTCTGTTCTGCGTGGCAAATGTGCTTTACACAATGATGACAATGCGTCAGCAGAAAGACCAGATGGTAGGCCAGCAGGCTGAGCAGATGAAGATGATGCAATGGATGATGTATCTCATGCCATTGATGTTCTTCTTCATGTTCAACGACTATTCGGCAGGTCTAAATTTCTACTACTTCATTTCTCTGTTCTTCAGTGCCGCCATCATGTGGCTGTTGCGCAAGACAACTAACGATGAAAAATTGCTTGCCATTCTTGAGGCTAAATACGAGGAGAACAAGAAGAACCCCAAGAAAATGGGGGGCATGTCTGGAATGATGCAGCGTATGCAGGCTTTGCAGGAAATGCAGAGACAGCAACTTGAACAGCAACGCAAAATGAACCAAAGAAAAAAATAATCATAAGGAAATGAATTTTATTAGAACTATGACGATAGCTGCCGCTCTATGCATGAGCGGCAGTTTCGTAAACGCACAAGACATGATTGCAAAAAACAACATCAGTCTAAGCAGCGACATCATGACACCCGAGGCTCTTTGGGCCATGGGGCGTATTGGCGGATATTCAGCTTCGCCAAACGGCAAGCAGATTGTCTACCAAGTCGGTTACTACAGTGTAGAGAAAAACAAAGGCCATCAGATGCTCTTCTTGATGAACGCCGACGGAAGCAATGCCGTGCAGCTTACCAATGATGCCAAGAGCGAGACGGACGCTGCCTGGATAAAAGGCGGAACAAAAATCGCTTTCCTGCGTGAGGGTGAGATTTGGACAATGGATGCCGACGGCGGCAACAGAGTTAAGCTCTCTAATACCGAGGGCTGCATTGAGGGCTTCAAGTTCTCGCCCGACGGTACAAAGGTTATCGTGCTTAAGAGTCTCGACTACCATGGCTCTATCAAAAAAAATCCTTCAGATTTGCCACTCGCCACAGGCCGTTTGGTAACAGACATGAACTACCGGCATTGGGACCACTATGTTGAGCAGATTGTACACCCGTTTATAGCCAACGTTACAGAAAACGGTATTTCCGATGCCTGCGATATTCTTGAGGGCGAGCCATACGAGTGTCCGCTTGCACCATTCGGAGGTATTGAGCAGCTCGACTGGAGCACAGACTCAAAGCAGATTGCTTATACATGCCGAAAGAAAGAAGGCGTGGAATATGCAATTTCTACCGATGCCGACATTTATCTTTATAATGTTGATACAAAAATTACACGCAACCTTTGTAAACCAGAAGGATATAAGGAACCTGCCATCGATGCCACTAAGTCGATGAAGAACCAGGCTGTAAACCGTCAGCAGGTCGACATGGATGTCGGATATGATGTAAATCCGAAGTTCTCACCCGACGGCAAGTCTGTTGCCTGGCTCAGCATGGCCCGCAACGGCTATGAGAGCGACCGCAACCGGCTTTGTGTCTGCAATCTTGAGACAGGAGAGAAGAAATATGTAACAGAGGCTTTCGACTCTAATGTAGACGACTTCTGCTGGAGCGACACCAAGGATGCCATGATTTATTTTATCGGCGTATGGCACGCCACCGAAAACCTTTATGCCGTAACCCGTAAAGGAGAAGTCAAGCAGCTTACTGATTTTCAGGCAGACTTCGGCTCACTGCAGATGCTTAACGACGGCAAGCATATCATTGCAGAGCGTCACAGCTACTCAGAACCAGCAGACCTGTATGTGATTAGTCCAGGCAAAGACATAAAGAAAACTGTTACTGCTCAGATTACATTTGAGAACAAACACATTACAGACCAGCTCGGACAAATAAAGGTTGAGAAGCGCTGGACAACAACAACTGACGGCAAACAGATGCTGTATTGGGTTATCTTGCCTCCTCACTTCGACGCAGCCAAAAAGTACCCTACCCTGCTCTTCTGCGAGGGCGGACCTCAGAGTCCTGTTTCCCAGTTCTGGAGCTACCGCTGGAACTTCATGATTATGGCTCATCAGGGATATGTAATTATCGCGCCTAACCGCCGTGGTCTTCCAGGCTTTGGCTCAGAGTGGAACGAGCAGATATCGGGCGATTGGACAGGTCAGTGTATGAGCGACTATCTCTCGGCTATCGATGATGCCACTGCCAACTTGCCATACGTAGACAAGGACAAACTCGGTTGTGTTGGCGCATCGTTCGGCGGCTTCTCTGTTTACTATCTTGCCGGACACCATAACAAGCGTTTCAAGGCATTCATCTCTCACGACGGAGCGTTCAATCTCGAGTCAATGTACACAGATACCGAGGAGGCGTGGTTCAGCAATTGGGAATACGAGGATGCTTATTGGAACAAGGATCAGTCTGCAAATGCCAGGAAGACATACGAGAGCAGTCCTCATAAGTTCGTCGACAAATGGGACACTCCAATTCTCTGCATACACGGAGAAAAAGACTACCGCATCAATGCAAACCAAGGCATGGGAGCCTTCAATGCCGCAAGACTTAGGGGCATACCTGCCGAGCTGCTCATATTCCCTGATGAGAACCACTGGCGACTGAAGACAAAAAACGGCATACTATGGCAACGTACGTTCTTTAACTGGCTTGACAAGTGGCTGAAAAAATAACAGGGAGGGCAGGTTTTCAACCTGCCTAAATAAAAAAGCAGATTGAAAACCTGCCTCACTAAAAAAGCGGGTTAAAAACCCGCTCTCCCAGTTGCTTGCAACCATACAGTATCCTAAAAGAAATTAGAAACAAAATAAATAACAATGAATTCAACAAAGACTTTACGCGATTCGGCAGCCCTCCGTTGGACAGCCCTTTTGCTTCTGGCACTTGCGATGTTCTGTGCATACATCTTCATGGACATCCTCTCGCCAATCAAAGACCTTATGCAGTCGCAACGCGGCTGGGACTCTGACGCCTTCGGCACTATGCAGGGTGCAGAGACATTCCTCAATGTATTCGTGTTCTTCCTCATCTTTGCAGGCATTATCCTCGACAAGATGGGCGTACGTTTCACCGCACTTCTCTCTGGTGCCGTGATGCTTGCAGGAGCTTGCATCAAATGGTATGCTGTCAGTGACAGTTTCATCGGCAGTTCACTTGATGTCTGGTTCACAGAGAACCTCAACCACATTCCAGTTTTCGAGCAGCTTGGCGTATCACCATTCTATGAGGGCATGCCCGCATCGGCAAAACTTGCGGCTCTCGGATTTATGATTTTCGGCTGCGGTGCCGAGATGGGAGGTATCACCGTTAGCCGTGGTATCGTCAAATGGTTCAAAGGCAGGGAGATGGCGCTTGCCATGGGCTCAGAGATGGCACTTGCCCGTCTTGGTGTCGCAACATGTATGATATTCTCGCCATTTTTCGCCAAATTAGGTGGCGAGGTAAGTGTATCACGCTCTGTAGCCTTTGGTGTTGTTCTGTTGTGCATTGCACTCATCATGCTCGTTGTTTACTTCTTTATGGATAAAAAACTCGACGCACAGACTGGCGAGGCTGAAGAGAAAGACGACCCGTTCAAGATTTCAGACATCGGTCAGATACTTTCATCTATGGGCTTTTGGCTTGTATCTCTCCTTTGCGTACTCTACTACAGTGCTATCTTCCCGTTCCAAAAATATGCGGTAAACATGTTGCAGTGCAACCTCACATTCACAGAGGTTCCAGCCGACTCATTCTGGGCGTCACCGTCAGTAACCATCGTTCAATATGCCATCATGCTCGTGGTTGCAGCCACCGCATTCATGTTCAATTTCATGAAGAAACCGGGATTGAAGTACACCATGCTCGCCGTATCAGTAATCGCACTTGTAACATATTGCTATATGGGCTATATGCGTCAGTCTGCCGAGTCTATCTTCGCCGTGTTCCCACTCCTTGCAGTTGGCATCACTCCCGTACTTGGCAACTACGTTGACCACAAGGGTAAGGCAGCCTCGATGCTTGTGCTCGGCTCACTGCTTCTCATAGCATGCCATCTCACATTTGCATTCATACTCCCAGAGTTCAAGGGCAATCAGGTTGGCGGTGTAATTGTCGCATACCTCACAATCCTCGTCCTCGGCGCATCATTCTCACTTGTTCCCGCATCATTGTGGCCAAGTGTGCCAAAACTCGTTGACGCAAAAGTCATAGGTAGTGCCTACGCTCTGATTTTCTGGATTCAGAACATCGGCCTGTGGCTCTTCCCACTGCTCATCGGCAAAGTGCTTACAGCCACAAACGAGGGAGTAACAGACCCGACACAGCTCAACTACACGGCACCGCTTATAATGCTTGCATGCCTTGGCGTGGCAGCTCTCGTCATAGGTCTGTTCCTCAAGGTTGTAGACAAGAAGAAGGGGCTTAAGCTTGAGGAGCCAAACATCAAGTAAGAACCTAAATTTTACATCAAAAATTATACCGGGTAGAAAGAAACATATCTTACTACTCGGTTTTATAATATCTATAAATATGGAGTTTGACTTCGTAAAAACTTATCAGAACCTTAATACCTATCAGGAAAAGACAAACACAACTTATTGGATTAAATATTCACTAAATTAAATCCCCCAACAAGTATATATAAATGAGTGGCCGCATATTTCACAACCCAAACATTTTATAAACACACATGTACTTACACGATCACAAAAGTAAGACAAACAAAGAAAACAATTACAATTTTATAGTTTCTCTAAATATTTCCTGTCTTTTTGTTGGTGTTTTAAATAAAAATCTATACCTTTGCATCCGAAAATTGAAATAGGTATAACAACATTTAATATTTAAGCAAATGAAAGCGACAGAAGTTGTAGAAAGTCTTAAACAAAGATTTCCAAACGAGCCGGAGTATATTCAGGCCGTTAGTCAGGTATTAGGAACTATCGAGGAGGAGTATAACAAGCATCCTGAGTTTGAGCGTGCAAACCTTATTGAACGTCTCTGCATTCCAGACAGACTCATCCAATTCCGTGTGACATGGACAGACGACAAGGGTAACGTGCAGACAAACATGGGTTACCGCATCCAGCATAACAACGTAATCGGTCCGTACAAGGGTGGTATACGTTTCCACAAATCAGTAAACCTTTCGATTTTGAAGTTCTTAGCTTTCGAGCAGACTTTCAAAAACTCACTCACCACACTGCCTATGGGCGGTGCAAAGGGCGGCTCAGACTTCTCACCACGCGGCAAGAGTGCTGCCGAAGTTATGCGCTTCTGCCAGGCTTTCATGATGGAGCTTTACCGCCATGTAGGTCCAGACGAGGATGTTCCCGCAGGCGACATCGGTGTTGGCGGACGTGAGGTCGGATATATGTTTGGCATGTATAAAAAGCTGACACACCAGTTCCAGGGTATGCTTACCGGCAAGGGACAGGAGTTTGGCGGCTCTAACATCCGTCCTGAGGCCACAGGTTATGGCAATGTTTACTTCCTTGAGAATATGCTGAAGACACGCAACATCGACCTCAAGGGCAAGACTGTTCTTGTATCTGGTGCAGGAAACGTTGCCCAGTACACAATTGAAAAACTTCTCCAGCTCGGTGCAAAACCGTTGACCTGCTCTGACTCCGACGGCTACATCTACGACCCTGACGGCATCGACGAGGAGAAACTCGCCTATATTATGGAGCTTAAGAACGTTGAGCGTGGACGTATCTCTGAGTACGCCGAGAAATATGGCTGCAAATATGTTGCAGGAGCTAAGCCTTGGTTTGAGAAGGCAGACATCGCAACCCCATGCGCAACACAGAACGAAATCAACGAGGAGGCTGCTAAGGCTCTCGTTGCAAACGGATGTATAGCCATCAGCGAGGGTGCAAACATGCCTACTACCCCAGAGGCTACAAAGGTGTTCCAGGATGCAAAGATTTTGTATTGCCCAGGTAAGGCAAGCAACGCAGGCGGTGTGGCTGTATCAGGTTTGGAAATGAGCCAGAACTCCGAGCGTCTGAAATGGAGCCGCGAGGAAGTTGACGCTAAACTCCACGACATTATGAACGATATCCACGCCAACTGTGTTAAATACGGAACAGAGCCCGACGGTTATATCAACTATGTAAAAGGCGCTAATGTTGCCGGCTTCCTGAAAGTTGCCAAGGCGATGATGGCACAAGGCATTGTGTAGTATATACAAAAAACTGCAATTTTAGAAAAACATAAAGCAAAAAGAAGCAGCACTAATACAAATTACACTGTTTAGTCACTTAAAAGAGCCTCAAGACAAACAATACGTCATGGGGCTCTTTTTTGCTGTGCTTTTGTGTGTTGCGAAAAACGTTGCTTTGTGTTAAGGCACACAGAAAATATTTTAAAAAATAACCGATAAAATGTTTGGAGCGTTAAAAAAAAATGTTTATCTTTGCATCGTTATCCTGAAAACAATCTTTTTACCTTAAAAGAAGACTAATATCTATTGAAGATTAGAAGCGGTGGCCTGTGAAGGTGACCGCTTTTTCATATCCCCAACACGAAGACAAAAGATGAATAAAACTGAACAATCAGAATATACACAAAAAGCACAGCCAACAGTTTGTCAGAGCCTTTTGTAACACAATCCCAAAACTGTGATATTGTTGTTATGCCTCCTCCGAAGATACCGTAGATAAGCGACAGCACAAAAATCTCAAAGCATATCAATGGTATTAACCCATCGGAGAAACTGCTTGGGTAAATATCACCGGTGACACTTAACAGCACGGCGTGTGGAATTGCCGTAAGATAAACCATGCACACAACAAACAGCAGAAACTCTATAACCATCACACGCAGAGCAAACTTCTGCTGCATCGACAATACGGTAGATTTACGGAAAACAGAAGGAAGTCCGCTATTCACAAATGCTGTTGCTGATATTGCCCCAAGAACTATGTAGACAAGAACAGGCAACGATATATTGTCGGCAAACGAGCCAACAAGCCACCGTATGCCACCTGCGCTTATAAGAGAATGAATGCCGCTTGAAGGTACCACAGCCGACACTATCCACGAAACAAGGATTAGAAACGCCTGCAGCAACATCATCAGAACTGAGAATATGGCGCAATATCTTTTCATTCCTCATCAGGAATAAGGTTGTCAATATCGAGAATGTGCAACTCAAATGCGCGTACAACAAGACGGGTAGCATTTATGCCCATCTTTCCGTTTCCATTTGGAAACAGTTTCTGCACAAGCTCGTTCTGGCGTTTCTCAAGACTCTTCACACCAAAAGGCATGCCGCGCAAATTTGTAATCTGCTCTTTGGTGTATCCGAGCGCAAGATGGCGGAGGAAACGCTCATCGTATTCGTCAATCTCAAAATTTATAAGTGCTTCTTGCTTTAATATCTGGCTGCCAACACTCTTCTTGAACGTTTCAACTATCTTTTCAAGTATAGGCTGATTGAAAACCAGTCGCTTGCCGCTCATCACACTTGCCACATCTGAGCGCGTAAGCAATTCACCGCTCTTCAGTATTATGCCGTCGCATCCGGCATCAAGAACATCCACCCAGAGTTTCTCATTCAGAATTTCTCCTGTAAAAATCAAGACCTTTACACTTGGGTAAGATTCCTTTGTGTGTCTGCAAATCTCGACACCGACAGTGGTTGAGCCTCCAAGACCAAGATCAAGCAAAACGAGGTCGGGCACCTGCTGCTTGATAAGCCGCCAATAGTCTGGCTCATTGCCGGCAGTACCTATTATGCGGGCCTCGGGAATGTCATTACGTATAATGCCTTCCGTACCTTTCAGTTCGAGGGCAACGTCTTCAACTATTATGATATTAAATTCTTCCATATTCTTTTTGGTATTGTAATTTCTATTGTGTTATTGTTTTTGGCAAGTATTCCGCAACCTCTATAGTTGGTAAGTTCTCCTAATTCGCGGATAATCTGCCGGCAAATCAGGAAACCAACGTCTATTGTTAGTGGAGTGAACAGCTGCTGTTGCTGTTGTGCGTCAAGATTTATATTCGACATGGTGCAGTCTACAACCACATAATTCTCGTTTTTCCCGCTTATTTTGCGTTGAGGCTCCACTCCCCCATTCTGTTTTTTCAGTATCTCAAAGAGAAATTGCATAATCTCACTGTCAACTTTGAATGGTCTGTCGATTTGTCTCATAGCCTGTGCGCTCAACATAGAATACAGCTGCTTGTAGTAGGCGACAACTTCTTCTATGGGCTGTAGATTTTCGTCACGGCCTTCAATAAGATTTTTTATTCGGGACGGAAAATACATGGTCTCATGTTTCAATGCCGACAAGCAGTTGTCGAGAACGCTGTTGCTGATATACAGTGAGTTGTTCTCCAACTCTACCCGCCTGAGGTCATCTGCGGCAAGTTCCATCTCTTCATTTTTTCGTGCAGCAGACTCGCTGCTTTTCTTCAACGAAGACAATATCTCCGCCAGCACCTCGTCTATGACACGTATTCCAGAGTTTGCCTTTTGCGAATAATAACTTTCCACATATAGCAGTTTCTGCTCGTCCGTACCGCTGCCAAGCAACACCGTATTTATGGTATTTATTCTCTCCACGCACACACGGTAGTAAATTATGTGGCGGTAATAGACTATATAATAAATTGGCGGAATACTTATAAGAAGCAGCACAAGTATTACTAAGGCTACGCTCTTGTTGCTCTCAGAGCGCTGCATTGTCCTGACATATTGTGGCAATGTGGCATCGGCATAGCATTCATGAAACAGTCGTGTATAGACCTTGTTGTTGTACCGGTAAAGTTCCCAGTCGTGCAGGGCAAGTGCTGCAACGGCTGTCTCGTTTCTAATGTCGAGTATTACGGAATAGTCAGTATCTTCCTGTCTGTGAAACCATGCTATTTCAGCAGGCATGGCTGGCGAGGTGGTAAAAATAACCATAGTGTCAGCAGGTGTCACCTTCCCTGCCCCATGCGCACGGTAATGCAAATTCAGACTCCGTATGCAGCTGTCGGCAAAAACCAAAGTATGCTCAAACCTTCCCTGTACATTTGCAAAATATGCGCTGTCTGCCCATTTTGCGGCTTCATTGATATGGTTGTCCGCCTCAGCATTTTTCTGTGCCATGGCATGTTTGCCGGAATGTCTGGCGTCAACGGCCTCTGCTTGGCAATATGAGCCTGTCATCATAAGTGCGGCTATTATTCTGACTACGCCTTTAGGCAGACGGAATGCAAACCGGCTTCCTTTATCAGGAGTTGACTGTGCGTAAATGTCGCACACAGAAAATATCCGGCTTATCTTCTTGTAGTTCTCAATTATACCCTTACAGTTCAGCAGTCCAAACCCATGGCTGGCGACATTTCCAGAACCGTCATCGTTTACAGGCTTGTTGTCGAAAATATGTTCAAGCTTTGAGCTGTCCATACCGCAGCCGTTGTCCTCAATGCTGATTTCAACATACTCACTCTCCTCTGCCGCCATTATTTTAACCAGTCCTCCAGCTGGAGTAAATTTACGGGCATTCTCTGCTATGGTGTTCATCATGAATAGAGTGAGTATTTTGTCGGCTTTAACAATGGCAGTTGTAGGCACTACATCAAGAGTCACGCCACGGAGCTTAAACCCCATACGCGCCTTGGCTACGACATCGAAAAGGTCGTTCAGCGGAAAGCTCTCAATGCGCAAGCTAACCCTTCCCTGCTGCATCTGTATCCAGCGGGTCAACACATTGTTGTAATCGTTTATTACGTCAGTGAGCTCTGCTACATAGTCATATCGCTCTTTTCTCACCTCCTGTTTCTCGTTTTTATTTTGCAAACGGCTCACCTCATTTATTATTCTGTCTATAAAAGGCGTGATGCTGTTCACGAGAGCCAACTTTGCCCTTTGCTCAAGATTGCGCCGCTTATTTTTCTCAACCGACAGGCGTGTCAGCGAAGTCTGTTCGTGAAGTTCCTCCAGTTTGTCATCTATTTCCATCATCTTCCTGTCGTTCTCCTCACTCCATTGTCTTAGTGGCTCAAGCAAAACTTTGATATTGGCAGAATTATTGCTCCGTTTTCTCTTTCTTGTAAAAAACAGCAGCAGATAAAGCACTAAGGCTATCATAAAGATGATGGCAAAAATCATAATATTCAGAGTTTTTGCCGATGCGTCAAGCTGGTCGGCTCTTGCCTCAAGCTGTTTGTCTTGCCGCGTCTGTTCTTGCAGGTCGAGATAGTAGTTTCTGTTCAGGTCACTGTTCACCTTGTCGTTTTGTGCCGAATAAACAAGGCAAAGCTGCTCACGGATTGATGCCACAAGATCGGGAGCACGGTTTATGACGGTGTCTGTCTCAAGTGCATTGTTCAGGCAAATCATAGCCGACTTGTAATCGTTTATTTCCCAATAGCAACTTGCAAGGGTCCGGTATGAGCCTGCCGTCTGATAAACATCGCCATATTCACGGAATATCAGCAACGAGCGCTCAGCAAGATTTCCTGCCAATAGCGAGCCTGGCATATCGTCAACATTGAGGTAGTCTATGAGAAGCGCAAAATCGTTTAGAAGCAAATCTCTTGTTGCCGCCGGCAGAAGATGCTCACTTATAGCCTGCAGCGACTGCGCCTCCCAATAAGGATAACCATGCTGTATGGCTGTGACATAACATCGGGCAAGATAGTCAAACTCTTCTTTTGCAACGGCGTCGGCATCAGAACCGGAGACTATGCCGCCGGCTCCGACATTATAAAGATAACTAAGATATTGTGCCGTGTCTTTTAAAATCTCACCATTAGGATTAATTTTCTCCATCATTGCCACAGATGGCTCAGTCAATCCTACATAATAATAATAAGTTGAGGAATTGATATAAAACTCACTTCTGGCAAAAGTGAGACGAGCCTTCAGGTGCCCGTCCAAAACATCTTGTTCCTCAACAATACGCCCAAGATGTTTTCTGGCCTTTTCCTGATGGTCGTAAAATGCCTTATTGTGTGATTGGCGTTGGCACAGTCTCATATATTGTGTCTCGGCAACCATCAGCTCTACCTGATTGTCTGTTATGCTGATGGCACTGTCGAGCTGTGCGGCAGCCTTTTGATAGTCCATTCTCGCAATGCTTACAAATGCAAGATTGTTCAGAGCCTCTGCTTTTCCGGCGTCATATCCCTCAGACATGGCGTACGCCTTTCGCGCATACACCTCGGTGGAGTCCAAATTTCTGTAATGATAGGCATACGAGATTCGGTTCAGCCTGTCCGCCTCTTCATTATGGTGTTGAGAACAGGCTGAAAAAAGCAGAATGCTCCATAGGCAGCAAAGCCATATAGAGCATTCTGGAGAGTGTTTATTATCCGCGGGCCTTAGCAATATATCCAAGAGCTTCTACACATTTGTCGGTAATAGCCTGCCAGTTGCCAGCAGCCACAACTTCTTTCGGGAACAGCTTTGAGCCCATGCCTACGCAGAGCACACCAGCCTTAATCCACTCTGTAAGGTTTGCCTCGTCTGGAGAGACAGCGCCTGTCACCATAATGTTTGACCAGCGCAGAGGAGCAAGAACATTCTTTACGAACGACGGTCCGCCCACATTGCCTGCCGGGAACACTTTTGTCACATCGCAGCCCGCAGCCTGTGCATCGCTGATTTCTGATACAGAGCCGCAACCAGGGCTATAAGGAACAAGACGGCGGTTGCATACAGGAGCTATCTCAGGATTGAAACTTGGACCTACCACAAAGTTGGCGCCAAGCTGCAGATAGAGAGCTGCCGTAGGTGCGTCAATTACTGTACCGATACCGAGGATAAGCTCCGGGCATTCCTTTGCAGCCCATTTAATGAGCTCGCCAAATAACTCGTGAGCAAAATCGCCACGGTTTGTAAACTCGAATACACGAACACCGCCATCATAGCATGCCTTGATTACATTTTTGCAAATGTCAATGTCGCTATTGAAAAATACAGGAACCATACCCGTATTTTTCATGGCTGTAATAACCTGAACTTTATTAAATCTTGCCATAATTATAAATTATCTTTGTACACGTCCGTTAGCATTACCGCCTGCAAGACTCTCAACCTCCTCTACCGAAACGAGGTTGAAGTCGCCAGGAATTGTGTGTTTCAAAGCAGAGGCTGCAACAGCAAACTCAAGAGCGTCTGCCTGATTGTCCTTTGTGAGCAAGCCATGGATAAGGCCGCCAGAGAAAGAGTCACCACCACCCACACGGTCTATAATAGGCATAATATCGTAGTGCTTGCTCTGATAGAATTCCTTTCCATCGTAGATAAGAGCCTTCCAGCCATTGTGAGTAGCCGACATTGACTCTCGGAGCGTTGAGACAACATACTTAAATCCGAACTCCTTCATCATACCCTGGAAAATTCCATAGTAGCCTTCGGCATCGGTCTTGCCGCCCTCTACATCTGCATCCGGCTTAAAACCAAGACACAACTGTGCGTCTTCCTCGTTACCAATGCAGACGTCAACATACTTCATCAAAGGACGCATTACAGAGATTGCCTTCTCTGATGTCCACAGTTTCTTTCTAAAGTTAAGGTCTACAGAGACTGTAACGCCATGACGCTTTGCAGCCTCGCAAGCCAAACGTGTCAATTCGGCAGCCTTGTCGCTGATGGCAGGTGTAATGCCAGACCAGTGGAACCACTGTGCGCCTTCCATGATTGCATCGAAATCGAAATCTGAGGGATCAGCCTCTGCAATAGAGCTGTTTGCTCTGTCGTAGATAACTTTTGAAGGACGCATGCTGGCGCCTGTCTCCGCATAGTAAAGGCCAACCCTGTTGCCGCCACGGGCAACAAAACTTGTATCCACACCATATCGGCGCAATGCGTTTACAGCGATCTGTCCAATCTCATGCCTTGGCAGCTTTGATACAAAATAAGCCTCGTGGCCATAGTTTGCCAAACTTACGGCTACATTCGCCTCACCTCCACCAGGAATGATGCGGAATGAGTCACTCTGTATAAACCGGTCGTTGCCTTCTGGCGAGAGGCGAAGCATAATCTCGCCTAATGTTACAATCTTTGCCATTTCAATTCTAATTTTTATGATAATTATATTTTGTAGATTAATCTTCTTGTTTGCATTGCAAAAGTAACGAATATTTTGGTATTAAGAAAATAAAATGAGCTAAATTTGCATATTTCACAAAAATATTAGGCTGTGCTTTCGCACAATTCAATTTTTATCATTAATTTTGCACGTGTGGGAAAGTTCATACAAAAGGGGGTGTGACGGCTTTGCCTGCGGATATTATTTCAAAAATTAATAATCTCCAAAACTAAATGAACGATAAGATAAGAATTAAAGACATTGCCGAGAGAGCTGGTGTTTCTGTCGGAACAGTTGACAGAGTGCTCCACGAGCGTCCGAATGTTTCTGCCGAGGCGCGAAAAAGAGTTGAGAAAGCCTTGGAAGAGATGAACTATCAGCCAAACATGTACGCATCGGCTTTGGCATACAACAAGTCGTACACATTTTATGTGCTCATTCCCAAACATGAGTCGGAGGCCTACTGGGAAGAGATTGAAGAGGGTGCGAGAAAAGCTATGGAGGCCCGGCGCGATTTTCATATCGGCGTAAAAATAATCCATTATCAAAGGTTCGACGAGGAGTCTTTCAAGTCACAGTATCAGTCATGTCTTGACAGCAACCCGGACGGTGTCGTTATCGTGCCTGCCGACCTTGATGTCACAAAACAATTTACCGACATCCTGCATGGGCGCAACATTCCATTTATAATGCTCGACTCATACATGCCCGACCTTAAGCCACTGTCGTTCTATGGCCAAGACTCGTTCAGCAGCGGATATTTTGCCGCAAAGATGCTGATGCTTATAGCTCTTCATGAGAAAGAGATAATGCTTATGAAGATAACAAAAGACGGAAAAGTAATAAGTAAGCAGCAGGCTAACCGCGAAGTTGGTTTCAGACATTATATGCTTGACCATTTCCCAAATATCGATATCATAGACCTTGAATTGCCCATTGAGGGAACGAAGAAACAGTATAACGTTATTCTTGAGGAGTTTTTCACGACTCATCCACAGTTACACCACTGCATAACTCTCGGCTCCAAGGCACATATTGCAGGCGAGTTCCTGCTGCGTACAAACCGCAGGAACATACAGATAATGGGATACGACATGGTTGGCAAAAACGCGGAGTGCCTTCGTCAGGGAAGCATATCGTTCCTTATCGCCCAACATGCTTACCAGCAGGGATTTTCATGTATCGATGCCCTGTTCAGGGCTATTGTTCTAAAAAAGAAAGTTCAGCCTGTCAACTACATGCCAATTGAGTTGCTGACAAAAGAGAATGTAGAGTTCTACCGGCGCACACAACTTTAATATTATAAACAAACTAAATAAAAACAAATGGAACTATCAAATTTTATCAAAATCAATCCTGCCGACAATGTTGTCGTTTGCCTGAAACCAATGGCAAAAGGTGAGACAATCGAGATCGATGGCAAAAAAATCACCACTTTGCAGGACACGCCTGCCGGACACAAAGTCCTTATTGAGGACAAAGCTGAGGGGGAGAATATAATTAAATACGGTTACCCTATCGGGCATGCCAAGGAAAATCTTAAGGCTGGAGTATGGGTAAACGAGAACAACCTGAAGACAAATCTGAAAGGCACACTCGAATATACATATCAGCCTGTTGACGAGAAACTTACAATACCCTGCGAGAACAAAACATTTAAGGGCTACCGGCGTGACAACGGCGAGGTTGGCGTAAGAAACGAGGTATGGATTGTACCTACCGTAGGGTGCGTAAACGGCATAGCAGAGAAACTTGCCGATATGCTGAGAACAGAGACGGGAATGGAAGGTGTTGACGCCATCCATGCCTGGCACCACAACTACGGGTGCTCACAGCTTAGCGGCGACCATGAGAACACACGCAAAGTGCTCCGCGACATCTGTCTTCATCCTAACACAGGCGGCGTACTGGTGCTCTCTCTTGGATGTGAGAACAACCAGCCCGACCAGTTTATGGAAATGCTTGGCGACTACAACCACGACCGCATAAAACTTCTTGTAACACAAAAAGTTGACGGCAACGAGCTTGACGAAGGCTTAAAGATACTGAAAGGGCTGTATGACATTGCTAAAAACGATACCAGAACCGACATTCCGCTAAGCGAGCTGAGAGTAGGTTTGAAGTGTGGCGGCTCTGACGGTTTCAGCGGCATCACGGCAAATCCGCTTGTAGGTGAGTTCTCCGACTATATTGTAGCTCAGGGCGGCACATCTATACTTACAGAAGTGCCGGAGATGTTTGGCGCAGAGACAATCCTTATGAACAGATGCGAGAACAAAGAGCTTTTTGAGCAAACAGTATCACTCATCAACAACTTTAAGGAATATTTCCTGTCGCACGGCGAGCCTGTAGGCGAAAATCCTTCACCGGGAAACAAGGCTGGAGGAATTTCTACCCTCGAGGACAAAGCATTGGGATGCACACAGAAATGCGGACGCGCACCAGTCTGCGGTGTGCTCGAGTATGGCGACCGTCTCCAGAACAGGGGCTTGAACCTGCTGTCTGCTCCAGGCAATGACCTCGTAGCTTCTACAGCCCTTGCTGCCGCAGGATGCCAACTGGTATTGTTCACAACAGGGCGGGGTACGCCTTTCGGAACTTTTGTTCCGACAATGAAGATTTCTACAAATACCAGGCTCTATGACAACAAACGCAACTGGATAGACTTCAATGCGGGTGAGCTTGTTGAGGGGACAGACATGAAATCTCTGCTTCAGAAATTCATCGACAAGATAATTGCTGTGGCAAGCGGAGAGCAGACCAAGAATGAAGAGAACGGATATCGTGAAATATCCATCTTCAAAAATGGAGTAACGCTTTAAATAATTCATAATTCATAATTCATAATGCATAATTATGGATGCACATTGAATAATGCAAGTAATATGAAAAAAATAACTTGCGCAATAATTATGTACCATGCGCCCCAAAGGGGCAACAAGCGCATAGCCCAGGGCATCGCCCTGGGTAGCGGAGATTCGTAGCAATGCGCCCTGTAAGGGCAAAAGCATAATTGCATTATGTTATTTTTTTAATATTACCAAAATGAAAAGTGAATGATTTATTAATAAAGAATTAAACTAAAAATTAGACTAAAAATACCATAATGAATAATTGCTTTTTCCATGGCATATTATGAATTATGAAATATGAATTATGAGTAACAAAAAAGGGTTGTGGGCATTGTCACCACTTATCGTATTCATCACACTATACGTAACGACTTCTATTGTGGCAGGTGACTTTTATAAAGTCCCTGTCACAGTAGCATTCATGGCATCGAGCGTATTTGCCATAGCCACCTGTGGAGGCTTTCCGTTAGCAAAGCGCATAAATGTCTACAGTCGTGGTGCAAGCTCTGACAACCTGATGCTCATGCTCTGGATATACGTGCTGGCAGGCGCTTTTGCGGCATCGGCAAAAGAGATGGGAAGCGTTGACGCGACGGTAAACTGTGCAATGAGGCTTCTGCCTGCAGGTATGCTGTTGCCTGGACTTTTTCTTGCAGCATGTTTCATCTCGCTGTCCATAGGTACCAGTGTTGGCACAGTTGTGGCACTTGTACCAATTGCCGCAACCATGGCCTCTGCCATCGGAGCCGACATTCCCCTGCTCACAGCCATCATTGTTGGAGGCGCATATTTCGGCGATAACCTTTCTTTCATATCCGACACCACGGTTGTGGCCACACAGACACAGGGATGCAAAATGAGCGACAAGTTTCGTGTCAACGCTTTTATTGTTGTCCCGGCGGCTATAGCTATGCTCATTGTCTACTATTTTCTTGGCCACGGCATACAGACACCCGCCCAAACAGCCGAGGTTGAGTATCTGAAAATCTTGCCATACATCGCCGTTCTCGTTACGGCCATTGCCGGCATGAACGTAATGGCA
>CABSIA010000037.1 GCA_902477645.1 uncultured Prevotella sp. | reverse complement strand
TGTTCCCGAGGCTTTCTACAAGGTTGTGTTATGTCTTAAAGGCAAACCAAAGGCTATTGGTTTTATATATAAAAATGGTGAGGGCGACCGTCCGATGGGCGACTATGTGAATACCGTAGACGAGGTTGAGCGCATGACGGGTATCGACTTTTTTGCGGTTCTGGATGATGAGACAGAGGAGGCTGTAGAGGCTGAGGCAAATCTTGCAGAATGGTAAAAAACATTAAGATATTTTTTATAAGAAACTTGTAATAATGGAGGTTTTAGTGTTGGCTTACTTTTGATTTTTTTCTGCCCATGTTATTTGCCTAATAAAAACGCAAGCGGCTTCAAGTGCCATCGCAAGCGGCTTCATAGGTACTTGAACCTGCTTGCGATGGCACTTGAAGCCACGTGCGTTTTTTGGAGTGGGAAAAATGAAGAAAATTAGGGAGGAAAATTATGCGATAAAAAGAGGAAAAAGCCTGTGGCTCTTTCCTCTTAAATTTTAGATACCAAGTTTTTTGCGGATATCCTTTGGAATGGCGTTTTTGTTTACCATATAGTCCATGGTGTTTGCTGCGATGAAAGTCTTGGTCATGTACCAGATGCCTTTGTAGTCGCCAGCCTCGCCCCATGAGTTCTTTACCATATAGTATTCCTTGCCGTTCTGGTCTTTTGCCAGGCCGTAGATCAGCATTCCGTGGTCGTCTGTAAGCTCCCAGTTGTCGTAGCGCTCCTGACGCATTTCCTGTGTAGGAGTGATTTCGGGAACGAGGCAGCCGAGTGAGTCGAGCTTGCTGGTTTTCTCGGTTCTGGTGAGCTTGAGCCAGCGTGCCATGTCGCTGCCGGCGAGACTTTGGGCCTTCTTTGAGTCGATGGCGTATGCGAGACCGTTGCGTGTGAAGCCTTCCTCTGAAACGTCGCCACCCCATGCTATGCAGTAGCCCTGCTCAAGAGCGTTGTCGATGATACGCATCATGTCTTCCATTGGCACGTTCCATGACAGCGGGTTGCGCCAGTTGTCCTGTACCTCAACGGCAAATTGTGTCCAGAAAGGATGGTGTGTGTAGCTGGTTATGGTTACATAGTCGTCGAAGTTTAGGCCGAGGCTTGCCGCGAAGCTCTTCGGAGTGTAGGTTTTGCCCTCGTAGGTGAAAGTCTCCGGGCACTCGCCGAGATAAGCGTCGAGAATGCCCTGCAAGCCAACTTTCCACTGAGAGGAGATTTTCTTAGCAGTGCTTTTTGAAATGGCTGCAACGTATGGCTCCATGAGGCTGAAGAACTCGTTGAAATTGTTCAGAGAGTCGCCGTAAAGACTTCCAGGGAACGGCATTGCGTCCTCAGGGCATATACCATAGTTCTGGAGGCAGTAGAGTGGGTCGTAGCAGCTGCCGCCCTGAGAGAACTGGCAGTCTCCATGCAAGCGTACAACCTGAATGGCGCGGTCCATGTAAGTCTTGTTTGCTACGAATGCCTCGCAGAGGTCGTAGGTTTTGCCTGTCTTCTTCAAAATCTCTGCCTCAAAGTAGCTCAGTGTAGAGTAGTCCCAGCACGTGCCCGAGCGGTTCTGGTCTTTGATGCTTGTAATCTTGTTTTCCTTGATGGTGGTGAATACCGGTTTGTTCTTGTTTACGCTGTCTTTTTCTTCGGCAGCTGAGGCTCCGGTGGCGATAAGTGCCATGAGAGCCAAGGTAAGCATTTTCTTCATTAGTTATTATTTGTTAGTTGTTATTTTATTACGTAAATTTGAATTATGGGTTACAGTTTGTCGGCAAAGCCGATTTTGAATTATTTTAATTTGAATTATCAAATTTTTAATCGCAGCGAAGCGAGAATAACTCGTAATTTAAAATTCAAAAATTATGTTTTGCCATATATTCCTCAACGTCGTTGGGGTGGTACGGTATCAGGTCTTTGCCAAGGAAGCGGCAGCCGTCTTTTGTGATCAGCAGGTCGTCCTCAATTCTTATTCCGCCGAAGTCCTTGTATGTCTCGAGCAGGTCGTAGTTGATGAAGTCTTTGTGTAACCCCTTGCTGTGCCAGTCATCGATAAGTGCCGGGATGAAATATATTCCTGGCTCATCGGTTACAATGAACCCCTCTTGCAGGCGGCGTCCCATGCGCAGGCAGTTGGTGCCGAACTGGTCGAGGCGTGGGCGTGTCTCCTCGTCAAAACCAACATTAATCTGGTCGAGGTTTTCCATATCGTGAACGTCCATTCCCATCATGTGTCCAAGTCCGTGGACGAGGAACATAGCGTGTGCGCCTGCTGCCACGGCGTCGTCGGTATCGCCCTTCATTAGTCCAAGCTCCTTGAGGCGCTCGGTCATCAACCGGCATACTCCAAAGTGTACGTCCCAATATCTTACGCCCGGTTTGGCAACTTTCAGCGCATAGTCGTGGCATTCCTCAACTATTGAGTATATCTCAAGCTGACGCTGCGTGAACTTTCCGTTTACAGGCATTGTCCTGGTGTTGTCTGAGCAATAGTTGTTTACGGTCTCGGCTCCTGCGTCTACGAGCAGCAGCTTGCCGTCTTCGAGCGGATTGAGAGACGGACTTCCGTGCATTATCTCGCCATGCTGCGAGAGTATGGTCGGGAAACTCTCCATGGCGCCATATCCGTGGGCAATGCCTTTCATGCGGCCTGCAATGTGCTGCTCTACAACTCCCGGCGCACACATGCTCATAGCCGTTGTGTGCATTTTGTAGCCGATGACGGCGGCGCGCTCCATTTCCTCAATCTCCTGAGCCTCTTTTGTTGAGCGCATTTTCACCACAGCCATTATCAGCTCCATTGACGCACTGTCTTTCTGCTGGTTAGGGTGTATGCCTAAAAGGTCGAAAATCTGCAGCTTTATGTCGTAGCGGTAGGGAGGCAGGAAGTGGATTTTGCGTTTCTGTCTCAGAGCGTCGTTGCAGATGGTCTTAAGATTTTTCATCGGAGCGGAGTTTGCCACGCCTATTTGCTCAGCCATGTCGTGAACGCTGTCAACAGAGCCAAACCACACGATGTCCTCTACAGAGATATCGTCGCCTATGAGAGTCTCTGTATCGTTGTCTATGTCTATTACGCCGACAAGTCCGTCACGGTTTTGTCCGAAATAGTATAGAAACGATGAGTCCTGACGGAATGGCGAATAGCCGTTGCTTGGATAGTTGCAGGGTGAGTCGTTGTTTCCAAAAAGTATTATGATGCCGTCCTTTACAAGTTTCTTAAGCTCGGCGCGACGGCTTACGTAGGTCTCTTTACTGAACATTATAAATTGATTTTTGGATTATTCATTGGCAAAGTTACACATTTTTCCGCAAAATATTGTTACCTTTGCATAAGAAATAAACAAAAAAGCGGCAAAACGCATTGGCACATACATCTGGAGGCTGTATATGAGCCAATTTTCAGACATTAATTTTTAGGAAATGATTAGAAATACGGGACTGGTTTTAGAGGGTGGAGGCATGCGCGGAGTGTTCACAAGCGGAGTGCTCGATGCCTTTATGAAACACGAGTTTGATTTTGCATATACCGTCGCTGTGTCGGCAGGTGCGTGCAACGGGCTGTCGTATATCAGTCATCAGCCGCGCCGTGCCAGATATTCCAACATCGACATGCTCGTTAAATATGATTATCTTGGTGTGCGGCATCTTGTAACACAAGGCTGCATATTTGATCCGCAACTGCTCTACGACAAGTTTCCGAACGAGATAATTCCCTACGACTACGACGCGTATTTTTCCAATCCTGCTACGTTTGAGATGGTGGTTACAAACTGCCAGACGGGATATGCCGAATATCTCTCCGAGAAGTCGGGAGATGTTCAGCGGCTTCTCGATATCGTCCGTGCCAGCAGCAGTCTGCCTTATGTGAGCAAAATAGTTGATGTTGACGGAATTCCGTATCTTGACGGCGGTATTGTTGACAGCATACCGATAATGCGCGCCATTGAGACCGGACACCGGCGCAATGTGGTTGTAGCCACCCGCAACCGTGGCTACCGCAGTAAAGGTCCAGACCGAAAACTGCCACGGTTTATTTACCGCAATTATCCCCGGCTTCGTGTGGCTTTGAGCCGGCGTATAAAACTCTACAACGAGCAGCTGGAACTTCTCGAGCGCATGGAAGATAGCGGTGACGTGATATGCATACGTCCGCAACGGCCAATGGAGGTCGGGCGTATGGAAAAAGATACAGACAAGCTTGAGGCTTTGTACGAGGAGGGCTTCCGCCTTGGCGATGAGTTTTGCCGGAGCGGGAAGATTTGAATTACGAGTTACGAATTTTGAGTTACGGATTATTCTTGCTTCGCTGCGATTACGAATTAATAATTCAAAATTAATAATTCAAAATCGGCTTTGCCGATAACTCGTAATTCATAACTCAAAATTCGTAAATTATTTTATTCTCCTAACAGGTCTGGGCGCAATGCCTTTGTGCGTGCCACAGCCTGATCCATTTCCCATTGTTTTATTTTTGCCTCGTTGCCGCTCAGCAGTATTTCGGGCACTTTCCAACCTTTGTAGTCGGCCGGCCGGGTGTATATAGGTGCTGAGAGAAGGTCGTCCTGAAAACAGTCGGATAGTGCGCTCTGCTCGTCTCCGATAACACCAGGAACGACTCTGACTATGGCGTCAGTCATAACTGCGGCGGCAAGCTCGCCGCCAGTAAGAACATAGTCGCCAATGGAAATCTCACGTGTGATAAGATGCTCACGTATACGGTGGTCTATGCCTTTGTAGTGTCCGCAGAGTATAATCAGATTTTCCCTCATCGACAAGTCGTTTGCCACATGCTGGTCAAATTGCTCGCCGTCAGGTGATGTATAAATCACCTCGTCGTAGTCTCTTTCAGCCTTAAGCGCAGAAATGCAGCGGTCTATAGGCTCACATTGCATAACCATTCCTGCAAAACCGCCATACGGATAGTCGTCTACGCGTTTCCATTTGTCGAGAGTGTAGTCGCGCAGGTTGTGCAGATGTATTTCGGCAAGTCCTTTTTTTTGTGCCCTTGCAAGTATTGATTCGTTTACGAAGCCCTCCAGAATTTCGGGCAGTACGGTAATGATGTCAATTCGCATAATATCTTTTTATAAATTCATCTTCCGACAGTATCTCTATTCCGAGTTCTTGTGCTTTTTTGTTTTTTCCCGAAGTGGATGTTATGTCGTTGTTTATGAGAAACGATGTAGATTTGCTCACGCTGCCAGTCACTTTTCCGCCTTGGCTCTCAATGTACGCCTTCAGCTCGTTGCGGTTTCTAAAATGGTGAACGTCGCCTGTAACGACGAATGTAAGGCCTTGGCATAGAGAGCCACCGTTTGCTGCCTGTGGCTCTTCCTCTACCTGAAGTTTTTTGAGAAGATTTGTCAGCATGTCGAAGTTCGTGCCGTTTTTCATCCATGTGGTAAAAGCTGTGGCTTTCTCTGGCCCTATGCCTGGAATATGCGACAGATATTCGTCGGCCTCGTTACGTGCTTTTTCTATAAGCTCATTTAGCGGATATTGCGAGAGCAGGCGTTTGCACACATCGGCGCCACATAGCGGAATGTTGAGTGCGTAGAGCAGCTGGCGGGCTGTTGTATGACGTGCTTTTTCAACAGATTCAACAATCTTTTGTGCGCTTTTTTCTCCAAACCCCTCAAGTTGTGATAAATCTTCTTTATGTGTGGCGATATCGAAGAAATCGGCATATTCGCCTATCCATCCCATGTTTATAAGTCTGGCTATGGTCTGCTCTGAGATGCCGTCGATGTTTACTCCGTCTTTCGAAACGAAACGTGCAAATTTCTTTATACGCTTTGCCGGACAAGCGTTGTTTGTGCAGTGAAGGGTAAGCGTTCCGCTTTGGCTTTCCCCGATGGCTGTAGCCTCGTGGCAGACGGGGCATTTTTCAGGAATGTGGAGCTTGCCAACGGCATTTATAACCTTTATGACTTTTGGGATGATTTTATTGGCTTTTATTACTTCAATTTCTGAGCCTTTGTCCCCGATGCCAAGCCGTTGGCACTCGCTGATGTTGCAGAGCGATGCGCGTTTTACGGTAGTTCCCTCAAGGTCTACGGGTTCAAAAACAGCCACTGGCGATATGGTGCTTGCCGCACACGACCATTCTATGTGGTCGAGCCTCGTCATTGCGCTCTCGTCCTGCCATTTAAAAGCCATTCCTGCTTTTGTGGCATGATGCCCGGTCACAGAGCCTGTTGTGGCATATTCTGTATCATCGTATGTTATCACAAGTCCGTCTACAGGATAAGGGTTGCTTCCGTCAGTCACCTTAACTGTCCATTTGTCAATGGTTTCGGTTATATTGCTTAATGTTGGAGTTTCGATAAGCTCTCTCTCCACAGTGTCAAATCCAAGCTCTTGCAGCAGGCTCATTCTTTTGCCCCACGATGAAATCTCATCGTCGGTATGTACAAGTGTGAACGGAATCCAACGGATGTGCCTCTGCTTTACCTGCTCGATATCTTTCAGCGTAAGAGAGCCCGATGCAAGGTTCCGGGGATTGGCATAGTCTTCGTTTTGCTCCATTAGGAAACGCTCAAAATCAGAATATGAAATCACAGCCTCGCCGCGTATCACCATGTGCCCTTTGTAGGCAATTGTAGGTAATATGCCTGATATGGCAGGAGCCAGTCTTGTAATGTTTGTTCCAATATGTCCGTTGCCTCGTGTCACAACTTTTACAAGCCTTCCGTTGTCGTAGGTGACAACCAGTGTCAGACCGTCGAGTTTCCACGACAGCCATATAGGTCTGCCTTCAGCCCATTTCTCCAGTTCCTGTGCCGATTTTGTCTTGGCAAGGCTCAGTGCGGCAAACTCGTGAGCTTCTTTTTGTCCGGGTGCGTTGTCGGCAGAGACTTTTGCCGTAGGCGAGTCGGGCAAAACGACGCCTGTCATTTCCTCTAAGGCCTTCAATTCGTCGAAAGCTGCATCCCACTCGTAGTCGGTCATCAGCTCGCCTTGTCCGTTGTAATATGCGTCAGAGGCTTTGTTCAGCGTCTCTACAAGATGCCTCATCCTATATGTGTTGTCGGTTGTCATGTGCGGTGTCGGGTTTGTTATTTTTGTGGCAGACTTTATAATTGTTCGTCTGCCTTTATGGTTTCATTTGGCAAAAGTACTAAAAAAAACAGAGATTGCTTCTTGATAATCGGAATTTATTGATACCTTTGCGAAAATTTAGTGTTTTACAGAATCAAAAATATATGGTAATAGGAATAGATGTAGGCATCAGCACTACAAAAATTGTAGGTGTCGATGATAAGGGCATGGTGGTCTCGCCTATCAGAATTAAGGCTACAGACCCTGTGACATCGTTATATGGAGCTTTTGGCAAGTATCTGTATGACAATGGCATAGCGCTGAAAGACGTGGAGCACGTGATGATTACCGGCGTTGGCTCGGCTTATATAAATTCGCCTGTCTACGGACTTCCGACAGACAAGTCGGAGGAGTTTATTGCCGACGGACTTGGCGCACGGTATGAGACTGGACTTGACCGCATGATAGTGGTCAGCATGGGCACTGGTACATCGCTCGTAAAATGCGATGGCGACGATATCCGGCATATTGGCGGTATTGGTCTTGGAGGCGGTACGCTGATGGGATTGTCAAGAATAATGCTCAAAACCGATGATATAAAGCAGGTTTATGCACTTGCTGAGGAGGGTGACATATCGAATATCGATGTTCAGATTGGCGACATCAGCCCAAATCCGCTGCCAGGATTGCCTAAAAATGCGACAGCATCGCTTTTCGGAAATGCAAAGAGCAACGCCTGCCGTGAGGACATAGCCCTCGGCATCATCACCACGGTGTTGCAGACTATAGGCTCAAGCTGCATTTTGGCATCGCTTGGCTCTGGAATAAAAGAATATGTGCTTATCGGTAATCTTACGCTTCTGCCTCAGTGCTCAAAGGTGTTCCCGGCAATGGAAAAACTATATGGCGTGAAGTTCATAATTCCACGTTACAGCGAGTTCTGTACGGCAATCGGTGCAGCGTTGGATTATTGTAAGAATAAGGAAATAAACTTTTGCAAATAGACTGTAGAGCTGCTACATGTAGCGGCCGCAGACAAAGATGCTTGCACCAGATTCATATCACTTCACCGTCAAACGCCAGCTCAATTCCATCTGGCAGCTTTTCCGAAGCCTTGGCATGAAGTCCGATTTTGTCTGTAAGATGGGTGAGGTAAGTTTTGCGCGCGCCTATTTCTTTAGAAATCTCAATTGCCTCAGAGACTAAAATATGAGAGTGGTGAGGCTTTTCCCATCGCAAGGCGCTTATGACGAGGGTGTCGGTGCCACGCAAAAGGTCGAGGTTGTGGCTGTCTATGGTCTTAATATCGGTGACATACGATATGTCGCCAATGCGGTAGGCAAGTATCGGAAGTTTGTCGTGCATAACCTCAATGGGCATTATTTCCATATCGCCTATAGAAAACGGCCTGCCAGCCTCAATGGTGTTCAGGTGCAGTTTTGGCACTCCTGGATATAAATGCTCTGTAAAACAATATGGAAGCATTTCTCTGATTCCCTCTACGGCTTTTTCGTTGGCATAAAGCTCTATGTCGCCAAAGCGACAGTAAGGGCGGAGGTCGTCTGTGCCGCCTACGTGGTCGAAGTGCGAATGGGTTATCAGCACACCGTCGATGCGTCTGAATTCCTTGTCCATAAGCTGCAGGCGTATGTCGGGGCCGCAGTCTATGAGAATTCTCGTTGCCGCAGTCTCAATCAATGCAGCCGTGCGCAGGCGTTTGTCGTGGTGGTCTTTGCTTCTGCACACCTCGCATTGGCATCCCAAAACTGGAACGCCATTTGATGTTCCTGTGCCGAGGAAAGTCAGTTTGGGTCTCATCCTAAATAATGTTTACTTCCGGTTTTAGAATTATTCCGAATCGGCTTTCTACATCGCTCTGTATTGTTTTCATTAGCCTTACGATGTCGGCACCCTTTGCACCTCCCTTGTTTACGAGCACCAAAGCCTGCTTGGAGTGCACTCCGGCAGGTCCGAGTGTGCGGCCTTTCCATCCGCATTGGTCAATCATCCATCCCGCTGGAATTTTGTAGGAGTCTGTGCCGTTGCTGTTATTTACCACATAATGTGGCATTTTCGGATAGTCTGACAATAAAGCCTCAAACTTTTCCCTGCTGACGATTGGGTTCATGAAAAAACTTCCGGCGTTGCCCTCAACCTTTGGGTCGGGGAGCTTTGCGTTTCTTATATCAATGATTACGTCGCGCAGCTGTTGTGCTGTAGGAGTATTTATTCCTCTCGCCTCCAATTCTGAGCGTATGTTTCCATAGTCGGCGTTAGGAGTGAAAGCTTGTGACAGGCGGTAGGTGACATGAGTTATAAGGAAACGGTCTTTCCATTCGTCTTTGAAACGACTGTAGCGATAGGCGTAGTTGCATTCGGAGCCTTTTATAGTTACAATATTTCCTGTTGCAATTTCTACAGCCTCGATGCTTTCTATGGCATTTGCCGCCTCACATCCGTAGGCTCCAATATTCTGCACGGCACTTGCTCCAACCTCGCCTGGGATAAGCGACAGATTTTCCAGACCGTAAAGTCCGTTTTCGATAGAGTAGGCTACAACATCGTCAAATATCAGTCCTGCCCAGCATCTCATAGCGCATCCGTCTATGCAGACAGTCTCGGCACAGCATGTTTTTGCAGATGGTGTTACGACAGTGCCCCGGAAGTCATCCGTGAGCAGCAGATTGCTGCCTCCGCCTATAATCAGCATCGCCTGGCCCTCATGTCTTAAAAGTTCAGCAACAGTCTGAGCCTCGTCAGTTGAGGCGTACTCTAAAAATCTCCTGCACTTGGCTTCTATGCCAAATGTGTTATGTTGTAGAAGGGAGTAGTCGTTAATGTCGCGCATGATGTGTCAACTTGAAAATTCTGTTAGTACCCATTTGCCTGAGCGTCGGCGGAAAATCATTTCAATCTCCAGTCCGTTAGAAATGCCGCGTACAACAAAAACCTTACGGTTTGACTCTGTGTTTTTCTGACCGTAAATAATGTTGTAGATGGTGCCCGACGGTATCAGCCCAGGCTTGAAGTCGGGCCATTGCTCAGGCATCATCAAGCCTGTTATGGTCTCAAAATCATCATCAGGGTCGGGAGCCGAGAATTTTACCTCTTCGTCCATGCTCTCTATCTGGAACAGAGAGTCGGAAGCAAATTGATTGTAGAATTTCAAGAAGCTGGCATTCGTGTTCTGGTATATGGGGCTGTAGTTTATCGAAACAAGCATCCATTGCCCGTTCTTGCGCTCGAAAGCAAACTGCTGTACTGTCTTTATGTTGAAGAAAATTTTCTCAACCACAACGTTTGATATTGTAGTGTCTTTTACAATATCCATTTGCGACTTGCTGTTCATTATGAGGGTATAGTAGCCCTGGCGCATAAAGAAGTGCTCCATTTTCCATTGGCTTTTCTCAATGCTTTTTTCTGGCTTGCCGTTGGTGAACACAGGCAGCGGGAATGCTATGCGCTCAAGCTGTAGCTTCTTGTTGGCTGCAAAATTGAACACGAAATCGTCGAAAAGCTCATCGGCAGCTTTTGGCATTGGAGTGTCTGAGATAATCTCGTCAGTAGAGTCGGTGGCAGCAGTGTCTGCAATCAGTGAGTCTGTAAGTACAGAGTCGTTGGCATCGCCTTTTTTGTCGCTACAACTGCTGTTGGTTATGGCAATAATGCAGACTGCTATGAAAAGCATATTGAAAAATAAAAGCCTCTTCATCGTTCCTTGTTTAAAAAAACTGCGCAAAAGTACATATAAAAATTGAGATAACAACAAAAAAACGAAATGTTTTATATATTTGTTCGTGCATTTTTTCGTTTTTTCTTTTTTATTCGTAACTTTGCAGAAATTATTAAAAACGACATGTTACTTGAAAAGATAGAATCGCTTCTAAAAGAAGTAAACGGACTGCAGGCTTCCAATGCTGAGGAGCTTGAGCTGTTAAGATTGAAGTATCTCAGCAAAAAGGGTGAGATTAATGCGTTGATGAACGATTTCCGTTCTGTGCCTGCCGACCAGAAGAAGGAGGTCGGAATGAAAATCAACGAGCTAAAGCAGACGGCTCTGCAGAAAATCAACGACTTGAGAGAGCAGTTTGAGGATGCTGAGGCATCTGCCGATGATATAGACTTGACACGCAGCGCATATCCTGTGTCGCTTGGCACCCGGCATCCGCTTACAATAGTAACCAATGAAATCATTGACATTTTCCAGCGTATGGGCTTTACCCTTACCTCAGGACCGGAAATCGACGATGACCTCCACGTGTTCACAAAACTTAATTTTGCCGCCGACCATCCTGCCCGCGATATGCAGGACACATTCTTTATTGAGCAAAATCAGGTGAACGATGTCACCAAAAACATACTTTTGCGTAGCCATACATCTGGCGACCAGTCGCACTACATGGAAAACCATCAGCCGCCAATCCGCATCATCTGTCCAGGTAGGGTTTACCGCAACGAGGCAATAAGCGCACGCGCGCACTGCTTCTTCCATCAGGTAGAGGGATTGTATGTCGACAAGAGTGTGAGTTTCACCGACCTTAAGCAGGTATTGTTGACCTTTGCCCGTGAGATGTTTGGCGAGGATACCAAGATACGTCTTCGTCCAAGCTATTTCCCATTCACAGAGCCAAGTGCTGAGATGGATATCTCTTGTCATATCTGCGGCGGTAAGGGCTGCGGTTTCTGTAAGCACACCGGTTGGGTTGAGATTCTTGGCTGTGGTATGGTTGACCCCAATGTGCTCGAGGCGTGCGGCATCGACAGCACACAGTACACAGGCTATGCTTTCGGTATGGGTGTTGAGCGCATCACTAACCTTAAGTATCGGGTTAGCGACTTGCGTATGTTCTCTGAGAACGATACCCGTTTCCTTAAGGAGTTTGAGTCTGCGAATTAAATTACTCATAATAAAAATATTAGTATATGAAAGGGCGCTCGCCGTGAGGCGAATGTCCTTTTATTGGTTATGCTCAGCAAGAGCAATTATAATAATTTTAAAAGCTAAAAACCTATGAAAAGATTTTATTTCTATATTTTGTCGTTATTGCTGTCTGGGACAGCCATGGCACAGACATGGATTTGGTTTCCCGGCGACATGGATATTTGGACAGGCAACCGTCTGAATACTTTGCGTACAGAGGGCGGAGGCATGTGGCCTGCTTTTTGGCGGACGGACTCTCATTGGCAGTCGGTGGAATTTTCTAAGACCGTAGAGCTGGACAAGGAGGAAGATGTGGAGATTGCAGCCGAGGGACAATATAGCGTAAAGCTCGACCAGTGGTTTCTTTTTGGTATGCCAAAGCGCATAACCGTTCCTGCCGGAAAACATACATTGAGAATTAGCGTCAGTAATCTTGTGTCGCCACCTGCCTTGTGGGTAAATGGAAATACTCTGAAGAGTGATGACACTTGGACAGTAAGCAATTATGCCAAAGCGGAGCGTCCAGACACTTGGTCTGATATGAATGGCAAACCGGTGTTTGACTCAAAAGAAAAACGGCCTTCACAATATAAGTTGCCGACAACAGCCGTAAGCGCCGTCGCATCTAAACAGGAGGGTAGGGAAATGTTCGTTGATTTTGGAAAAGAGTCAATGGGCTATCTGCGTTTGGATGGCGTAAGTGGCAATGGACAAGTAAAAATCTGGTATGGTGAAAGTCCCGATGAGGCTCGGGATAAAAAATGGGCTTATCTGCAAGACAGGGTACAGTTCTTGGCAGACAGCGTTGTGGATTTGCAGAGTATGACGGTTTCTCCACGTTCTGCCAATAACTATACGCTTGCCCGTAGCCGTGCCATGCGCTATGCCCTTGTTGAATGGGAAGACGGCATGAATATCGACAATCTGACGTTGATGTCGGAAATGAAAGACTTGGGCGATGGCTATCGTGGATCATTCCTTTGCAGCGACACATTGCTCAATAAAATATGGCAAGTCGGAGCATACACATTGCATCTTACTAACCGTGAGGTGATGATTGAGGGCATTAAGCGCGACCGTTGGATGTGGAGCGGCGATGCCATTCAGAGCTATTTGATGAATTATTACGTTTTTATGGATGCGCCTGCTGTAAAGCGTACCATCTGGGCATTGCGTGGAAAAGATCCTGTAGAACAGCATATTAACACAATTCTTGACTATACGTTCTACTGGTTCAACTCTGTTTACGATTATTATCTGTATACGGCCGACGAGGATTTTGTTCATCGCATTTATCCCCGCATGCAGTCGCTGATGGCTTTTGTTGAAAGCAGACTTAACGGCAGAGGTATGGTAGAGGGTAAAAAAGGCGATTGGGTTTTCGTAGACTGGTCGCCGGGCAGCATGTCGAAAGGCGGTGAGCTGTCGTTTGAGCAAATGGTTTATTTGCGTAGTCTCGACGCCATGAGTCTCTGTGCTGGAATTGTGGGAAACGATGCCGATAAGCAAAAATACAGCGGACGGGCTGAAAAGCTTAGAAGTCAGCTTGTTCCACTCTTTTGGAACGACAGTAAAAAGGCTTTCGTCCACACATTTGAGAATGGAGAACAGAGCGCACAAGTAACACGTTATGCCAATATGTTTGCTGTGCTCTATGGTCTCGTAGACCAGCAAAAGGGACAGGAAATTTTGCATAGTGTGCTGCTTAATGACTCAATAATGCAAATCACCACTCCCTACATGCGTTTCTATGAGCTTGAGGCTCTTTGTGCGCTTGGCGAGCATCAGCGTGTTTTGAAGGAAATGCGCAGCTATTGGGGTGGCATGTTGAAGGAGGGTGCTACATCTTTTTGGGAAACCTATGACCCAAATGAGACCTATCCTGAAAGGCTCGGAATGTACGGGCATCCATACGGTAAAAGTCTGTGTCATGCCTGGGGAGCCTCGCCTCTCTACTTGCTTGGAAAGTATTTCCTCGGTGTCAGACCTGTAAAGCCAGGATATGCAGAGTGGGAGGCGTGCCCGCAGCTTGGTGATTTGAAATGGATGAAAGGCGATGTGCCAACACCTAACGGCAATATCCATATCGAGATGACACGTAAGGAAATTATCGTGCGTTCTGAAGGTTGTGGCAACGGCACTGTATATTTCAAGTCAGCTAAACGCCCCAAGGCTTCGTCTGTTATGCTTAAAGCCATTGGTAACAATACTTATCAAATGCTTGTTGAGCCGGGAAAAGAGGTGAAAGTGGCGTTTAGTTTTAGAGATTAAAGATTAATGTTTAAAGTTTAAAGTGTATCTGTTTTATCGGATACACTTTTTTATAATCCTCAATTAGCCGTGCTGATTTTTCTCTGCCAGAAAAAACAGATAGTCGCTAAGTCGGTTAATATATACGAGTATCGTGTGTGGAATGTTGTATGTGGTGTCAACTTCCCATAGTCTGCGCTCGCATGTGCGCGCTTTTGCACGTGCGGTGTGTAATATTGCGTTTTCTGTGTTTTGTCCTGGCAGAACGAAATTAAATGGCGTTTTCGAGGTTCTCATAATACTTTCCATCAAGTTTGTTTCCTCTTCGAAAATGGAACAGTCTTTCTGGCAGCCTGCGACTACAGCCATAATGTCCATAAGGTTGTTCTGGATGCGTTCTATTGTAGCAACCAATGGTGTGTCGGTTTCTTTTATTAATGCTTTTGCCATTCCCAATGTGGCATTTAGTTCATCAAGGCATCCGTTAGCCTCTATTCTTATATCGGTTTTCTGTACTTGGGTTCCGTCGGCAAGTCTCGTCATGCCCTCATCGCCTGTTTTTGTAAATATTCTGCTCATTTAAGTTATCTTTTTTTGCTTATTATCACGTAGATTATTATTGGTGCGCCTATTATCGGTGTTATTGCGTTCAGTGGCAGCAGGGTGCCGTTGGGCGGCAGCGTAGTCAGCAGATTGCAAAGCAGCGAGACCATTGCGCCGCAGAGAATTGTTGCCGGAAGCAGCCGCCGGTGGTTGTCTGTGTGGGTCAGGAGCCGGGCTATGTGTGGCACGGCAAGACCTATGAAAGCTATCGGGCCGCAATAAGCCGTTGATACAGCCGTCAGAAGTCCGGTCGTGACGAGCAGTTTGTTTCGCACGCTTCGGATATTCACTCCAAGACTTTCGGCATATCTGTCGCCGAGCAGCATGGCATTGAGTGGTTTTGTCAAAAGTAGTGAGCAGATAATGCCGACAACCGACAACAAGGAGAAAAGTGGAAGCTGTTTGATGGAAACCGAGCTGAAATCGCCCATTCCCCACAGAAGATAGTTCCTGATGCCGTCTTCTGATGCAAAATAGTTTAGAAGAGTTATTGCGCTCGATGCTATGTAGCCAATCATAATTCCAACTATCAGCAACATCACATTTGACCTTACGACGGTAGAGGCGGCAAGAATAATCCCCGTAACGATGATGGCTCCTACGAAAGCCGCCGCCACCGTTGTTAGCTGTCCGCCTGTTGCCGCCGCACCTCCACCCAGTGCGAGTGTTATTATTGCCACGGCAAGACTGGAGCCGCTCGTGATTCCGAAAACCGACGGACCGGCGAGAGGATTGCGGAATGCCGTTTGTAACAGCAGTCCTGCCACCGAAAGCGATGCTCCGCACAGCAATGCCACAATAGCCTGTGGCAACCGGCTTTGCAGAACGATGTAGGAAAAAGTTTCATCGGCCTCTTCTCCGCAAATGGCAGATTTCAGAATTTCTGCAACTTCAGATGACGGAATATGGATGCTGCCGCAGAAAATGTTCAATGCGAAGAGCGACAATAAAATGATGATCAAGCATAATGACTTGCGCATAGTCGGATGAAATTGATGTTATGGATTCAAACTCCGTTTATAGTATCTCAGCTCTCCGAAGTCAGTCTCGGGATGTAAAAGAATGATAAACTCACGGAGCAGCAAGTCGGGGCGGAAACCGGTTTCCTCGAAAATTGTGGTCTGTGCGGCATTGCACTGATATACCTCACCTGTCTGCATGGCTTTCAGACCTGCATATCCGTGAAATTCCGTCAGCAGCTGTGAGCGTGACAGTGGTTGCTCAGCCTCGTATTTGAAAGCCCAAATATCAGAATTGCCAGCTTTTACAAAAACCTGTTCAAACGGCAATGCCAGACTTCCGCTGTGGTTGTCGCCGGCGAACGCATATTGTCCGTTGGCATCAGCAATCATCTGTGCTACAGTGCTCTTGCCTCCGGGACAATACCATGTTGCTCCGGTCTTGCGCTCTGTCAGAATAGAACGTCCTTTTGGCAGTTTTATTGCCTGTTTCTTCAGCAAGTTGTATGTGCTGTCAACTATGCAGAACAGGCTGTCGGCGGCCTTCTCGCATCCGAACAGCAGACCGTACAGCTTCATCCACTCAGCCCTTGCCAATGGCGTCGGCTCCATGTATTCGGCTGCATAAACCATCGTGATGTCCGTATTTTTGTATTTCGACATGTTGTTTCCGCCTTCAAACGGGCTTAAAATCATTATGTCGGGTTTCAGAGCGGTAATTTTCTCAATGTTTGGCGCCATTGCGTTTCCGCAGTCCACAATGGCAGGCAGGCTGCCGTTTGTGGTGTCGTGGTAGTTGGCTGACGAGCGTTCTCTGATGTTGTCGATATTTATATATTTCAGGTCGCAGACACCTGCAATGCTGCCGCCGCATCCAAGATACTCCATCAGCTGGCAGTGAACAGTAGTAAACACCAGTGCCCTATGGTATTTTTTCTCTATCCGCAGTCTCTGCAATGCCTTGCCCTCATTCCACGGGTCGGCAATTGTCACCTCGGTATAGTCGCCGTAGCGCACCATGGTAAGCAGAGTCGCATATTTCAGCTTGATGGTATCGCCACCCTCTGCCACGGGGGTGCTCTGTTGGTGGCATCCCTGCAGCAGAAGTGACGATACGAAGGTTAAGGTTAGAAAAATACGTTTTGTCAGTTTCATTATTTGTTTTCTATGTGTGCGCCGCAAACAATGGTGCCGGGGCAAACTCCGCAAGGATATGAGCCTGTCAAAATTCCCTTGTCAGAATAGCGGTATATGGTTCCGTCTGTTGTATAGCTTGCCGAGCCTGGGTAGTCTGTGCTCTCTGAAAGCGATGTGATATACACCTCGCCAGTAAAATCGTTTGTGGCAATGGCGTAAGGCAGGAATATGTCTGGCTGTGTGAGGAATGTCGCCGTTGTTCCATTGGCGGCATCGTACACCTTGTATTCGGGAGCGGCTCCGTATGGTGCGTTTATCATGTAGAGTTTTTCGTTTGTAGCATTGTAAGCCATCATAGTGGCGTTGCCAATTTCTGTAATCTCACCGTTCTTCATGCACTGGACCGTAGCTTTAACATCGCCATAGTTGCCCATGCTCAATACGAAGAGGCCACGGTTGGTTGCTATCACCTGTGTCGGGTTCTCAATAACCGTTTTTGTCGCAATTTGTTCCATTGTAGAGGCTTTCAGCATAACCACCTCATTGTTGTAGGTGTAGTCTGAATTCCAACCTGTGCATACATACAGATTGTTGCCGCTGAAGGCAATTCCTTCAAGATTGCCCTTTATCTGTTCGCTTTCTGTAATTACGCTGCGTGTGCTCATATCTATTTTAGAGACTTTTCCTGCGTAAGATGTCACAAATATGCAGCCCAACTCGTTGCTTACGGCTATCTCGCGTGGCTGTGATATGGTGACGGGCTCGTATGCCTTTTTAGTCTTGGTATTTACAAATTCCACCCGGTTCTCCTCATGTACGGCTATGCAGAGAATGGAGTCGCCGAACAAAGCGCCATGATTGGGGGTGCCGCCAAGCGAGCGTCCGTTTGCGGCATCGAAAATATTGCGGTTCATGGTGTAGGTCTCAGTCTCGCCATTGTAAGCAAGAAAATCGAGCGAGCCGTTGATTTGCGAATAATAGCTCCCCTCGTTGATTACATACACACCATCGAGCACCAAAGTCTCAATCGGGTCTGGATTTAACGGGTTGTTGTCGTCATCGTCATCATCGCACGATGTCAGAGTAACTGTTGCTGCCATAAGCACAGCGATTGATAAAATAATTTTTTTCATTTTGTTTTTATTTTTGTTTGTTTACAATTCAAGTTCAGCCCCAATCCTCCAGCTTCTTCCCGGCATGGGATAGTGGGCCACTATGTCGTATTGCTTATCCGTAATGTTCAGCATTGCCGCCGAGAGCGTAATTTTGTTTTTGCCAATAATGAGGGCTTTTCTGATGTTTATGTCCATTTCCGCAAACCCTGCAATTCTTGTTCCCTTGCTGTGCTCGTTGGTGGTCCAGCGCTCGTCCATGCCGTCTATCGTCCATGCTATGTCTGCCCACGGATTATGCCACATCAGCGTAGCGGCAAAGGTGTTTTCCGGTGTGTATACAATCTGGTTTTTATAGTTTTCCGATGCCGGATTGCTTCTGTTCTGCGCTTTTTGCAGTGTGTAGTTTGCGCTTAGGGCAAGTGAGTGTCTGTTGCTCAGTTCAAGAGAAAAGTCGGCATTCACATCTATGCCCGTTGTCCGCACCTTGGCGAGGTTCATCATACGCCAGATGAACATGTTGAACGGTATGGCTACAATTTTGTCATCAACATCGGCTATGTATGCGTCTGCGGAGATTGTGGCGTTGAGTCTGCCGATGCATGTTTTCATATTCTCCTCGGCCACAAAGCCGATGTTACATTGTGATGTGCGCTCGGGCTTGAGGTCGGTGGTGCCGATGTGGTAAAAATACAGCTCGTTGAACGACGGCATTCGGAAAGTGGATTTCCACGACGCCCTCGCCATGATGTGGCTCGGCAGCAGATGGCAGGAAATGCTTGCTGATGGACAAAAGCGGTGAGTGTGTTTGTTTTTAACGCTTTCGTTTCCGCTGTCGTCCCAGCAGTCAACCGACAGAAGCTTTGCCACAGCCGTGAGGCGTGTGGAGGCGTATTTCAGCGCAATAGACTGCCAAAGGGTGTTTCGGTTTGGGTGGTCCCAAGTCGGCAGAGTTGTATTCAGATTGTTGTGTGCGAGATCTGCCGAATAGTCTGCCGAAATATTCCCTACGGGCGAAAACAGCAGAGCTGTCGATGCGTAGTATTCGCGCTGCCAATAGTTTTGACTTGTGACGCTGCCGTTAGCCTCGTCAATCTTATATTTTGCCGATGCCCAGGCCGATTTTGCCGATGCCTGCCAAAGCAGCGACGGACTTATTGCTGTGCGCACAAGTACCTGTGCAAAAGCATTTTGCTCATGCAGGCGCTCATTGTTGTCGTGGGTGTACAGGTGTACAATTCCTGGCAGCTGGCGGTTGTTGTCGTAATAGTAAGCCTTGCCCTCTACCGTGGTTGCGGCAGTGGGTTTCCATCGGACTGCCGCCTCAAATCTTCCCGCATCCATGCGGCTGTTGTGCCGTCGCTCTTTGGTTACGAGGCTTACGTTCCGTAGGCGGAACGGATAGTTGTTGTCGGAGTGAGTGTATGCCGTTGAGAAATTAATGATGGCGTTTTCAGCCTTTGCTGCTCCCCAGATGCTTGGCGATACGGTTCCCCATGAGCCTGTTGTGATTTTTGTGCGGAGGAAAGTGGAGTCGGATAGGGTAGAGATGTTTATGGTAGCCGCCGGCTGGGCATTGCGTGCCGGAACGAAAATATCGTCGGCATCGCCAATTATGAGCGACATGGCACTCATGTTCTCAGTGTCGAAACGTGACAGGTCTATCTCGCCCGTCTGACAGTCGCTTACCGCCATACCGTCGTAAACCACGGCCGTGTGGCGGGCGCCTATGCCCCTTACCGATACAGTCTTCATGCCGCCTGCGCCACCATAGTCGCGGACGGTAATTCCCGAAATATGTCTCAGAGCCTCAGCCATCGAGCCTATGCCGAGTTTCTGCATCCGCTCGGCAGATATAGTCTGTACGGGTGTTGAGCTTTTTATACCGTGGTTGTTGTATAAAGCTTTGACTTCCACCTCTTTAAGAGAGATGGAGTCGCTCTGCGGCAGTGCTTTGTTAAAGCCCAGTGCAGACAGGCAGATTATGATAATTGCGGTCTTCCTCATTCTTCCTCGAGAAACGGAATTCTCTTTGTCAGGACAACATTGAAAACGTCGTGTCCTATGCGAAAATGGCAGGTATTCTGACTTGCGGCACCATCGGAAGCCTTCCCAGACTTGTTAGTCCAGTGGCTATGTCTCCGTTGGTCATAATGCCGCTTACAGCAGCGGGACTGTCAGGGATTTTCACCCTGTTCCCTATTAAGACCGCATTGCCTCTTTCTCAATTTGAAGCGTATTTGCAGTCCGACTCTTGACATCAAGAACCATTTACGCTGCAAAGATAGTGCAAAATTTTGATTAAGCGAAGAGAATGCAAATATATTTTGTATTCTTGAATGCGGCTCTTTCATACTATACGCTTGACGGCACTCCACAGAAAGGGCTGAACATAGTTTACCGCAAAGACGGATCCGTGTGTAAAGTTATTAGAAAATAGAAAAAGACGGTAAAACGAAAGCCATCATAATTCTTTTTGATTTTCGGTGAGAATTTGTAGAACCTACCTTAAAATCTAAAAAAACAGTTTCATATACCGCTGAAAAATGCAACCGCTTGCGATGGCCATCGCAAGCGGTTGCATAAGCCATCGCAAGCTGCTGCGATGGTCTGTGCATCATGCGGCATTTTTTTGCATGGCTCTTTTCACATTAAATCAAGTTTACAGGAGGTTGGGCACAAAAGCTGGGCTGGCAAAGCGACACTTATGATAAATGTAGGCATAAAAAAACACTATTCCGTTGTGTGTTCAGAAAAAAAATGGTACTTTTGCATCCAAATTTGTTTTTTCCCCTTTTCCTAACCTCTGCAATAGGCAGAAAAGGTGATGGAATGAGGATGTGATGATGAAACTTAAATAATAAAAACGGCTGAGCCTCTCTGTTGCGACAATTCGCCTCACGGCGGAAACGGAAAAGGAGTAAGCCCCAAAAATCAAAATAAGTTATGCAAGAAAAACTGAAAGAAGTCCTATCGGGTGACTTCAACGTCAGGAAATTCGTGATGTTTGCCATTACCGCTATCCTGACAATTATTGTGTGGAATTTGCCAAGCCATGTGTTTGGCATTGAGGGACTCACTGTAGTTCAGCAACGTGTCATAGCTATCTTCGTCATGGCAGTGCTTCTGTGGCTCACAGAGGCAATTCCGGCGTGGGCAACGTCTGTTACGATTATTTTCGTACTGCTGTTCTGCGTGTCCAACTCGTCGTTTAAGTTCCTTCAGGGCAATGGCGACGAATACGGGCAGCTGCTCGACTCTGTGGGTATCATGGCATGTTTTGCCGACCCTACAATTATTCTCTTCCTTGGTGGTTTTGTACTCGCCATTGCCGCAAC
>CABSIA010000036.1 GCA_902477645.1 uncultured Prevotella sp. | reverse complement strand
CGTGTTCTATGCCTTTGCCGCCATAGGCATTGCAAGCATGGTTTGGGTACAAATGCTGTTCTATGTCCCGCTGTTATGGATATTGCTCGCCTCCAACATCCTTGCCATGAGTCCAAAGACATTTTTCGCATCGATACTTGGACTGACTATTCCTTATTGGTTTCAGCTGGCATATTTCCTGTATTTGGGTGACATAACCCCTATAGGCTGCCATTTCGCACAATTGGCAGAATTTGGCGCACCATTCATTCTCAACACTCCCCACTGGGAGGCAGGGAAGATTTTTATAGTTATTCTGACAATAATGGGAGCAATACATTTCATACGTACGAGCTTTAAAGACAAAATCAGGACACGCATGCTTTATGAGATGTTTATCGCCATGGCATTCGTAACCATAGCGCTGATAATAGCACAGCCTCAACATGTCCAGACGGCATCAAGGATATTGATTGTGTCGACGGCCGTACTAACAGGACATTTCATAGCTCTGACATCAACAAAGCTGACAAACATAACAACTATAGCAATAATCGTTGCCACCATCGTCATTACGGCATTCAACCTATGGATGTGATAATAGATATATTTATAAATTACGGATATTGGGGCATGCTTGTGGCTGCTTTTTTGGCAGGCAGTTTCTTCCCATTTAGCAGTGAGGCAGTACTTGTAGGGTTGTTGGCTGTAGGTTTGGAACCTGTAGAGCTTACCATATATGCCACCATTGGCAATGTAGCGGGCAGCATGTTCAACTATTGCATGGGACGTCTGGGGCGACTCGACTGGATAGAAAAATATCTCCATGTAAAACGTGAGAGCCTTGACAAAGCGACAAAATTTATGGGAGGCCATGGAGCATGGATGGGGTTCTTTGCCTTTATTCCTATTCTTGGCAGCGCCATTACTATTTGCCTCGGACTGATGAGAGTCAATATAACAATCTCCGTAATAAGCATTACGTTAGGCAAACTTCTACGATATATCCTCCTTGCTTATGCAGTTGTAGCAGGAAAGGGACTCTTTGACTGATAGTTATTTTACAAAAATGAGAATAAAATTTATAATATATTTTATATTAATAGCGACATTGGCCGGCTGTTCATCCAACAATCATACAGATTGTGAAAACACCATCTATGTAAGCATAGAGCCATTAAGATTTTTCACAGAACAGATAGCTGACGGCAAGTTCAATGTAAAGACATTGGTGAGGCAAGGTGCAAGCCCTGAGAATTACGAGCCCACAGCCGAACAGCTTACCGAACTTGCAAGAAGCTGTATGTACATAAAAGTGGGCAACTTAGGCTTTGAGCATACATGGCTAAAACGGATAATGGCCAATGCGCCACATACAATAATCAAGAGAGCAGACTCTGGTGTGGAATATATTGCGGACAGCAATGGCGTGCCCGACCAACATATTTGGATGAGCACGGAAAACGCAAACATCATTGCCGACAACATCTGCCGATATATGACAGAGATTGACAAAGCAGACAGTTTGCTGTTCAAGGCAAACACAGAAAAGCTAAAGCAAAAAATCGCACAGGCAGACAGCTGCATCAGGAAGCATCTTGCAGACAATGGCAACAGGGTTTTCATTATCTATCATCCCGCACTTACTTACTATGCCCGCGACTTCATGCTCCGCCAAATACCAATCGAGGAAGAAGGACGTGAGCCCTCGGCTGCACAACTTCAAGATATTGTAAAGGCTGGACGGCAGCAGAATGTGAAAACGGTATTCGTGCAAAGAGAATTTCCAGAGGCAAACGCATCGACCATTGCCAAGGGAACAGGGGCTACTCTTAAAAGTATTAATCCTCTCGAATACAACTGGTTAGAGGAAATGGTAAACATTGCTAAACAACTTCAATGACTGAGCTTATAAAGGTAAACGGAGTATCGGCAAGCTATGACGACAAACAAGTGCTTGACAATGTGTCACTGACTGTCTTCGAGAAAGATTTTCTTGCCATCATCGGCCCCAACGGAGGTGGAAAAACCACCCTCGTAAAAGTTATTCTCGGACTAAAGAAACCCGACTGCGGAAACGTGACTTTTTTCAGCAACGGGCACCCAGCAGCCTATATCAATATTGGCTATCTGCCCCAGTACACATCTATTGACCGTAATTTCCCTATTTCCGTCTACGATGTTGTTCTCTCGGGACTTAATTCGCAGAAACCATTTCTACGCCCCTTCACAAAACACCAACGCCAACAGGTGCACGACACGATTGAGCGTATGGAATTGTCAGAATTTACCAACAAAAATATTGGCACACTTAGCGGAGGACAGCTGCAACGTGTCTTACTTGCAAGGGCAATTGTCTCAAAACCTGACGCCATAATTCTCGACGAGCCCAACACATACGTCGACGCAAGATTCAAGGAACAGATGTACCAGATGCTTGAGACCGCAAACAAAGAATGCGCGGTTGTTGTGGTAAGCCATGATATTGCGGAGATTTTACATTATACAAAAAATATTGCCTGCGTAAACCATACCATGCACTATCATTCAGCAGCCGATATGCCACAAGAAAAACTTGAAGAGCATTTCCTAAAGATGAATAACAGGCTATAAAAGGCTGACATATCTGAAAATTTCTAAATTATTTTGCCGTTATTTCAGTATGTTACGCAAAAATGCTACCTTTGCATTGTGGTTTTGCAACCGCTACGTGTAGCGGCCCTACAGAAAATAACTATCATTTACATAAACAAGAAAATGAAGCAGTACAGATTAGTGGACAATATCGTCGGATGGGTGGCATTCCTTATTGCCGCCTTCGTATATTGCTCTACCATTGAGCCGACAGCCAGTTTTTGGGACTGTCCAGAGTTTATCACCACAGGATACAAACTTGAAATCGGTCACCCGCCAGGCGCACCTTTCTTTATGCTCACAGCAAACCTGTTCTCACAGTTTGCCAGCGACCCTTCGGATGTAGCGCGTATGGTCAACACGATGAGTGCATTGCTCAGCGCAACAACCATTTTGTTCCTGTTCTGGACAATAACGCATCTTACACGAAAACTCATTCTCAAAGACTGGTCAGAGCTTACCGCCTCAAAGCTGATAGCTATTGAGGCAAGCGGACTTGTAGGCGCTCTTATCTATACTTTCAGCGATACTTTCTGGTTCTCGGCTGTAGAGGGCGAGGTATATGCCTACTCTTCGGCATTTACAGCCATTGTGTTCTGGCTCATATTGAAATGGGAAGACCATGCCGACGAGCCACATTCTGACCGTTGGCTTGTCCTCATAATGTATATGACGGGATTGAGCATCGGTGTACACCTTCTGAACCTGCTTTGCATTCCAGCCATTGTTTTGGTATATTGCTACCGCAAGTTCCCTAACATCGAGACCAAAGGCTCGCTGGTCGCACTTGCCATATCGTTTGTTCTGGTAGCGGCAGTTCTCTATGGAGTTGTACCAGGTATCATCACCGTTGGCGGCTGGTTCGAGCTGTTCTTTGTAAACACTCTCGGCATGCCATTCAACACAGGAGAGATTATCTACATCATTCTCCTCATCAGCACCGTTATCTGGGCAATCTACGAAAGTTATGTCACCAAGAACATCAAGCGTGAGAACATATCATTCCTATTGGCATTCGGCATGCTTGGCGTTCCATTCTACGGCTACGGCTGGACAGCTTTCCTTACAGGCGTTGTAGTGCTTGGCGTTCTGTGGCTCGTTCTAAACCACAAGAAGGTGGTGGAGAAAAAGGCTATCTACACCATTCCCTCAAGGCTGAAGAACACCGTACTTCTCTGCATGCTGATGCTTATGATTGGCTATTCAAGCTATGCCGTAATAGTTATCCGCTCCGCAGCCAACCCTCCTATGGACCAGAACTCTCCCGAGGACATCTTCACTCTTGGCAGCTATCTCAGCCGTGACCAGTATGGCGACCGTCCATTACTATACGGACAGGCTTACACCTCACAGGTTGCTCTCGATGTTGAGGGCAATATGTGCAAACCACGTGTTAAAGAGGGGGCACCAATCTACTCACGTGTGGAGAAGAAAAGTGCCGACGAGAAAGACCGCTACTTTGTAGTCAGCCACAAGAACAAATACGAGTATGCCCAAAACATGCTGTTCCCAAGAATGCACGACCAGGCACATGCAGCATCGTATGAGCAATGGATGGGCGGAGTAGACGGGACTGAGGTGCCCTACGACCGCTGCGGAGAGCCTATGACTGTAAAGATGCCGACACAGCTCGAGAACATAAGGTTCTTCCTGTCTTACCAGTGCAACTTCATGTACTGGCGTTACTTCATGTGGAACTTTGCCGGACGCCAGAACGATATCCAGGGTCATGGCGAATTAGAGCATGGCAACTGGCTAACAGGTATTCCGTTCATAGACAACGCACGTTTGGGCGACCAAAGCAAATTGCCCGATGACCTGAAAAACAACAAGGGACACAACGTGTTCTATTGTCTGCCTCTGCTGCTCGGTCTCATAGGCCTGTTCTGGCAGTCGTTCCGCGGACGCCGTGGCATCCGTCAGTTCTGGGTTGTATTCTTCCTGTTCTTTATGACCGGACTTGCCATTGTAATCTATCTGAACCAGACTCCAGTGCAGCCACGCGAGCGCGACTACGCTTATGCAGGCTCGTTCTACGCCTACGCTATATGGTGTGGTATCGGTGTTGCCGCCATAATAGACCTGCTGAAGAAATATCTGAAGCTCGACAACATAGCCGTAACGGCAGCTGTCTCTGTCGCTTGTCTTCTCGTGCCTATTCAGATGGCAAGCCAGACATGGGACGACCACGACCGCTCTGGCAGATACACTTGCCGCGACTTTGGCCAGAACTATCTTATGACTCTTCAGGATAAGGGCAATCCTATAATTTTCACCAATGGCGACAACGACACCTTCCCGCTCTGGTATAATCAGGATACAGAGGGTGTCAGGACTGACGCACGCGTCTGCAACCTCAGTTATCTGCAGACCGACTGGTACATCGACCAGATGCGCCGTCCGGCTTACGACTCACCGGCTGTTCCAATCAACTGGCCACGTCTCGACTATTGCTCTGGAACGAATGAGTATATACAGGTTGCTCCACAACTCAAGTCGCAGATATTGGAGTATTATGAAAGCAATCCGGAACAGGCAAAAGCAGACTTTGGCGAAGAGCCTTTCGAACTTGCCAACATTATGAAATACTGGGTAAGAGGCGGCAAAGGCGATATGCACGTCATTCCTACCGACACGCTCTATGTCACTATCGACAAAGAAGCTGTCAAGAAGAGTGGCATGATGATGGCAAGCGACACTATACCTGACAAGATGGTTATCTCTCTCGCTGGCAAGAACGCACTCTACAAGGGCGACCTCATGATGCTTGAGATGATTGCCAACTGCAACTGGACACGCCCTATCTATGTGGCACTCACCGTAGGCGCAGAGAACTACATGAACCTTGGTGACAACTTCATCAACGAGGGTCTTGCCAACCGCATTACTCCTTTCACAACGAATGCTCCAGGCATGAAGAACTTCGATACAGAGAAGACCTACAACAACGTGATGAACAGATACCGCTACGGCGGCCTCGACAAGAAAGGACTCTATATTGATGAGACTGTAATGCGTATGTGCTACACACACCGCCGTATGTTCGGCCAGTTGGCACTGAACCTCATCTCTGAGCAAAAGAACGACAAGGCTCTCAAGGTATTGGAGAAGGCTGAGAAAGTGATGCCAGACTACAACGTGCCTTACAACTACATGAGCGGAGGTCTCGACTTTGCAAAGGCATACGCACTGCTCGGAAAGAATGCCAAGTCTACAGAAATCCTCGATAAGGTATGGACAAATTCTGTACAATACGCCCAATACTATCTGTCGCTCGAAGGCTCACGCTTCTTGCAAAGCCAGAGAGAGTGCATGATACAGCTTTCTATTATGCACCAGGCTTGCGATATTTACGAAATAACCGACAAGCAAAAAGCTGCAAAAGCCGCACAAACTCTCGAGAACCTGTATAAGATGTATGTAGGCAAAGGTGGAGGAGCGGACTTGTAAATTTTGAGTTACGAATTTTAAGTTACGAATTATCGACAGAGCCGATTTTGAATTATTAATTCTTAATCACAGCAAAGCGAGAATAATTCGTAACTCCAAATTCATAATTAAAAAAGAACCAATATGTTTATCGAACAACCGGCAAAATGGTTGCGCTGGCTATATCCTAAGGCAACATGGAGAATGGACAAGAACGAGCACTCAGTTTATCTGACGTTCGATGACGGTCCTATCCCCGAGTCTACCCCGCTCATATTGAAAATACTGAGGGAACACAACGTCAAGGCAACTTTTTTCATGGTTGGCGAGAATGTGCTCAGACACCACGACCTGTACAACCAGATAATAGCAGAGGGGCATCAGGTGGGCAACCACACATTCAACCATATCGGGGCTTTCAGGCACTGGACGATAACATATATATTGAATGTGCAGCAGGCCAACGACATCATACACGGACACCTGTTCCGTCCGCCTCACGGATGGATGCGGCACAGCGTTTACTGGTGGTTGTCAAGGACATACCGCATAGTAATGTGGGATCTCGTCACACGTGACTATTCAAAATGGATGACGCCACAAGATGTTGTCAACAACGTCAAGCGCTACACCCGAAACGGATCTATCATTACATTCCACGACTCACTGAAGAGCATAGACAAACTGCACTACGCACTGCCCGAGGCGCTGAAATGGCTAAAGGAACAAGGATATGAGTTCAAGACTTTTAAATAGCGAAACCATAAAGGCTGAGGCAAAACGTCTCGGCTTTTTTGCATGCGGAATAGCAAAGGCGCAAAAAGTTGACAGCAAAGAAGAGGCCAAACTTCTGAATTGGATTGCTCAAGGGTACAATGCCGGCATGACATATATGGCAAAAAACACAGCCGTCAGACTCGACCCACGGTTACTGCTGAATGGGGCTAAAACAATAGTATCTGTTGCGCTCAATTACTGTCCTAAGAAAACAATCCCTGCCGAAGAGCCACAAATAGCATACTATGCCTACGGACTTGACTATCACGATGTTGTAAGAAAAAAACTGTACTCTCTCGCCGGCAATCTGGGACTACATACAGATGATAAAACAACGACACCCGGGCAACAGCCATTCAGAGTCCTCGTTGACACAGCCCCAATTCTCGAGCGTTATTGGGCACAACAGGCTGGCATAGGATGGCAAGGTAAAAACCAGCAGCTCATCATACCGCATGCAGGAAGCATGTTTTTTCTTGGCGAGCTTATTCTTTCAGACGAGGCCGACAACTATGACCTTCCCATGCAAGACAGATGTGGCACATGCACGGCTTGTCTCGACAGTTGTCCGACAAAAGCTCTCGGCGACGGCACAATGATGAATGCAGCTAAATGCCTGTCGTATATCACAATAGAGAACCGCTCTGACACAATCACAAGTCAAGAGGCCAAAGCTATGGGCAACACATTCTACGGATGCGACCGATGTCAGAAAGCCTGCCCTTGGAACAAATTTGCCACACCTACCGACATTCAGGAATTTCAGCCTAAGCCGGAACTGATTGACATGACATGGGATAAATGGGAAGTTCTCACCGAAGAACAATACCGGCAGCTATTCAAGGGAAGTGCCGCGAAAAGAGCTAAATATGCAGGATTAGTAAGAAACATTAATGCCATAAAAACAGTATGGAAAAAGAAATAGCAACATTCTTCCGTGGCTTTGCACTGCGTGTGCTGCTTGCCGAACATGCAGACCCCAACAATCCACGTCAAGTGAAAGAGGTAATGGTAAATCACTACGAGGAAATATACCCAGCCTTCGCACAGACAGAAGTGTTTAAAAAGTACAATAACCAACCAGGCCACGACAAAATGGTGGAAGCCTACAAAAAGAACTTCACATTGCTGCTCAACGGAAGACTGCCTGCCGTTTCTTAAAAACTTGTTTACTCGTCAGTCCGTCAACTTGCCAACACGTCAACTTGTTTACACGTCAACTTGTTTACTCGTCAACTAAAAAAATGAACACAAAGATTAAAGGATATGCTCTTGGCGCAATAGCCGCCGCATCCTACGGAACCAACCCACTGTTCGCTCTGCCTCTATATGCCGAAGGATTTACTCCCGATTCCGTATTGTTTTTCAGATACCTTTTCGCATTGCCAATTCTTGGCATAATGCTGAAGTCGAGAGGACGCTCGTTTAAGATTACACGCCGTGATATTGTGCCCTTAGCCGTTCTCGGAATCATCTTCGCCTTGTCATCGCTCACCCTGTTTCAAAGCTACAACTATATGGATGCAGGCATAGCATCCACCATTCTTTTTGTCTACCCCATCATGGTGGCACTGATTATGGCAATGTTCTTTGGTGAGAAACTCACCATACAGACCATACTCTGCCTGCTGATGGCAGTTGGAGGCATTGGGTTACTATATAAAGGCGAGAACGGCACCACCCTATCCCTGACAGGCACATCACTTGTTTTCGCATCGTCTCTGTCGTATGCCATATACATAGTGGCTATCAATCAGTTGCATCTGCGCGAAATGGCAACCCTGAAGATTACATTCTATGTAATACTCTTCGGATGGTTCCTGTTTGTTTTCCGCTCCATTGCCGGTGAAGGCATACAATTACCGCCATCAGACAAGCCATGGCTATGGGGCAATCTTGTTGCCCTGGCACTCATGCCCACAGCAATATCGCTGCTCTGCACAACAGGCGCCATACAATACATAGGCTCTACTCCAACTGCAATATTGGGAGCGCTGGAACCTGTAACAGCTGTATTCTTCGGCGTAACCATCTTCCATGAGTCCCTAACTCCACGCATTGTTATTGGTTTCGTCCTCATTATCAGTGCCGTAAGCATAGTTGTTGCCGGAAGCAGCATATCACGGCATTTGGTAAGACTGAGAAAAATGTTCCCCCGCATTATAAAGGCCATAAGGTGAAAAAACACAAAAAAAACAACATTATTACTATATGATAATGCGGGCAAATATTTTTTTAGTATCTTTGCAAACAAATTAACAACAACTATATATGAGAAAATTCGCATATTTCATGCTGCTCCTTATCGGAGTCACAACAATAGCATCGTGCAACGACGATGAGACATACGCAGATATGAAGGAACGTGAACGCCATGCAATAGCAAAGTTTGTCTCTGACTCTGCCATACACGTTATCACAGAAGAGGAATTTGCCGCAAACGGATATAAGACAGATGTAAGCAAAAACGAATTTGTGCTCTTTGAGTCAAAAGGTGTTTACATGCAGATTATCCGCAACGGATGTGGAGCGAAAATCAAGGATGGCGAGACGGCAACCGTATTATGCCGTTTTACCGAGAAAAATATTCTCACCGATTCTATTCAATTGTCAAATGACATATTGCAATACAACTCTATAGTTGACAAGATGATTGTCAGCAACACCAGCGGTACTTTCACTGCATCGTTCATATATGGCGAAAGTGTTTTGAACTATATATACGGCAGTTCATCAAATACTACAGTACCAACGGGATGGCTCGTACCTCTGCCATACATTCAGGTTGGACGCCCTGTCGCCATTACCGATGAGATCGCAAAGGTTAAGCTGATTGTTCCACACGATATGGGACAGAGCATGGCAACAGCAAACGTATATCCATGCTACTACATATTGACTTACGAAAGAGGAAGATAGTTTTATAGAAAAGTTGACGAGTAAGCAAGTTAACAAGTAGACGAGATAATAGTCTGTTTCAACTTGTTAACTCGTCATTTTAATAACCAACGACTTGTTAACTTGTTCACTCGTCAACTTGTCAACTTAATAAAATAAAATATGACACTAATTAAATCCATCTCAGGAATTCGAGGCACCATAGGCGGCAAGCCGGGTGACACATTGAACCCACTCGACATTGTAAAGTTTACAACAGCGTACGCAACCTATATTCGCCGCAACTCGGTAAATCCGACAAACAAAATTGTTGTCGGACGCGATGCGCGTATAAGCGGACAGATGGTTTGCAACATTGTTTGCGGAACCCTTACCGGCATGGGATACGATGTTGTAAACATCGGACTGGCAACGACTCCAACCACAGAGCTCGCCGTAACGATGAGCAATGCCGATGGCGGCATAATCATAACCGCAAGCCATAATCCACGTCAGTGGAACGCTCTGAAGCTTCTCAACGCCAAAGGCGAGTTTCTTGACAAAGAGGCAGGAAACGAGGTGCTGCGCATAGCTGAGGCAGAGGATTTCGACTATGCCGATGTCGACCATGTTGGCAAATATACCGAAGACAACACTTTCGACCAGAAACATATCGACAGCGTGCTCGCTCTGAGCCTTGTCGACAAAGATGCCATAAAATCTGCGGGGTTCCGTGTAGCCGTTGATACGATAAACAGCGTTGGAGGAATTATACTGCCTAAGCTGCTCTCTGCACTTGGAATAGAATACACTATACTTAACGGTGAGGCAAACGGTGATTTCGCCCATAATCCAGAGCCTTTGGAGAAAAACCTCAGCGGCATAATGGAACTTATGTCAAAGGGTGGCTACGACTTGGGAATTGTCGTTGACCCAGATGTTGACCGTCTGGCATTCATCTGTGAAAACGGAAAAATGTATGGTGAGGAATATACCCTCGTAAGCGTTGCCGACTATGTATTGTCGCACACACCAGGCAACACCGTCTCAAATCTCAGCTCAACACGTGCTCTTCGCGACGTTACCGAAAAACATGGAGCAACTTACACCGCTGCCGCAGTTGGCGAGGTCAACGTAACAACAAAGATGAAAGAAGTCGGCGCAGTGATTGGTGGCGAGGGAAATGGCGGAGTAATATATCCGGAAAGCCATTACGGACGCGACGCACTTGTAGGCATTGCCCTGTTCCTGTCGAGTCTGGCCCAGAAGAAATGCAAGGTGAGCGAGCTTCGTGCAACATTCCCAGAATATTCGATAGCCAAAAACCGCATCGACCTCACACCAAGCACCGATGTTGACGCCATATTGGTAAAAATAAAAGAAATGTATGCGGCAGATTCCAATGCGTCTGTAAACGACATTGACGGAGTAAAAATAGACTTTCCTGACTCATGGGTTCACTTGCGCAAGAGCAACACAGAACCTATCATCAGAGTATATAGCGAGGCAAATACAATGGAACAGGCCGACGCACTTGGCAAAAAAATCATGCAGGTAGTCTACGATATGCAATAAATCATAAACTCACAGGGGCATATCTATAATATCCGTGTTATCCGTATTAAATAATTTATTTCTGCGGATAACACGGAATTTATTTTAAAAATTTTGGTGTCGCTTTCTGCTTTTCTTTATTCTCATGCGTATTATATTATATAAAGTACAAAAAACAAAACAAGTATCTATTATGAGAATAAAGACAAAAATTGCCGCAACAGCAATGTTGCTGACAACTCTCCATGCAGGAGCCCAGACAATCCCCGTATATCCCGACGACAAAGAGAGCCTAAGGGAAATGCACGATTTCAGTGTATGGATAAACGACAAAAAGGCTCCAACATACCAGTGTCAGGTAAACCCGCACCAAAAGGTACAGGAAGCGTCATGGTGCCAGTTCGCTATCGACAACAAGTCAACAATGCGCATAGTTTACCACAAACAGAAAATAGAATCAGCCATAGTGCGCCCGTTGGCAAAGGGCATCAAGCATACACTTGTCAACGACTCCACTATTCAGTTCAACATTCCAAAAGTCTGCAACAATCAAAGCTATAGCCTCAGCGTAGAGATAAACGGCGACCGCGAGCACAACCTGCATGTTTTCGTTGATGGACCCGAGCTATATGTTCCGGCCATACCAAGCGCCGACTCAAAGGACTCTATTCTCTGGGAAACCATAAACAACCACGACGTGTTCGTACAGCACCCGAAACTAATATATTTCGGTCCCGGCATCCATAAGCCAAAAGACCTGCCAAGCGGCGAGATAAAAATTCCGAGCAACAGCACCGTATACATAGCACCTGGAGCTGTCGTAAGGGCACGACTCATTGTTGACAGAGCTGAGAACGTCAAGATTATAGGACGTGGCGTATTGCTCAGCCCCCTTCGTGGCGTAGAGATAACATACTCCAAGAATGTACTCGTAGACGGCATCACCGTAATAAATCCTCAACACTACACCATTTTCGGCGGGGAGTCTGACGGAATTGTCATCCGCAACCTCCGCAGCTTCTCACGCCATCCATGGAGCGACGGCATCGACATGATGTGCTGCCGCAATGTCACCGTTGAGGACGTTTTCCTACGCAACAACGATGATGCTTTTGCACTATACAACCACCGCTGGTGGTACTGGGGAGGCAGCGAGAACTACAGAATAAGGCGGGCCACCATATTCAGCGACCTTGCACGCCCCTTCAATCTTGGCGGACATGGCGACGACAGGGCAGGTAAAGGCGAGGTGCTTAAAAATGTCCGTGTTGAGGACTGCGATGTACTTTCTGCCGATGGCAACGGAATATTCCAAATCAATACTGGCGACCAGAACATCGTTGAGGACGTACGCTTCGACAACATCCGCATAGAAGATGTCGTAACCAGCCGGCTCTTCAACCTCCAACCCGTATTCTCAAGCAAGTACAACAGATGTCCAGGCGGCAACATCAGAAACATCTGGTTCAGCAACATCAGCTTTACTGGCGACGAGTCAAAACTCAAAGAAAGCATCATCAAAGACTACGACTCCGACCGAACCGTCAGGGATGTCCACTTCAAGAACATAATTGTTAACGGCAAAAAAATAAAATTCCAGGATATAGGGAAATAAAAGGAGCGTACAATATAAAAAACAGCAGAAATTACTATAATAACCTGTTGGCGGAATTAATTTGGTACATATTTAATCCGCCCAACAGGTTTTTTATTTCTCAATATTACATGAATTTAAAACGCCACAAAAAAATGCAGCCGCTTTCATGTGCCATCGCAGCCGCTTTCATATGCCATCGTAAGCGGCTGCGATGGCACATGAAAGCGGCTGCATTTTTCCGCATGTTTTTTAATGATATAAAATTGTTTTTTGGTCTGAAGTAAATCCGGCTTTCAATGCCCCAGCTACGAAATAAAAAATGGGTAACTCGCTTATAGTAAGCTTGTTACCCAATCATTGTTGCGGAGGCAAGACTCGAACATGCGACCTCCAGGTTATGAGCCTGGCGAGCTACCAACTGCTCCACTCCGCGATGTTAAGAATATCAGTTATTTCTGAATTGCGAGTGCAAAGTTACGGCTTTTATTTTAACTGGCCAAATATTTAAGCTACTTTTTTACAAATAAAGCATAAAAAGCCTGTTTTTGTTGATTTTATTTGCTCATTTCGAATAAATCTTTTACTTTTGCACATACCAATATGTATTGTGCAAAACAAAAGAAAAGGAGAGTTATATGTCAATCTCAAAAACACGACAGACGCTTGTAGATGTTGCACGCCAATTATTTGCAAAAAACGGTGTTGCCAACACCACAATGAATGATATCGCCCAAGCCTCAGGCAAAGGCCGCAGAACATTATATACATATTTTAACAGGAAAGAGGATGTGTATAATGCGGTGATTGAGTCGGAGCTTGAACGTTTGAGCGATAAGCTCGATGAGGTGGCGGCGAAAAAGATTAAGCCGCAAGACAAAATCATAGAGCTTATTTACACACATTTGAGCATGATACGCGAGACCGTTGTCCGTAACGGCAATCTTAGAGCAGAGTTTTTCCGCAATATCTGGACAGTAGAAAAGGTCAGGAAGAATTTTGATGAGGACGAGATGGAACTTTTCAGAAAGGTATATGCCGAAGGGGTTGCCGAGGGGGAGTTCGACCTGGACGACATAGAATTGGTTGCCGACATCACCCACTATTGTATTAAGGGACTTGAGGTGCCGTTTATATATGGCCGTTTGGGGCATGGACTGACAGAGGAGTCGAGCAAGCCGCTCGTTGCCAAGGTCGTATATGGCGCATTGGGTAAACGTGGACTGACGAAATAAATTTTAATTTAACGTATTAACATTTTAAAATAAAAGATTAACAATGGGATTACTGACAGGTAAGACAGCACTTATCACAGGTGCCGCACGTGGTATCGGCAAGGCCGTTGCCATGAAGTTTGCAAAAGAAGGTGCTAACATTGCCTTCACCGACCTTGTACTCAACGACGACATGCAGGCTGGCCTTGAGGCTACCCGCAAGGAGATTGAGGCTCTCGGCGTGAAGTGCAATGCATACGCTGGTAACGCAGCTGACTTTGCAGAGACAGAGGCTGTTGTAAACAAAATTAAGGAGGACTTCGGAACAATCGATATTCTCGTAAACAACGCTGGCATAACCAAGGACGGACTTATGCTCCGTATGTCTGAGGCTCAGTGGGATGCTGTGTTGAATGTGAACTTGAAGAGCGCATTCAATTTTATTCATGCTTGTGCTCCAATCATGCTCCGCCAGCGTGGTGGCTCAATCATCAACATGTCGAGTGTTGTTGGTGTACACGGCAATGCAGGCCAGTGCAACTATTCCGCATCAAAGGCCGGGATGATTGGTCTTGCAAAGTCTATCGCCCAAGAGCTTGGTCCAAAGGGTGTCCGTGCAAATGCTGTTGCTCCAGGTTTTATCGAGACAGCCATGACCGCTCAGCTTCCTGAGGAAATCCGCAAAGACTGGATGAAGAAAATACCACTTCGCCGTGGCGGACAGGTTGAGGATATCGCCAATGTTTGCCTGTTCCTTGCCTCTGACATGTCAAGCTATGTCAGCGGACAGGTTATACAGATTGACGGTGGTATGAACATGTAATTTTTAAGTTGGCGAGTAAATGAGTTGACAAGTTTACGGGTTGTTACTTACACATTTGAGGTATTAACTTGTTTGCCTGTTAACTTATTTACTCGTCAACTTGCAAACTATAACATAAATATGCAAGTAGTCTACGAGGATAACCACATCATCATAGTCTATAAAGAGAGTGGCGAGATTGTCCAAGGTGACAAGACCGGAGACAAGCCATTATCTGAGACAGTAAAGGAATATATCAAGGAGAAATACCAAAAGCCGGGGAATGTGTTCCTTGGCGTTGTACATCGCCTTGACCGCCCGGTTTCGGGGCTTGTGGTGTTTGCAAAGACATCGAAGGCACTGTCGAGGCTCAACGAGATGTTCAGAACTGGTGAAGTGCACAAAACCTATTGGGCTATAACAAAAAACGCTCCCCCAAAGCCTGCAGGAGAACTTGAAAACTGGCTTGTGAGGAACGAAAAACAAAACAAGACCTATGTATACGACCACGAGGTGCCAGGTTCGAAGAAGGCAAAGCTTAGACACAAGACTCTTGCCAAGACAGACAACTACACTCTCGTAGAGGTTGAGCTGCTGACAGGCAGACACCACCAGATAAGAAGCCAGTTGGCACATATTGGATGTGCTATAAAAGGCGACCTGAAATATGGAGCAAAGCGCTCTAATCCAGACGGCAGCATATCGCTGCTGTCAAGACATGTGGAACTGATACATCCTGTATCAAAAATTCCAATATCTATCGACTCTCCCATACCTGACGACAATCTGTGGCAAGCATTGTACAGCCAAGTAACCAGTCCGACAGGAAAATTATAGCACCCGCCATTTATAACAAAAAATACTCTCCTCTGCAATGTGAGGAGCAGACTTAATGTATTACGAATGAAAAAATATCTCAGAAGTTTAGGCTTAGTACTGGCAATACCAATAGTTCTGACAGTTTTATTGTCCCTGTTGTTTTACTTTCCACCTTTCCAGAATTGGGTTGTAAAGCAAGTGGCAGAATATGCTTCTGAGGAATCAGGAATGGAAATAACCATAGACAAGGTAAAATTGGTATTTCCACTCGATTTGGGAGTTGAAGGCGTAAAAGTTATTAAGCCTTCAACCGACAATGGCAACAAGGCTGATACCGTTGCCTGTATCAAAAAAATAGTTGTCGACGTGCAACTGCTACCTTTATTTAGAGGTCAAGTAGAGATAGACGAGCTGACTTTAAGCGGCATGAAGGTAAACACCACAGATTTTGTTCCACAGGCTGTAGTGAAAGGCGACATAGGGCAGCTGAATCTGAAAGCTCACGGTATAGACCTGTCTGCGGAGACTGTTAACATCGACGATGCCGTTGTCAGCACCGCCAACATTTCTGTGGCTATGAACGACAGCGTGCCTGAAGACACAACAACAAGCGAGAACTTTTGGAAGATAAATGTCGGCAAACTGTCATTAGAAAATACAAAAGTTGCAATTTCCATGCCTGGCGACAGCATGAGGATAGCCGCAGGGTTCGATAATGCCTCGGTAACAGGTGGATTTTTCGACCTTCACGATGCTATATACAAAATAAACGTGTTCGAATGGAATGGTATGATTGCATACGACATTCCATCGGCTCAAAGCGTGAAAGGCTTCGACGTAAACCATATAAAGCTCAATGATGTAGCCTTAGCTATAAAAGACCTTTCGTTCCGTGCGCCCGATTTAACAATGAATATTGCCGCCTGTGCATTTAAAGAAAAGTGCGGCCTGTCGGTAAGCAACATAACAGGCAAAGTCTCAATGGACTCGCTGCAGTTGAAACTGCCTGATGTTAAAGCTGTTACCCGGAACTCAGAACTGACGGCGAAACTCATAATGGATCTAAATGCCTTTGATGACAAAGCTCCAGGGCAGCTGCATCTGTATGCGAAAGGTGCTCTGGGAAAGAAAGACCTGATGGTTTTTATGGAAGACATGCCTGCCGAGTTTAAGCGTCAGTGGCCTTATAGCCAGCTGACGGTAAGTGCCATTGCGCACGGCAACATGCAGAGAATGGCTCTCGATGAGTTGAAAATCGAACTTCCTTCGGCTATAAAGGCAAGTGCCAAAGGGCAAATGGCAAACCTCAACGATATGGGCCGCCTATTGGCAAATGTAGATTTTGAAGCCCATTCACAAAATCTGAAGTTCGTCACTACCCTACTCGACAAAAACGTTGCAGCTATGATGAGCATACCCAGCGGCATAGCTATAAAGGGTGACGCCAGCATAGACGGACAAAAATATTCGGCTAAGTTCAAGGCTACTGAGGGTAAAGGTTGCGTAAACGGCAATGCCTCAATAAACCTTGCAGACAACTCATACACCACAAAACTTATAGCCAACAACCTGCAACTGCAGCATTTCACACGTGGACTTGGACTGTCGCCACTTACTGCCAGCATAGACATTGACGGCAAGGGGTTCGACATAATGTCGCCAAGAACCAAACTGCTTGCCAATATAGACCTTAAGAAATTCAGTTATAAAGACTACAACCTCGACGGTATCAGGGGACAAGCAGAAATTAAGAACGGAAATATAGCTGCCGACATAACAAGCAGCAACAAAGCCATTAACGGAAACATCACATTTGACGCACTTACAAATGGCAAGAAGATTAGTGCCACTCTTGCATGCCAGCTCCACGAACTCGACCTGTTTAAGATGAAGATTGTGGAAAGCCCGTTGAAAGTCAGCACATGCACACATCTCGACATAAGCTCAGACCTGAAAGCCAACCATAAACTACAGGGCACAATTGGAGACATCTGGCTACAGGATAAGGACGGCGAATACCGTCCTGAGGATATCGACATGGATATCATAGCCATGGAAGACACCACACACGCCATTGTTAACTGCGGCGATTTCAATCTCGACATGGATGCCAGTGGAAGCTACGAAAAAGTTATGACACAAATAATGGATGTGGCAGAAGAGACCATGAAACAGATGAAAGACCGCTACATAGACCAGACCAGATTGAGAGAGCGGCTACCTGAGGCCAGAATTAAGCTGAAGGCTGGAAAAGAAAATATTTTCGCAAGGCTTCTGAAAAGATACGGGCTTGAATACGGCAGCCTGAACGTAGCCCTTACTTCATCGCCCACAGGCGGCATGGACGGTTTCTTTGCAGCCAACACAATGTATGTCAACAAGATACTCATTGACGAGACAAGGTTCAATATCAATTCCGATGAGAATGGTGTTACTTATCAGTTGCAGGTTAAGAACAACAAGGATAACCCTGATTACGTGTTCAACGCCATCATCGACGGCACGCTGACAGAGCGTGGCACCACTCTTACGCCGAAACTTTACGACTGGAAAAACCGCTTAGGCCTGTCGGCAAGTTTGTCGGCAAATATGGAAGACAACGGGTTAAGAATATCTTTCACAGGAAACGATGCCATATTGGGATATAAAAATTTTAATATAAACAAGGGCAACTATATTCTGCTGTCAGACAGTACCAGAGTGTCTGCCGACCTGAAGCTGAAGGCTGCTGACGGTACTGGTTTTCAGGTATATACAAACGATGAGAACCTTGATGCGCTTCAAGACATTACACTTAGTGTAAACAGGCTTGACATGGACGATATTTTTGCCATATTGCCTTTCACGCCTAACATGACAGGCATACTCTACGGCGACTTCCATGCCATTCAGACAAAGGACGAGTTGTCGCTGTCGTCGTCGCTCAATATTGACGACCTCATCTATGAGGGATGCAAGATGGGCAATGTAGGCACCGAGTTTACATACATGCCACGACCTGACGGCTCACACTATATAGACGGAATACTATTGCATGACCAAGAGGAAGTTGGAACGCTGACGGGAACATACGTGTCAGAAGGCGACGGATATATTGATGCAAGGCTCGAGATGACCAAAACGCCATTGTATCTTGCCAACGGTTTCATACCCGACCAGCTGTTAGGATTGAAGGGATATGGAAACGGAGAGCTTACTATAAAAGGCAGTATGAATGCGCCACAAGTGGATGGCGAGATTGCACTTGACTCAGCATACCTTTACAGCATGCCATACGGCGTTGAGCTGAAATTCGGCAACAAGCCTGTCACCATAGCTGAAAGCAAACTGAGACTTGACAACTTCGCCATGTATTCATATAACGAAAAGCCACTCACCGCATCGGGATATGTAGACTTCTCTAAACTCGACAACATGTACGCAAGTATCATTCTGAGGGCAGAGAACTTTCTGCTTATTAATGCAAAAGAAAACTCAAGGTCAGAAGCTTATGGAAAAGCATACGTAAACTTCTACGGGCGTCTGCAGGGAGCGTTGGATAACTTACAGATGAGAGGAAAACTTGATGTGCTTGGTGCTACCGATATGACATATATTCTGAAAGACAGTCCTATCACAACCGACAACCAGCTCGACGAACTTGTGAAATTCACCAACTTTGCCGACTCTGCCAGTATGGAGACAACCCGCCCGCCATTGTCCGGATTTGATATGGACCTCACTGTCAGCATCAATGAGAGCGCACATATTCTCTGTGCGCTGAATGCAAACAAAACCAACTACATTGACCTGATTGGCGGCGGCGACCTGAGAATGAGATACAACAATATCGACAACCTGTCGCTACGCGGACGATACACACTTAGCAATGGCGAGATGAAATACTCGCTTCCGGTAATTCCATTGAAGACGTTTGTCATTCAAGACGGCAGCTATGTTGAGTTCTCTGGCGACCCCATGAACCCGAAGCTCAACATTACAGCTCTTGAGTCGACAAAGGCATCCGTTTCCGACGACAACGGCGTAAGCAGATCGGTAGATTTCCAATGTGGCGTAATCATAACAAGAACTCTCAACGACATGGGACTTGAGTTCGTTATATATGCGCCACAGGACATGACGATAAGCAATGAGCTGAACACCATGAGCAAAGAGGAACGTGGAAAAATTGCTGTGACAATGCTCACAACGGGCATGTATCTTGTAGACGGGAATACCGGCAAATTTTCAATGAACTCCGCTCTTAGCGCATTCCTACAGAGCCAGATAAACGGCATTGCAGGCAACGCTTTGCGTACACTCGACCTCAGCTTCGGACTCGATAACACTACCGATGCCAGCGGCAATGTGCATACAGACTATTCGTTCAAGTTCTCTAAGAGATTCTGGAACAACAGGCTGCGTATCATCGTAGGTGGCAAACTGTCTACAGGCTCCGATGTGGCAAACCAGAATGAGTCGTTCTTCAACAACGTGCAGTTCGAATACCGGCTCAACGACGCCTCCACACAATATCTTAAACTCTTCTACAACCGCGACAGCTACGACTGGCTCGAAGGCAACATCGGCGAATATGGCGGCGGTTTTATCTGGCGAAGAAAACTGCAGCGGTTTAAAGATATTTTCCGTTTTAAAGAAAACAGGACAACAATTCCAATGCCTGCCGACTCTACTAAAAAAGTAAACAACAATGAATAGATACCTTCAATATACAATAGCGGCACTGACATGCCTTGCCGCCGTAGCATGCTCATCGACAAGCGACATCCCGGAGGGCGACAGACTATACTCTGGCCTGAAAGAGGTGAAATACACCAATTACGAGCAAAACAGCCATTTCACATCCACACAGGAGGAAATTTCTGTGGCTCTCGACTGTGCTCCAAACGGTGCCATATTCGGAAGCAGCTACTACAAGACCCCTTTCCCATATAGCCTGTGGATATGGAATGCGTTCCACGATTCTAAATCAAAATTCGGGCAATGGGTATCGAAGACATTCGGTAATCAGCCCGTCCTGATGAGCTGGGTAAATCCTGAGCTTAGGGCAACCGTGGCTCAGTCGCAGCTCCACAACCATGGTTATTTCCGCGGTTTGGTGAGCTACGAGGAAGTTTTACAGAAAAACAAGAAAAAGGCAAAGATAGCATACGAGGTAGACTGCGGACATCTGTTCACCATAGACAACGTGAGATATTCCAATTTCCCGACCGATGCCGACAGCCTTATAGCCGCCACAGCCGAAGACACCAAGATAAAGACCGGCACTCCTTTTGATGTGGCAATTCTCGATGCCGAGCGAACCCGCATCAGCAACCTGTTTCGTGACAACGGATACTTCTATTATCAGCCGTCTTATTCATCATATCTTGCCGACACCATAAAAGTGCCCGGCAAGGTGCAGCTAGATTTTCAATTGGCTGACAATCTTCCGGACAAGGCTCTCCGCAAATGGTACATAGGCAACGTAAAAATAAATCTGAGGAAGAGCTTCATGGAGACACTCCGCGACTCCGTGTCCCGCAGGCGGTTCACAGCATATTTCAACGGAAAGAAAAGTCCTGTCCGTCCCAGGGTTATACTAAGTGACCTGAAGTTGCGGCGTGGCCAGCCCTACAGCTATTCGGCGCACATGGAGTCGAGCAACCGTATAGCAAGCAAGGGTATGTTCTCGTCGGTTGACTTTCAGTTCACACCGCGCGACACCTCAAGCACATGCGACACTCTC